>NZ_QUSX01000002.1:330781-661563 GCF_003933245.1 Maribacter algicola
CCAAGTCCTTCTTGCCATTTGCTGAATATTAATTTTCTGGCTAATTTTAGCTGTTGTTCGTACCACCAACCATTGGCACCATAGGGTTCAAACTTAAGTCCTATCGATACCGCCCAAAAGAAGATCTTTTTCTTTATACCTGTCAAAGCGCTTCCCTTTGCGATAATGGCGTCATAGACTTTTTCCAATAATCTTGGCACGACCGTCATTACGTTTGGTCTTACCTCCTTTATATTGTCACTTATTTTATCCAAGCCTTCGGCAAAGTGGATTTCTATACTACAATATTGGTATAGGTATAAAATCATCCGTTCAAAAATGTGGCAGACCGGCAGAAAGCTCAAGGCGCTGGCCCCTGCATTGAAGGGTACCCTTTTTTCACTCGCTATCACATTGGAAACAATATTGTCATGGGACAGCATGACCCCCTTGGGCCTTCCAGTGGTTCCAGAGGTATATATTAAGGTAGCCAAGTCATGGGCATTGACCTGTTCCTTGCGCTTGTCCACTTCTGGTTGGTTGGTGTCGTCTTTCCCCAAGTCCAATACTATCTGCCAATTGTCACAATCTTTTAGGGTATCGAAACTATAGACACCTTTCAAGTGTTTTAGTTCCGGTTTTATGGTATTTACCTTGGTCAACACTTCTGCACAGGAAACAAAACAATAGGTTGCCTCGGAATGGTTCAAAACGTATTCGTAGTCCTCTTCCGAAATGGTGGGGTAAATGGGTACCGTTTGCGCGCCCAACTGCAAAATGCCAATATCCATAATGTTCCACTCTGTGCGATTGGTCATGGAGATAATCGCAATTTTATCATTAGGTTGTACCCCAAGTCTCAATAATCCCCTACTTATGGTATTTGCTTTTTTAATGTATTCCTTCGTGGAGGTAGTCATCCATTTTCCATCGTATTTGGTGACCAGTGATTTTTCCAAAGGATGGTTTTCCAATTGATAATAAGGAAAATCGAATAGGCGGGTAACTTTTTGCATAGTCTTTTTATAAAACTTTCTTGCAAAATAGTGAAAGAACTCGGTATTCTAAATAGACTATCTTAAAATTACTTGTTAATAACTGTGAATATGGTAAAACAAAAGGGGCTTTTTTTAAAGGCCCCTTCAAGAATTTATTATTATTTCCCTTATTTATTACTAGTTACCCACTTCCTTGCATTCACAAAAGCCTCCAGCCAAGGGGAAACTTCATCCTTTCTATCAGTTGGATAGTAGGCCCAGTTCCACGGAAAGGTAGAACGCTCAATATGCGGCATGGTCACCAAATGCCTGCCCGATTTATCACAAAGCATGGCCGTATTGAAATCGCTGCCATTAGGGTTCGCGGGATAGCCTTCATACCCATATTTTGCAACAATGGTATACTCGCTTTCGTTTTTCGGTAATTTAAACTTGCCCTCTCCATGGGAAATCCAAACGCCCAAGGTGCTGCCCGCCAAAGTGGATAGCATGACAGAGTTGTTCTCTTCAATCTTTACAGAGGTGAAATTGCTTTCATGTTTATGGGAGTCATTATAGGTCATTTTTCCATGTACATCGTGCTCCGGATTTATCAAATCCAATTCCATAAACAATTGGCATCCGTTGCAGATTCCAACGGATAAGGTATCTGGCCTGGCAAAAAAGTCCTTGATGACCTTATTTGCCTTTTCATTGTATTTGATCGCTCCCGCCCAACCTTTGGCACTTCCCAGAACATCGGAATTTGAAAAGCCTCCTACAGCTCCTAAAAATTGGATGTCCTCCAAGGTTTCCCTGCCTGAAATTAAATCGGTCATGTGAACGTCCTTCACATCGAATCCGGCCAAATACATGGCATTGGCCATTTCACGCTCGGAATTGCTTCCTTTTTCCCGAAGAATTGCCGCTTTTGGCCTGGTCTCTCCTTCGGCCAGGTTTCGGCTAGGAAGTTTGATGGGCCCTGAATTCGGAAATGTATAATTCAACGGTTGGTGCTTATAATTTTCATATCGTTCCATGGCAAGTCCGTTGGCCGTTTGTTTGTTGTCCAACAAATAAGAGGTCTTGAACCAAGTATCACGTAACGATGCAATGTTCAATCCCATTTCCATACCGCCATTTTTAATGGTCAGTTCTGGAGTATCGGTCACCGTTCCTATTTTCTTTACGTCGATATTGGCATCGACCAATAATTTTTCTACTAGGTTATCCCGAAGCTGGAATACAATTCCCGCATTCTCGGAAAACAGCAGTTTTATAGTGTCTGCTTCCCCCAAATCGGTCAGGTCCAATTCAGCTCCCAAATGGGTATCGGCAAAACACATTTCCAACAATGTGGTAATAAGCCCGCCCGACGCAACATCATGACCTGCAAGGATTTGCTCGTTTTGAATCAAGGTTTGTATCAGGTCGAAAACCGATTTAAAATAATCGTCATTCTGAATGGTAGGAGCTTCAGAACCAAGGGAATTGCGTACTTGGGCAAACGAAGAACCACCTAGTTTATAAGCGTCCCTGGAAAGGTTGATGTAGTAAATGGAACCCCCATTTTTTTGCAATACAGGCTCCACTACCTTTTTGATATCGTTGCAACTTGCGGCTGCCGATATAACTACGGTGCCCGGTGCGATTACATCCCCATCCTTGTATTTTTGTTTCATGGAAAGTGAGTCCTTGCCAGTAGGAACGTTGATTCCCAGTGCGATTGAAAAGTCAGAAACTGCCTGTACGGCTTGGTAGAGTCGGGCATCTTCACCTTCATTTTTACAGGGCCACATCCAGTTTGCGGATAGGGAAATCGACTTTAATCCGTCTTTCAAAGGGGCCCAGATGATGTTGGTCAAAGCTTCGGCTATACTATTTTTACTACCTGCGGACGGATCGATCAATCCTGAAATAGGGGAGTGGCCTATGCTTGTGGCTATACCTTCTTTCCCTTTAAAGTCCAGGGCCATTACACCTACATTGTTAAGAGGTAATTGCAAGGGACCGGCACATTGTTGTTTTGCAACACGGCCTCCTACGCAACGGTCCACCTTGTTGGTCAACCAATCTTTGCATGCCACGGCCTCCAATTGCAGTAATTGGTCTAGATATTCATGAAAATGTTCCAGTGCATATTCAGGCTCTTTGTAGGATCTTTTTATGGAAGTATCCACCATGGTCGTTTTTGGGGAGCTTCCAAAAATATCAGCTAACTGCACGTCCATAGGTTTGGCTCCCGTAGTATTGGATTCAAAGGTAAAGCGATTATCACCGGTTACATCGCCAACCTCGTACATTGGAGAGCGTTCGCGATCGGCAATCCTTTTTAAAAGAGCCGCATTTTCTTGTCCGATGACGAGTCCCATGCGTTCCTGGGATTCATTCCCGATGAGTTCCTTGGCTGAAAGTGTGGGGTCGCCTACGGGCAATTTGTCCAAGTCTATCTTGCCACCGGTTTCTTCCACCAATTCCGATAGACAATTCAAATGGCCTCCGGCACCGTGGTCGTGAATGGAAACGATAGTATTCTGATCACTTTCCACCATACCTCGAATAGCGTTGGCGGCACGTTTTTGCATCTCTGGATTGGAACGTTGTACGGCATTCAATTCGATGGCGGAACTAAACTCACCCGTATCCGCGCTAGATACAGCGGCCCCGCCCATACCTATCCTGTAATTGTCACCACCAAGAATGACAATTTTATCCCCTTTGTTAGGAGTGTCTTTCAAGGCCTGTTCCGCTTTTCCATAGCCGATTCCACCGGCTTGCATGATTACCTTGTCATAGCCTAATCTCCTGGCTTCCGCTCCAAGGACCGAATCTTTTTCATCGTGTTCGAATGTGAGGACGGAACCCGCAATTAGCGGTTGCCCGAACTTATTTCCAAAATCCGATGCCCCATTGGAAGCCTTTATCAAAATGTCCATAGGGGTTTGGTATAGCCATTTTCGTTCGGGCATGGCTTGTTCCCATTTCCTATCATTTTCGAGCCTTGAAAGTGCCGTCATGTAAACTGCCGTTCCTGCCAAAGGAAGAGAACCCTTACCACCGGCCAAGCGGTCCCTAATTTCCCCTCCGGAACCTGTGGCCGCACCGTTGAAGGGCTCTACCGTCGTTGGAAAATTGTGGGTTTCGGCTTTTATAGATAATACGGATTCAAATTCTCGCTCCTCGTAGAAATCGGGTTTATCAGCCGATTTCGGGGCGAATTGTATCGCTTTCGGGCCTTTTAAAAAAGCCACGTTGTCCTTGTAGGCCGATACAATATCGTTCGGGTTTTCCTGGCTCGTCTTTTTTATCAGCTTGAAAAGGCTAGATGGCATTTCCTTGCCATCGATTATAAAAGTGCCATTGAATATTTTATGCCGACAATGTTCAGAGTTTACCTGACTAAAACCGAATACCTCTGAATCCGTCAATTTCCTTCCCATTTTCTTGGAAAGACCTTCCAAATAGGCGACTTCCTCATCGCTCAAGGCCAAACCTTCCTTTTGGTTATAACCGGCAATATCGGCTATTTCCAAAATAGGTTCTGGAAGTATGTTGATATCATAGATAGCCTGACCTATGCCCTTGTACTTTTGGGAAAGCATAGGGTCAAAATCGGAAAAATCCTCGGACACGGCGTTGAATTCCTCGATCCTAAGAATGCCCGGAATGCCCATATTTTGGGTTATTTCCACGGCATTGGTGCTCCAGGGTGTAATCATGGCCGCACGGGGTCCAACAAAAAAGGCGTCCAGCGACGCCACATTTATTTTGGGTTGGTTTCCAAACAACCATGTTAATTTCTGTTCATTTTCCAGCGTAATCTCCTGGGTGGTTTGGACGGCAAAAATCTTGGCTGTCGGATTTCCAAAAAAGTGAATCATATAGGTACGTTTCTTTTGCAAAATGGAAAATGCAAAATTACGATTTTAACCCTAATTTCCTGTATAGTTATAGGGACAGTTTTCAACTGAAATTGTTGATAGATTGACAAATTTTAGGGATTTTCTTCAAAATAAATCAAGGTTGTATCCTGTTGTATATCAATACGCATCAAATCCAAGAAAGAAATTCCGTTGCTATAGTATCCTCCCACAGTTTCAATTGTTTCTCCATCCGCTTTGTTATAAATCAATACATAACTCCCATCGGTCTTAGCGTTCTCAATTATTAGAAATCCGGTTATGGATTCTTTAGGTCTCAAAAGTTCGAAAATCAGACTATCTGTGTTTTCAGAAGTTTTTACAACTATATTGGAAATGTCTTCTTTGGAATTATTGATGATTTTTACATCAATGCCATTCTCAAGGAATAAAACGCAAGAAAACAGTAGGGAGCATAATACGATAATGGGAATTTTTCTCATTTTGCTATTAGGTATCCTTAAAATTATCTCATTTTTCGTTTTTAAAACTTTTAAAAAATGAAATTTCAACCTTCTAAATAATAATCCTTTAAATATTGGTATTGGCTAAAACCTTCAATTTAATAATTCACTACCTTTTACGAACTAAATCAAAATCGACCAAAATGACAAAAAGACTATTCACGTTCGTCATGTGCCTTTCCTGTGCCATGCTGACCTTCGCCCAGAAAAAGTATTCCAAAAAACAGATTGAAAAGTTTAAATCGGAGGCCAATGACCTTATCGAAACCGATAAAAAAATGGCCCAGGTCATGGTGGACAAGATCTTTAGTTTTGCCGAGCTTGGCTTTCAAGAAGAGGAATCTTCCAAATACCTTACCGGGGTATTGCAGGAAAATGGGTTTGAAATTGAACATTCCTTGTCCGGCATTCCCACCTCATGGTTCGCGAAATGGAGCAACGGGGAAGGCCCTGTTATCGCTTTGGGCAGCGATGTGGACTGTATTCCAAAGGCATCCCAATATCCTGGAGTGGCTTATCACAAACCCATCGTTGAGGGAGCGCCAGGACACGGTGAAGGCCACAATGCCGGAATTCCCTTGAATATCATGTCGGCCCTGGCCGTAAAGGAAATCATGGAAAAGGAAAATATCGGGGGAACCTTGATTCTTTGGCCAGGTATCGCAGAAGAACTGGTTGCCGCAAAAGCTTGGTATGTGCGAGATGGTCTTTTTGATGATATCGACATGTGTATTTTTACCCATGTGGGTAATAATCTCGGCGTTTCCTATGGACCTACTAGAGGTACCGGGCTTATTTCCGTAGAGTATTCCTTTGAAGGTGAGGCAGCACATTCCGCCGGTTCCCCATGGCGCGGAAGAAGTGCACTGGATGCTGCGGAGTTGATGAACATTGCCTGGAATTATAAGAGGGAACACTTGCATCCCTTGAAAAGATCACATTCCATCTTTACCGATGCGGGTGATCAGCCCAACGTAGTTCCTTCCAAGGCTGCTATTTGGTTTTATTTTAGAGATATTAAGTACGAAGGTATCATGGAAATGTATGATCTGGCCAATGACATGGCCAAAGGAGCTGCATTGATGACGGGTACTACCATGAGCTCTAAAGTACTGGGAACTGCGTGGCCAAGACATTATAACAAGGTCATTGCGGAAACCATGTACGATAATATCAAGCAAGTGGGACTTCCGCAATGGTCAGAAGCCGACCAAACCTTGGCCAAGGCCGTACAAACAGAGGTTGGTTCCGAAAAAATAGAAGGTTTGCCCCTAGAATTGGATCCATTAGGACTTCCAGTAGAAGAGCCTGTAAGTGGCGGGTCTGACGATATTGGCGATATTTCGTGGAAAGTACCTACCGTGACCATGCGCTTTCCTTCCAATATTCCGGGATTGCAGGGACATCATTGGAGCAATGCAATCGCCATGGCTACTCCAATTGCTCACAAGGGTGTAGTTGCCGGGGCTAAGGCGGAAGCCATGACCATCTTGGATTTTTTAACGAAGCCCGAACTTCTTGAAGGTGCTTGGGATTATTTTAAAAATGTGCAACAAAAGGAAACTACGTATAAGCCTATGATTGCTGAAACTGATATGCCTCCGATCTATTTGAACACGGATAAGCAAGGTCAGTTTAGGGATGAATTGCAAAAGTATTATTACGATGAAACCAAATTTGACAGCTATTTGGAACAATTGGGGGTTGAATATCCCACCCTTAAGGAATAGAAAATATTAGGAATAATTAGTGAAGAACATCGGTCTATAATTTAGACCGATGTTTTATATTTGGGTCCTATCTAAGAAAAGTTTACTGCTTAATTAAACTAGTTTTGAACAATCCATCCGAATATTGCCCCGTAGCTTCTTGTATGGAAGAAATAGGAAGTAAGTGGAAGCCGATTATACTCTACAGGGTTTCTATGGGAATCAACCGATTCTCAACGCTTCTTAAGAATATTGAAGGTATCAACAAACAAATGTTGAGCAAACAGTTAAAGGAATTGGAGAAATCCGAAATCCTGGAACGCAAGATGTTTGCTGAAATCCCACCACGTGTCGAATATTCGATTACGGCCAAAGGCAAAACTTTGATGCCGGTCGTTCAAGCCATGAAAAAATGGGGACAAAAACCTAACGAGAAACCATCCGGCAAAAAACCCGATACTAAAGGAGACCAACAGTTGCCTTTGTTCGGCTAAGCAGTGGGATCTTTTTGCAACAAGGCCATATAAAAGCCGTCAAATCCGCTTTTTGAAGCGTATATTTTCTTATCGGTAACCATTGAGAATTTACTTCCTTCTTCAGACGCTAAAAAGGACTTTACCTGTTCTACATTTTCTTGAGGCAGGATAGAACAAGTGGCATAAACCAGTTTCCCACCTGGTTTAACAATCTTACTATAACTTCTAAGGATTTCCTGCTGGGTTTTGGTGATTTTGTCCAAAAAATCCGGCTGTAGTTTCCACTTGGTATCCGGGTTTCTACGGATAACCCCAAGCCCGGTGCAGGGAGCATCGATAAGAACCCTATCTGCACTATCATATAACTTCTTGTAAACCTTGGAAGAGGTAATCTCCCTTGGTTCAATATTATGCGCCCCGTTTCTTCGGGCGCGTCTTTTTAGCTCTTTTAGTTTACTTCCATAGATATCCATGGAAATAAGCTGCCCTTTGTTTTCCATCAATGCGGCCAAATGAAGGGATTTTCCACCAGCACCTGCACAGGTGTCAACCACACGTTGCCCAGGTTGAACATCTAAAAGCTCCGCTACCAATTGGGAGGAGGCATCCTGAACCTCAAAAAGTCCGTCCTTAAAACTTTGGGTAACAAATACATTGGCCCGCTCGGGGAGTCTAAGGGCCAGTGGATATCCTTTAATGGGTTCGGTAACGATACCTTCATCCAAAAGCGATTTGCGAAGCTTTTCCTTAGTGGTTTTTAAGGTGTTCGTTCTTAGAATGACATCGGCAGGTTCATTGAGTTTGGCAATCTCCGCGGTCCATAACTTTTCGCCCAAGGCTTTTTCACAAAGGGTATCCATCCAATCTGGAATGGCTTCCCTGTATTTTCTAATTTTGGATAATTCGTCAAAACGTCCTTTTATGCGTCTTTCCGGGGTGGGTTCCAATTGTTTCCAATCCGGTAGTTTAATTCCGCTCAATACGGCCCACACGGCCCACATGCGAAATAGATCGGGCCGACTAAAAGGGGCCTTTACTTCAGCAATTTCGGCATATAACCTTTTGTAACGAACCATTTCGTAGGTGGTTTCGGCGATAAAACCTCTATCACGGGAACCCCAGCGTTTGTCAAACTTTAAGACCTTTTGAACGACCTTGTCCGCATATTCACCTTCATTGAATATCAAGTTCAAAGCATCTATTACGGCAAACACCAAGTTTCTGTGCAATCTCATTATAAAAAATTAAGGGTGCAAAGGTATTGTTTTAGAGTGGATTCCATTTATTTTTGAGAAACTTTGTACCAATGCGCCTTTTCACTGTTCTATTTTTCTTATGCTGTATTTCCATTTCATGCAGTGACCAGATCAAACCCCAATTGTTTACAAGTGTTGCCGTAGAGGATGTCTTTGAAGATTCGGTCAGTATTCGGGCCATCGAATTTTTAGATTCGAATACCTTGGCCTTTGCAGGAAGTGGGGGAATTTACGGAACTGTAGATGTTCCCTCTGGAAAAGTACGGACGAATATCATGAAGTATGACAGCCTAATCCCTTCCTTTAGGGCCGTAGCGCATACGAATTCCGATTTTTTCATGCTTTCCATAGGAAGTCCGGCTCTTCTATATAAAACAGGTGAACGTGGTAAAATGGAATTGGTATACACTGAAGTTGGCGAAAGTGTATTTTATGATGCCATGATGTTTTGGAACGATTTGGAAGGTTTGGCCGTGGGGGATACCGTTGACGGGTGTTTGAGTATCATTATAACAAGGGATGGCGGACAAACCTGGAAGAAGATATCATGTGACCAACTTCCTAAGGGGCAGGAAGGAGAAGGTGCCTTTGCTGCGAGCAATACCAACATTGAAATAATGGGGGATCGGGCTTGGATAGCCACAACTACCGGCAAAATCTATCATTCGACGGATAAGGGCAAAACATGGGAAATTATTACTACCCCAATGGAGAATGACTTAGACACACAAGGTATTTATTCCATTGATTTTTATGACCAAGATTTGGGGATTGCCATAGGAGGTGATTATACCCGGCCCGAAGTAAATCGGGGAAATAAAATGAAAACTTTGGATGGTGGGGTCACTTGGAGCCTAATAGCGGATGGTCAAGATCCAGGGTATAAAAGTTGTATCCAATTTGTTCCAAATTCAAATGGAAAGGGTATTGTGGCCATTGGATTTACCGGGATTTCCTACTCGTCTGACAGTGGTGACCATTGGCAGCGACTAAGTGATGAGGGGTTTTATACTTTTCGTTTTTTTAATGATAGTATTGCCTTCGCTGCGGGCAAAAATCGTATTGCCAAACTAACTTTTAGGAACTAAAAAAAGGAGCTATTTAGCTCCTTTTTAAGTTCATCTTTAAGTCCACCATTAGCGACCTCCCTTATTTTGACGGTATTGCTTGATCAACTGCCGTTTAAAGTCCTCTTCGGAGCGCATTAATAACAAGGTCTTTTTTGCAGAAATTACCTTACTGATCTTATTTAGGAAATTCTTTTCCAGTTCTTCTTCCTCTTCCTCTATTTTAAGATAGGACGACAATAAATTTTGGGCCTCTTCCTCGTTTAGACTTCCTACGTCCTTTAGTTTGCTTTTGATTTCTACCCATTGTTTATGGCGTAGTTCATGTCTTTCTTTCTCATACTCATTGTAAACGGGCCAGAAATCCTGTGCCTCTTGGCTGGAAAGTTCCAAGTGTTCCGTTAAGTAGGCTACCTTAAGAGCCTTAATCTTTTCCCTCGATTTGTCTTGGGCAAAAGTTGCGGTCGTAAACAATATCAATACGGCTATGAGTAGTCTATTCATTGTTTTTTAAATTTAATTCTTCAAAATCCTCTACGTTTTCATTGAGATAATCCAAAAGGTTATCCTCTGTCAATTGCGGTTGTACAAAGTCATTAATTTCATAAGTGTCAACAGGGAGTACTTCAGCAATTTCATCACTTGATAGACCTAGTTCGGTATCTTCAAAATAGGCTTCAATTTCAGAATTGGCCAAATCCGTAAAACTCAAGGTGTCGTCATTGTTCCAATTAATGCCAACGGCTAAAACCAAAAGGGCTGCAATGGCGGCGGCGATAGCCAAAAACTTCTTATAGGAATACAGTGGGATAACTTTGGGCGACGATTTCTCCTGTTCTATAATGGCCGTCAATTGTGCCTGCAATTGCTCAAAATAAGATTCAGGAACACTGAAACCATCGTTTTTAGGAATACCTGAGTCCTCTTTAAAGATCCTGTCTTTAAGTTTATCCTCAAAGCTATTAAAATAGCCTTTGGGGATATTGAACGAATTTTTATCTGTATTCTTACTTTTCATCGTATTACTATGACTCCCAATTGTTTAAATGGTTTAATCTTCTTTGAGAAAACTTTCAATCTTTTTTACCGCCAAATGGTACGAAGCTTTTAATCCGCCTACCGATGTATCCAAGATTTCCGATATTTCAGCATACTTTAGTTCTTCAAAATACTTCATATTGAAAATCAGTTTTTGTTTTTCCGGTAGGGTAGCAATGGCCCTTTGTAGCTTTAACTGAATTTCATCCCCTTCAAAATATACATCGGCCTGCAAATTTTGTACCATGCGTTCTTGATATTCCCCATCCGAAACTCCCAGTTTGAGACTTTTTTGTTTTAAAAAACTAAGGGCTTCATTGGTGGCTATTCTATACATCCAGGAAAACAGCTTACTCTCGCCTTTAAATCCCTCAATATTGCGATACACTTTAATGAAGGTATTTTGCAATACATCGTCAGCATCATCATGGTTCAAGACAATTCTTCGGATGTGCCAATATAGCCGTTCCTTGTAGTTGCTTACAAGCGTTTCAAAGGCGGTGGACTGCGTCTCCTTTGCCTTTAATTCCTTTATTAAGGTTTCTTCTGCAATCAACCGAATTTGTTTTGTTTGGTAATTGGACTACTAATTTATGAAAAGGTTTAGTTTGTTAGGAGTTAGGAGTTAGGAGTTAGGAGTTAGGGGTTAAGTGAAATAGTGAGATGGTGTTTAAGTGAAAAATGAAAAGTGAAAATTGAGAAATGAAAAATGTAGATTTTATCAACAACCAACAACCAACAACCAACAACCAACAACCAACAACCAACAACCAACAACCATTAACCCAGCGACTGCATTTCGACCAACTTATTGTACGTCCCCTTTTTGCTTAAAAGTTGCTCATGGGTACCTTGCTCCACGATTTCTCCTTTGTTCAATACTACAATAGTGTTAGCGTTCTGGATGGTGGAAAGTCGGTGTGCAATTACGATGGAAGTTCTGTTCTTCATCATTTTTTCCAAAGCGTCCTGCACCAAGCGTTCGCTCTCGGTATCCAAGGCGGATGTTGCCTCGTCCAAAATCATAATGGGCGGATTCTTCAATACGGCCCTAGCGATGGAAAGGCGTTGCTTTTGTCCTCCACTCAATTTGTTACCACTGTCCCCAATGTTTGTTTCGTATCCTTGGGGCAGTTCCATTATAAAATCGTGGGCATTGGCTATTTTTGCGGCTTCAGCAATTTCTTCGTCCGATGCATTTTCTTTTCCCAAGCCAATGTTGTTTTTCACCGTGTCATTGAATAATATGGAGTCTTGTGTAACGAGTCCCATCAACCCTCTCAATGATTTTTTGGAAAGGTCTTTTATGTTGATGCCATCAATGTTAATATCCCCTTCGTTTACGTCATAAAACCTGGTCACTAAATTGGCAATGGTACTTTTCCCACTACCGGATTGTCCCACTAGGGCAACCGTGGAACCTTTGGGTACGGTAAGGTCAAAGTTCTTCAATATATATTCGTCTTCATATTTGAAGGATATATTTTTTAGATTGATTTCTTGATTAAAATCGGTCTTAACAACCGGGGTTTCTATTTCAGAAATTGGATTTTCAGTTTCCAATATTTCCAAGACACGCTCTGCGGCGGCATTTCCTTTTTTGACGCCGTAGGAAGCTTTGCTGATAGCCTTTGCGGGAGTAAGAATATTGTAGGCCAAACCCATATATGCAATAAAGGAGGAGGCATCCAAAGTCTTGTCTATCAATACCATTTTACCCCCAAACCAAAGTAGTACGCCAATAACCAAAATACCCAGAAACTCACCGGTTGGGGAAGCTAAATTTTGTCGATTTAGTAAGGAATTACTAAAGTTGAAAAAACGTTGGGTTGAACTGGAAAAAGTTTTATAGAACCTGGATTCCGAGTTAAACGCCTTAATCACTCGCAATCCTCCCAAGGTTTCTTCGATTATTGACAAAAACTCCCCTTGCTCCCGCTGTACGTTATCCGATTGTCGTTTTAAGGATTTACCAATTTTAGAAATGATCATACCTGCAATCGGAATGAAAATAAACACGAACAGGGTAAGTTTAAAGCTAATACCGAACATAATCAGGATGGTAAAAAGAATCGTAAGTGGTTCACGTACGATCAACTCCAAAATGGATAGGAAGGAATGCTGAATTTCCAAAACATCCGAAGTTATCCTTGCAATGACATCACCTTTTCTTTTTTCGGAATAATAGGAGATAGGTAGTTCCACCACTTTTTCGTACATCCTATTTCTAATATCCTTCAAAACACCATTTCTCAAGAAGGTAATAAAGAACATCGCCAAGTAATTAAAAAGATTCTTGAAAAGAAAAAGAATCAATACCAGCCCAATTACCAGTACCAAACCCTTCATTTCATCATCCCCGGAATAGGCGGTTACTCTATAATTGATATATTCCTGGAGGTAATCCTTTAAATGACCTAAATCCTCATATTTAGGCGCTTCAAAGACTTGTTTGGTCTTATCGAAAAGAACATCCAACATGGGAATCAACGCCGCAAAGGAAAGGGCACTGAAGAGGGCATATAGTACGTTGAAAAAAATATTCAGATATCCGTATTTGCGATATGGTTTCGCAAAGCGAAGAATCTTTTTGAAATAATCCATTAACCTAAATTAAGCTCGCTTACAATGCTTTTGATTTTTGCATCCAACTGAGCGGAAACAGCTTTAAAGTTTTCTGCTTTGTCTAACCTTGTGTTCGTACTGATATAAAATTTCACCTTGGGTTCCGTACCACTAGGTCTTGCGGCAATGCGGGTACCATCTTCGGTTTCATATATCAATACGTTGGATTTTGGAATGTCTATCGCTTTCTCTTCCCCCGTCAATACATTTTTGGCCATGGATGTGTTGTAATCCTCTATCCATTTGACCTTGGATCCTGCAACGGATTCCACAGGATTTTCCTTAAAGTCCTTTAACATCTGCTTGATTTCTTCAGCACCACTCATTCCCTTTTTGGTAAGGGATATTAGGTGTTCCTTGTAAAATCCATAATCTACGTAGCAATCAATCAGGTCTTTAAAAAAGGAACTGCCATTGGCTTTCGCTTGGGTAGCAATTTCACAGGCCAATAGGGTGGAAGTAACGGCATCCTTGTCCCGTACAAAATCGCCTACCATGTAGCCGAAACTTTCTTCCCCGCCACCAAGAAATTCGGATTCCGGAAAATCCTTTATCATCTTACCGATCCATTTAAATCCGGTCAAGGAGGTCTTATATTCAACACCATAGGCATCTGCCATGGCCTTTACCATGGGAGTGGATACTATGGTTGTGGCCGTGAACTCATTTCCTTTAAAACCTTGTTTTTTTCTATTCTCCAAGAGAAACTTGGTCATCATGACCATGGCTTGGTTTCCATTAACGATTTGCATCTCGCCGTCCAAATTACGAACCGCTATGCCCAATCTATCACTATCAGGGTCGGTACCTACCACCATGTCCGCACCAATTTCCTCAGCCTTTTTTATGGCCATGGATAATGCTTCGGGTTCTTCTGGGTTGGGCGATTGTACCGTTGGAAAGGAACCATCCGGTTTGGCCTGTTCCTCAATAATAGTTACATTTTCATACCCAGCTCTTTTTAATACTTCCGGAATAGCTGTTATGGATGTTCCATGAAGTGAGGTAAAGACAATTTTAAAGTCATTTTTGCCTTTTGCGTTGACACTTCCATTTTTCACCGATGCTTCAAAAAAAGCTTCGTCCACCTCCTTGTCAATGATCTTGATAAGGCTTTCGTTGGCCTTAAAGTTGATGTCCTCAAAACTGAGACTATTGATTTCAGCAATGATTTCACCATCCTGAGGGGGGACAATTTGTCCGCCATCCGTCCAATATACCTTATACCCGTTGTATTCTGGTGGATTATGGGATGCGGTGAGTACGATACCGGCATGACATTTTAGATGCCTTACCGCAAATGATAATTCCGGCGTGGTACGTAGTTCCGAAAATAGATTCACATGGATTCCGTTCGCCGAAAAAACTTCGGCGACCGTTCTGGCCAATGTATCGCTATTATGCCGGCAATCGTACGCAATGACCACTTTAATATCCTCCCCTTCATAAACTTTTTTCAAATAATTACTTAGTCCCTGCGTGCTTTTGCCAAGAGTATATTTGTTAATGCGATTGGTTCCAACGCCCATGACGCCTCTCATACCACCAGTTCCAAATTCCATATTTTTATAAAAACGGTCCTTTAGCTCCTCGGTGTCATTGTCGATAAGGTGCTGTATTTCTTCCTTCACCTTCGGGTCAAAAAAGTCTGTGAGCCAACTTTTGGCGGTATCAAGGATCTTATCCATGTATAATTTTTTTAATTGTGATATCTAAATTTACAAAGAATATTGTGTTTGTTCCGTGTTCAAATTCAATTCTTCGGAAATATGGTAACGCGGTTCATTTCTTTTGGATCGTGTAATGATTTCCCCTATAAATCCGGCCAAGAACAACTGGGTGCCAATGACCATGGATACCAGTGAAATATAGAATTCCGGCCTATCCGTAATCAATCGACCATAGGGGTTTAAAAAAAGTTTATCGATTCCTAAATAGAGGGCGAAACCGAAACCTATAATGAACATCAAAACTCCCAAGGCGCCGAAAAGATGCATGGGGCGTTTTCCAAAACGGGAAACGAACCAAATGGTGATCAAATCCAAAAAGCCATTAATAAAACGTTCCATACCAAATTTGGTCTTTCCGTATTTTCTGGCCTGGTGCTTTACTACTTTTTCTCCGATTTTATTGAACCCTGCATTTTTTGCCAAAACTGGGATGTATCGGTGCATTTCACCCGATACTTCTATGTTTTTTATTACCGATTTGTTGTAGGCCTTCAATCCGCAATTGAAATCATGTAGTTTTACGCCTGATGTTTTTTTTGCAGCCCAGTTAAAAAGTTTGGAAGGTAGGTTTTTAAATATAAGGGAGTCGTAGCGTTTCTTTTTCCAACCAGAGATTAAATCGTATTCCTTGGATTGAATAAGTTGGTATAATTCTGGAATTTCCTCTGGATTGTCCTGCAAATCCGCGTCCATGGTGATGACGACATCCCCTTTAGCAGCCTTAAATCCTGCATGTAGCGCTTGTGATTTCCCGAAGTTTTTAAGAAACCGAATTCCTTTAACATGGGAATTTAGTTCTGAAAGTTGCGAAATAATATTCCAAGATTCGTCCGTGCTACCATCATCAACGAATAGTATTTCATAAGAAAAATGATTGGATTGCATCACGGATACAATCCAATCATGAAGTTCTTTGAGGGATTCTTCCTCGTTCAGTAAGGGAATAACTATGGATAGTTGCATTGATTACTTCAGGAATTCCCTTCAAAAATACAAATTAGTTCTATTCTTCCTGTTTTTTTAGAATAAGCCCGGAAATAAGCGAGATTATAAAACCAAAAAAGAGACTAAATACAAGTCCAAAAACTATTTGCATCGTTGGAGTCGAGAATTTTTTGCCCATTTCCATTTGAGCGTCTATCTGTTCTGGAGTCATTGAGGTGGTCTCCGTTAGTTGATTTCTTTGAAATTCCATTGCCTTATTCATCATATCAGGATCAATTACATTGGCCATCAATTGATTAAAAATAATTCCAATAATTCCGGCTATGAGGCTAACCCCAACACCTACTTTAAGGGCTTGGGCAAAGGACATAAAACCACCATTTGCCTTTTTAAATTGAATCATGGCCAAGACTATACCGGCAATTGAAAGGGCTAAGCTGATTAACATAACCGCGATGCCTCCTTGGTAATGCATATCCGCAGAATAAAGCATAATACCAAAGATTATGCTTATACCTCCAAGTATGGCGCCATAGGTTAAGGCAAACTGCCCAGTTTTTGGTTTATTTTCTTCCATTGTTTTTAAGTTTTAAAAGTTGATTACGTTATAAGTATATTGGCAAATAAAAATGTTACAGAAAAGCTACAATTTATTTTCTGTTTTTTCTAATTAATAAATTGGCAATTCTAATAAATTGACTAAATTTGCACCCTTAAAATAAGTGCCCGTTGGAATGGGTACGGTAAAGATTTTAAAAATGAGAAAAGGAATACACCCAGAAAATTATAGATTGGTAGCCTTCAAGGACATGTCCAATGACGATGTGTTCATTACCAAATCTACAGCGGATACAAAAGAAACTTTAGAAGTTGATGGCGTTGAATATCCATTGATAAAATTGGAGATTTCAAGAACGTCACATCCATTCTACACAGGAAAGGCCAAATTTTTGGATACGGCTGGTAGAATTGATAAGTTCAAGAACAAATACAAGAAATTCTCTAAATCTGAAACGAAAGAAGAGGAATAGGATTGCTATTATTCTCAATATAATCGACGCCTCCAAAATTTGGAGGCGTTTTTCGTTGGATGCTATCTATTTTTTTAGTCATTTAGACCGGATTGGGGTAGGTTGTCCTAGTCTATTGATTAATTTTGAAAAAAAATATCCATGAACTACATTCTTTTTGATGGTCCGGTCAGGGAACATCTTCTTCCTTTCACATTTACAAGGCCTGTGGCCGAGGTGCGGTTGGGAATCATGACCATAAAGGAAAAATGGGAAGCATATTTAAAAACATCCATTAGTTATAAAACAGAAGATTATCTAAGCATAAAGTTTCCGATGGTCTTGAAGTTAGATAACGTGTTCCTCAATGGAAGTATACTGCCAGATGCTTTTCTCCTTGATCAAGTTAAAGCACTTAAGGAGTCGGAAGTATTGCAAAAAGAGGATATTATCATTGCTTACAGGTCCAACAAAGTGAATGAAAGTAACGACTGGGGTCAGTTCAATGTGGTGGAATATGAAAAGGAACTTTTTCAAATTAGGAACACTTGGGATATTTTTTCTCTAAATGAAAGGGCACTTCAAGAGGATTTTGATTTTTTAACTAAAGGAAGGGAAAGTCAGCCCATTTCCAAAACAAATAGTCTAATTTGTCCGGAACGGATATTTTTGGAAGAAGGGGCCAAGGTGGAGCATAGCATTTTAAACGCCACGGAGGGACCCATTTATATTGGTAGGCATGCGGAAATATGGGAGGGTAGCCTTATCCGTGGCGGATTGGCACTTTGTGACCATGCCATTATTAAAATGGGAGGAAAGCTCTATGGCGCAACGACCATAGGACCCCATTCGAAGGTTTGTGGCGAGGTGAGCAATTCGGTTATTTTTGGATACTCGAGCAAAGGCCACGAAGGATATTTAGGAAATGCGGTACTTGGGGAATGGTGCAATATTGGGGCAGACTCAAATAACTCCAACCTTAAGAACAATTATGCAAAGGTGCGTTTATGGAACTATGCCACGGAAAAGTTTGAGCAGACTGGCTTGCAATTTTGTGGATTGATGATGGGGGACCATAGTAAAACGGCCATTAATACGATGTTTAACACGGGTACGGTCATCGGTGTGAATTCTAATATATATGTTCCTGGATTTCCAAGAAATTTTGTGCCAAGTTTTAGTTGGGGAGGTGCCTCCGGGTTTTCCTCCTATTTGCCTGCAAAGGCATTTGAAGCCGCCAAGATTATGATGGCAAGAAGAGGGGTTGAGTTTACCGATGCGGATGCCACTATATTGAACCATGTCTTTGAAATCACTAAAAAGTGGCGCAATTACTGAATATGAATTTGCAGGGATTGGAATTCTGATGTTATGAAAAAAAAGGTCGCATTTTATACGTTGGGCTGTAAGCTTAATTTTTCCGAAACTTCTACCATTGCCAGAAGCTTGGTGAAAGAAGGTTTTGACAGGGTCGGTTTTGATGAAATGGCGGATATGTATGTCATCAATACCTGTTCTGTGACTGAAAATGCCGACAAAAAATTTAAAACCATTGTAAAGCAGGCGCAAAAATCCAACCCTCAGGCATTCATTGCGGCCATTGGCTGTTATGCCCAATTAAAACCGGAAGAACTTATCGCCGTTGATGGTGTGGACCTTGTTCTAGGTGCTACTGAAAAATTCAATATAGCTGATTATGTAAACGACCTGTCCAAGAACGACATGGGAGAAGTACATTCCTGTGAAATTCAGGAAGCCGACTTTTATGTGGGAAGTTACGCGATAGGGGATAGGACTAGGGCATTTTTAAAAGTACAGGATGGTTGCGATTATAAATGTACCTATTGTACCATTCCCTTAGCCAGGGGAATTTCCAGAAGCGATTCGCTAGAAAATGTCTTGAAGAATGCAAAAGAAATTGCAGCACAGGATATTAAGGAAATCGTTTTGACGGGAGTCAATATTGGCGACTACGGTAAAGGAGAGTTTGGTAATAAAAAGCATGAACATACTTTCCTGGATTTAGTTAAGGCCCTGGATACCGTAGATGGTATTCACAGGTTACGGATTTCTTCCATCGAACCGAATCTCTTAAAAAACGAAACGATTGATTTTGTGGCCCAAAGCGATCGTTTTGTACCCCATTTTCATATCCCATTACAAAGTGGTAGCGATGCTTTGTTGAAGTTGATGAAGCGAAGGTACCTCACCAATCTGTATATAGATCGTGTTCAAAAAATAAAAGAGATCATTCCCAATTGTTGTATTGGGGTAGATGTCATTGTTGGGTTTCCAGGGGAGACCGATGAACATTTCTTGGAGACCTATCATTTTTTGAATGAATTGGATATTTCCTATTTACATGTCTTTACCTATTCGGAGAGGGACAATACGGAAGCTGCAAATATGGATGGGGTTGTACCCAAAAAGGTCAGGAACAAACGCAGCAAAATGCTCAGGGCCTTATCGGTTAAAAAAAGAAGGGCATTTTACGAGAGTCAGTTGGGAGCAGAGCTGGAAGTACTTTTTGAAGGGGAGAACAAGGAGGGCTATATCCATGGATTTACTGAAAACTATGTAAAAGTAAAAACGCCTTGGAATCCAAACTTGGTAAATACATTACATAAAATAAAACTTAAGGAAATTGCAGAGGACGGACTTGTAACCATGGAATTTGTTAATTCTCCCGTAATAGCATAAAAAAAGCTCCCGAAAGGAGCTTTAATTAGATTCTGATGCCTACCGGCAACATTTCCTTGTACTGTCTGTTCTTTCGTAAGAATCCCGCTATTTGGGGACTTGTAGGAACCACCCTTAAATTTTGTTCTTGAATGTGGTGGAGAACGGATTTAATAAAGTCTTCCTTGAAACCTTCTAGGTCTATTTCTTCAGGAACTACTAGCTTTGTTAAAAAGACTTTTCTTTCTTGGGAGGAGTACTCAATTTTAGCAAGTTGGCCGTTTACTGTTGCTTCAAATTGGCGCAAGAAAGCATTGTCCTTAATGATAACATTGTTCATATAGTTGAATTTAGTGTTTGGTTTAGGCAAAAAAATTACGACGTTCCCCAATCGTAATTCAATCATACTTCTTTATCTGTTGATGTCTTAAGTTATCAACAACAATTGTTCAAAACTAGCTAAAAATTCCCTAAATTCCTATTTTTATGCCATTTGCTTTTATGCAGGATACAAAGACCCATGTCTATTTTATGCCAGGAATGGCCGCAAGCCATTCCATTTTTGAATTTATTAAACTACCGGAAGAAAAATTCCAGATGCATTTTCTAGATTGGTTTGTTCCTGAAAAAGGGCAGTCGCTAGAATCCTATGCTAAGGAGATGCTGCAGCGAATTGAGCATGTAAATCCTATCCTTTTAGGGGTTTCCTTGGGCGGTATTCTAGTTCAGGAGATGGCCAAGCACCTATCCGTAAAAAAAATAATCATCGTTTCCAGTGTAAAGTTGAAAAGTGAGTTACCTAGACGGATGCTATTTGCGAGATATACCCAGGTACATAAATTACTGCCCACTGGTTTGGTGAACAATGTGGAACTTTTGGCAAAATATGCCTTTGGTGAAACCGTAGTGAAAAGATTGGAGCTTTACGAAAAATACCTTTCTATTAGGGACAAACGATATATCGATTGGTGTATTGATCAAATGGTAAATTGGAATCAAACGAAATACCCTGCTAATCTGGTACATATCCATGGGAATAAAGATGCTGTTTTTCCAATAGCCAATATTAATGATTGTAAAGTATTAAAAAACGGTACACATACTATGATTATCCATAGGGCAAAATGGTTTAATGAGCACCTTCCCACAATTATTTTGGATTAACCTAGTTCTATTTATACCTTTGATTACACTTAAACGGTTTACATATGAAACTCTTAAAGAATATTTTGATGTTTTGCGGTGTCCTTTTTATTGTTGGCACCTTGATTTTTGCAACTACATCCACAGAATTGGTCGGCACGGATAATAAAACTACCATTGCCAACGATACCATTGAAAAAAATGTGGCTGCAGAGTATCGTATCTCATCCATTGATATTCCTTCTGATTTAAATTTTGCCGGAGAATTGGTGCCACAAGAGGACCCGGAAATTATGGAGCGTGTAGATCGTGAATTTTTGGTAAATACATACTGGCAGTCCAATGCATTGCTTTTAATGAAAAGGGCCCATAAGTATTTCCCGGTTATTGAGCCCATCTTGGCTAAAAATGGTATTCCCGATGATTTTAAATATTTGGCGGTTGCAGAAAGCGGGTTGACAAATGTGGTTTCCCCCGCAGGTGCTACAGGATTTTGGCAGATAATGAGGGAAACTGGACGCGAATATGGTCTTGAAGTCAACTCCAATGTAGATGAAAGATATCATTTGGAGAAGTCGACGGAAGTTGCCTGTAGATATCTCAACAGGTGGAAGGAAAAATATGGAAGTTGGTCTTTGACAGCTGCGGCTTACAACGCAGGCCCAGGTTCCATTAATAAATTCATGGGGATTCAGCAAGTAGACAATTATTGGGATTTATTATTAGGGGATGAAACTGGTAGATATGTCTTTAGGATTTTGGCCATTAAAGAAATCTTGTCAAATCCTGAGAAATATGGATTCCATTTAGACGAGGAGGATTACTACACAGCTGTACCTACCTTTACCGTTGAAATTAATGAACCCGTTGCCAGTTTTGCAGATTTTGCCCAGCAATATGAAATCAATTACAAAATCTTGAAACGCCACAATCCATGGCTTCGTGAGCCGCACTTGAACAATAGCTCAGGTAAAAAATATGCCATTGAAATTCCAAACAAAGGATATTATAAGGAAACCAAGTAACGAAGAAACTTTTTAGATTTTCTTCATTTGCTGCTGCATCATTCGAATTTGTTCGGTAAGCATATTGTTCTTGTCCAATTTTTTTGCTTCGTTCAATAAGGTGGTGGCCTCCCTTTTTCTTCGTTTCTGCATGGATATTCCGGCAAGGCTCAATTTGGCCATGGCCACGTCGTAATCCATAGTCAATCCCAACTTAAGAGCTTTTCGAAAGTACTTTTCGGCCTGTGTAAGGTTGGTCTGCGAATATATGATGCCGTGTAGATAATTATAGTACCCCTGTTGTTTGGTAGTCAAGGCACTTTTTGGATTTTTTATTTTGGAGAGCCATTTTTCAGTTCCGGCCAAGTCCTGTTTTCTCATTCTAAGAAAGGCCAGTAGGATAATTTCATTTCTAAAATAAAGAAAGACAAAGATTAGGGACAAAAGGATTAGAAATATCCCATTGCCTATATTTCCCTCTATGAACTGGTATATTGCATACGCTATGATAAGACCTGCAATGACGAGTTTTAAGTTTTTGTTGAACATTGTTAATTTGATTAAAGTACGTTTTGGTTGCCTGTAAAATACAATTTTTAAGGCGGTATACCCATGGAATTTGGTTCGGGCAAAATTAGGGAAAACCTAGCTTTCGGAAAGAATGGATTTATTAAAATTTTTTTTTGTTACTACTTGCCAAAGAAAAAACTCTTTGTATATTTGCACCCGGTTTTATCGATGCATTAAACGGTACTTCAATAAAGACATTCATATAGATTTAAAATATAGGCGATGAGCAAGAGAACATTTCAACCATCTAAGAGAAAGAGAAAAAACAAACACGGTTTCCGTGAGCGTATGGCTTCCGTTAATGGAAGAAAGGTTCTTGCCAGAAGAAGGGCAAAAGGTAGAAAAAAACTAACCGTTTCCTCTGAACCACGTCACAAAAAGTAATGACTTGTAGATAACTTTTAAAAAAAGGTGCTGCTTCTTTAAGTTCAGCACCTTTTTTTTGACCTAATTTTGAAATTTTAGATAACGAGAAACTAGTATTGGAATGCCTAAAAGAAAAGATTTAAATTCAATTTTGATTATTGGTTCCGGACCTATTATTATTGGTCAGGCTTGTGAGTTCGATTATGCGGGAAGTCAGTCACTTCGTTCTTTGAGGGAGGACGGCATAGAGACTATTTTGATAAATAGTAACCCTGCCACGATTATGACAGACCCTTCCATGGCAGATCATGTATACTTGAAACCCCTGACTACAAAATCAATTGTTGAAATCTTAAAGGCACATCCACAAATAGACGCAGTATTGCCTACCATGGGCGGACAGACAGCTTTGAACCTTTGTATCGAAGCGGACAAAAAAGGTATCTGGGAAGATTTTGGTGTAGAGCTTATCGGTGTGGATATCGATGCAATTAATATTACGGAGGATCGTGAAAAGTTCCGTGAACTGATGTTGAAAATTGGAGTGGGCATGGCACCACAGGCAACGGCAACGTCCTTTCTAAAAGGAAAGGAAATTGCCCAGCAATTTGGTTTTCCCTTGGTAATTAGGGCATCCTATACCTTAGGTGGGGCAGGAGCCTCTATCGTATATAGACCCGAGGACTTTGATGACCTATTGAGCCATGGACTCGAAATTTCCCCAATTCATGAGGTGATGATCGATAAGGCCTTGATGGGTTGGAAAGAATATGAATTGGAGCTGTTGCGGGACAAGAACGATAATGTGGTCATCATCTGTACCATTGAAAATATGGATCCCATGGGAATCCATACAGGCGATTCCATCACCGTAGCGCCTGCCATGACACTTTCGGATAGGACCTTCCAAAGAATGCGGGACATGGCTATCAAAATGATGCGCAGCATCGGGGATTTTGAGGGCGGTTGTAACGTTCAGTTTGCCGTGAGTCCGGACGAAAAGGAAGATATCATAGCCATCGAAATCAACCCAAGGGTTTCTAGATCTTCGGCCTTGGCTTCCAAAGCGACTGGATACCCCATCGCAAAGGTCGCCACGAAATTGGCCATAGGGTATAGTCTGGACGAGTTGGAGAATCAGATTACAAAATCCACATCGGCCTTGTTCGAACCTACATTGGATTATGTTATCGTGAAAATTCCAAGATGGAACTTTGATAAGTTCGAGGGATCAGACCGCACGTTAGGTCTACAGATGAAATCTGTTGGCGAGGTCATGGGTATTGGACGTTCGTTTCAAGAAGCCTTACATAAGGCTACACAGTCCCTTGAAATCAAGCGAAACGGTCTTGGGGCCGATGGGAAGGGATATAAGGATTATGACCAGATTATCAGCAAATTGACAAGCCCTAGCTGGGATAGGGTATTCGTAATCTATGATGCCATTCAAATGGGAATTCCATTGAGTAGGATTCATGAGATTACCAAAATAGATATGTGGTTCCTCAAGCAATACGAGGAACTCTATCAGCTTGAAAAGGAAATATCAAAATATACCATTGCGACCTTATCCAAGGAATTGTTGTTGGAAGCCAAGCAAAAAGGTTTTGCGGATAGGCAGATTGCCCATATGTTGGATTGTTACGAAAGTGAGGTCTACAACAAGCGTACGGAACTTAATGTAAATAGGGTGTACAAACTGGTGGATACCTGCGCGGCCGAGTTCAAGGCCATGACACCGTATTACTATTCCACTTTTGAGGAGGAAATAGAGAAACCGGATGGTACCCGATATGTGGAGAATGACAGCGTGGTCACAGATAGGAAGAAAATAGTGGTGTTGGGCTCAGGTCCAAACCGAATCGGGCAGGGGATAGAGTTCGATTATTGCTGTGTGCACGGTGTGTTGGCTGCTGCCGAATGTGGTTATGAGACCATAATGATCAACTGTAACCCTGAGACAGTTTCAACCGATTTCGATACAGCTGATAAACTTTATTTTGAACCTGTTTTCTGGGAACATATTTACGACATTATCAGACATGAAAAACCGGAAGGGGTAATCGTGCAATTGGGCGGTCAAACGGCATTGAAATTGGCCGAAAAGCTTTCCAAATACGGCATTAAAATTATAGGCACGAGTTTTGAATCCCTGGATTTGGCTGAGGACAGGGGAAGCTTCTCCGAACTTCTTAAAAAGAACAATATTCCGTACCCTAGGTTTGGGGTGGCGGAGACGGCCGAAGAAGCTTTGACGCTAGCGGATGAACTGGATTTTCCATTATTGGTAAGACCATCCTATGTTTTAGGAGGTCAGGGTATGAAAATCGTCATCAACAAGGAGGAATTGGAAGCGCATGTGGTGGACCTGCTTCGGAAAATCCCAAATAACAAATTATTATTGGACCATTATTTGGACGGAGCCATTGAAGCGGAGGCAGATGCCATTTGTGATGGAAAGGATGTATATATCATCGGTATTATGGAGCATATTGAACCCTGCGGAATTCATTCCGGGGACTCTAATGCTACCTTACCTCCATTTAATCTGGGCGAATTTGTAATGCAGCAGATAAAGGATCATACTAAAAAAATCGCTTTGGCCCTAAATACGGTCGGTCTTATAAACATACAATTTGCGATAAAGGACGATATCGTGTACATCATTGAAGCGAATCCCCGTGCTTCTAGAACGGTACCTTTCATCGCAAAAGCCTACAAAGAGCCGTATGTGAATTATGCGACCAAAGTTATGTTGGGCGAAAAGAAAATAAAGGATTTTGACTTTAAGCCTCATTTGGAAGGCTATGCCATAAAACAGCCAGTTTTTTCATTCAACAAGTTCCCCAACGTAAACAAAAACTTAGGGCCCGAAATGAAGAGTACCGGCGAAAGCATCCTGTTCATTGATAGCTTAAAGGACGATGAGTTTTACAACTTATATGCAAGAAGGAAGATGTATTTGAGTAAATAAAATGCGCTAAAAGGCCAAAATACAAAAACCCATACCTTTTCGGGTATGGGTTTTTCTATAGTACTACCATTTACTCACCCTGTCCCAAGGAGAAACCGCGTTGTCCATCAAATTCATATAGGTTTTCCGTTTTTATTACGTCGTATCCATTTTGGAATAGTTTGGATAGGAGGGCTATTACCTGTTCGTATTCTACGGAGGTATATTTAGGTTCCTTTGTATCAGTATTGGATGTATTCGATACAAAACGGCATCTCCAGTGATCTGTACAATATGTTTCCTTAAGTCCCTCGGGAAACACTTTTACGCCCCTATTGGTAATCATTTTAAGCTTCAAATTGTGGGAATTTATTTTGGTTAATCCTTCACCAATGATTTCTGGATCTTCCCCTTTCCAATCGATAAAAACATCTACGCCCACAAGTTGTTTCGTCGCTTCTTTTCTTTTGTAATTAGGGATTTCAATTTTGCCCGTGCCTTTGGATAACGTGCTAGCGGGTAAGTTTTTGGGAGTTTTTCCAAGGCGTTCAATTACAGCGTCCGCGAACTCTTCGGTTCCTACTAATTTCTTGCTAATCTCACTTTGGTATATGTCTCCTGTATGAATCCCGTCCTCCAAGGTGGTCAACCAGGCATTTTTGATGGTATCGGCCACTTCGGTCTGCCCGATATGGGCCAGCATGAGAATCGCGGCATTCAATAAACCGGATGGATTGGCAATCTTTTGACCGGCAATATCTGGGGCAGATCCATGAATCGCTTCGAACATCGCCACCTTTCTTCCAATATTTGCGGAGCCGGCCATCCCAACGGAGCCACCTATTTCGGCAACAATATCAGAAATAATATCCCCGTAAAGGTTAGAAGTAACGATGACATCGTATTCTTCCGGTACGGTAGCTAATTTTGCAGAGCCTATATCAATTATCTGGGAGTTACTTTCAATCTCAGGATATTCCGCGGCAATTTCCTTAAAAACAGTATGAAAAAGTCCGTCTGTAAGTTTCATGATATTGTCCTTGACCATACATGTCACCTTCTTTCGATTATATGCTTTCGCATATTCAAAGGCGTACCGTACGATTTTCTCGCAACCGGGCCTTGTAATCAATTTTAAGCATTGCACCACATCATCCGTTTGTCTGTGTTCTATACCGGCGTAAAGATCCTCCTCATTTTCTCGAATAACAACGACATCCATATTTGGAAAATGGGTCTTTACGTAGGGGTGTAAGGTACTAACCGGTCTTACATTTGCAAAAAGACCAAGGGACTTTCTAAGAGTAACGTTCAAGCTTTTATATCCTTTCCCCTGAGGCGTGGTAATTGGGGCCTTAAGGATAACACTATTTTTGGAAATAGCCTCCCAAGCGGCATCGCTTATTCCGGCACTGTTGCCGGATAAATAAACCTGTTCTCCTATTTCAATGGTTTCGGTTTCAATATTTGCCTTGGCCTCCTTTAAGATTCTTAAAGTGGCTTTCATGATTTCCGGGCCTATACCGTCTCCTTCGGCAATAACTATTTTTGTTGTCTTGCCGAATAGAAATTTTTTCTCGGATGCTACTAAAGGATTGTTTTTCATCTGTATTGCTTTGAATTTAGAGCAAAGATCTTAAAACAAAACCATAAATTTTTATTTATATTTAATATGATATAGATTAATTATTTTTATACATAAAAGCTTAATCCCCTCTTTCATAGCCCCCTAGAGCTATTGCCCCTACTATAAAATTTGGCCATTTTTTCCAAGATGTTAAGCGATAGGACCTTTGGTATTTACAACTCTTGATTTAAAATGGCTATCATCGTTTGTATTCCCTCCCGGTAATTTCCCAACCGTAAGTTTTCATTAGGGCTGTGCTGATTGTTATCCCTATTCACGGTAGGAACGGTAACCGCAGGAATACCTAAGGTGGTGACGAAGGGTGAAATGGGAATGGAACCCCCGCTCATACGAATGCGTATAGGTGTTTCTCCAAAAGCATTTTCCAGGGCCTTGGTCAGCCATACCCCAACCTCGGAATTAAAATCGGTTCGAAATGATTGATAGGAAATTTCATGGATAACGGTAGCGATTTTTGGATGTTGCAAACGCTCTCCCCTTGTCGGTTCACGATCAATGACCACATATCCTTGGGATTTAATATGATCCTTGATCAATGTAATCAATCGTTCCGGGTCCGACTCCAAGACCAATCTCACGTCCAATTCTGCCACGGCGTGATCCGGAACGATCGTTCTTACCTTTTCATACACCCAGCCGGATTGTATCCCCCTGATATTCAAAGAAGGATATTGAATGGCTTCCTGATAGTAACTTCCTACTTTATCCGTTTCCGCAATCTGCAGTCTTTCCATAATCTGTTTTTCGTCATCGGGTACGGCCTTCAATATTTTTTCAGTTGCACCATCGATTTCTATCCCCTCATAAAAACCCTTTATGGTAACGCGTCCTTCATCGTCTTTCATAGAAGCTAGTAATTTGGAAAGGCGAAGTGCCGGATTTGGCGCATAATTTCCAAAATGCCCGCTATGCTGGGGGACAATTGGACCATAGGTCGTTACTTGTAGGGTTGCGATTCCCCTTGCTCCAAACGTCAATGTAGGTCTATTGGTAATATGTCTAGGGCCATCAAAAATGATCAACATATCTGCAGAAAGTTGTTCCTTGTTGCGCAAGACGGCTTCTGGAAGCTGTGGTGAACCCAGCTCTTCCTCAAAATCCATGATGACCTTAATATTATAGTTGGGCGATATGCCGTTTTCATTTGCGGCATCAAGTGCCGTTAAAAACATGGAGACGGGACCTTTTGCGTCGCTTGCAGAACGTGCGAACACGCGCCAATCATCTTGATAGTCCTTGATAGATTCCCAAGAAATGGGCTCCCATTCTCCTGAGTTGTTCAATTTCTTTAGCGTTGGAACATATGGGCTCTGTTGGAACCATTTTGTGGAATCCACGGGTTGTCCGTCAACTTGTAAATAAACAAGAACTGTTTTTTTGGCCTTTCTATGTTTTCGTTCGGCCAATAACAACGGAACGCTGGGAGTTTCCAAACGCTGGGTGGAAAACCCTCTATTTTCGAAGGCATTTTCGCACCATTGTATATTTTTTTCAATATCATCCTTGAAAAAGGCATCGTTGGGTATGCTCAACAGCTCCTTTAACATGGGAAAGGAAGTTAAGGTATATTGTTGGGCCAGTTCCTTTATTTCATCTCTTTGCAGTTTTTGACCGAATTGCCTTTTTGGGATTAGGAAAAGAACCAGAAAAAAAAGTGCGGTAATGCGAGCTAACTTGGACATATGGTGATTTTTCATGAAAAATACGTAAAACGTAGCTTGTAGTGCATCGGCACAAAGAGCATTTTTAATATCAAGTGCCATTAAAATCCCTACAGTGAATTTTGAATTAGTAAGAAAAAGAAAGTATCTAAGGGTTAGGATTAACCCGAAGTGCTAATTTGATTGAAAATGAAATCAATTAAACCATACCGCATACTTCTTACGCCGAAGTTCCAAGGCAAGTATGCGTTCCATTTTCAAGGCATCTTCTTTATTATCAAAAGGTTTTATGTGATTGTAAAGGCTGCCACGAAGATATAGGCCATATTTTTTTACGATACGGGAAGAAATATCCACGCCTTTATTACTTAAAACACCGTTTTTGTGCTGTTCAAAGCGCTCTTTGGGTGTTTTGCTCGTCATCCCTACATACAAACATTCCAGGATACCATTGAACTGCGGATTGGCTTCACGGAACTTTCTATTTTCAGTAAACACTTTCTTGTGAAGTTCTACTACGTAAATGCTGTAAGGCATATTTAAAATAACGAATTACTCCTGTTCCCATTCCGTATGAAAAATACCCTCCCTATCCAAACGCTCATAGGTATGCGACCCAAAATAATCCCGTTGCGCCTGTATCAAGTTTAGGGGCAACCTGCTTGAGGTATAGGCATCAAAATAGGTAAGGGAATTTGAAAGTCCGGGCAAAGGAATGCCATTTTTAGCACCAAATGCGACCAACTCCCTCGCCGAATTCACGGTGCCCTGCACCTTTTCAACGAAAGTTGCCGATAACAAAAGATTTGGTAAGGAAGGATTTGCCTCAAAAGCTTCCGAAATGTCCGCCAAAAGACCAGCCCTAATAATGCAGCCGGCCCGCCATATTTTAGCGATTTGGGCCAAATTTAGATTGTACTCATATTCCTTGGAAGCATCGGCCAATTGATGTAGTCCCTGGGCATAGGTGATGATGAAGGAAAAATACAATGCTTCTTCGGTCATCTTTTTCATTGCGGTCTTGTCCATTTGTTGAACCGCGGGGCGGTCATAGAGGTTATCGGCCTCGATTCGCTCATCCTTTAAAGCGGAAATTTCGCGCATACTTACCGCAATATCTATGGATGGAACAGGTATACCCAAATCCATTGCGTTCTGACTGGTCCATTTGCCGGTTCCTTTTTGCTTCGCCTTGTCCAAAATTTTATCCACCAGTCTTCCATCACCCAAATTGTCCACCTGCAAGAATATTTCCGAGGTGATTTCCACCAAAAAGGATTGCAGGCGCCCCTTGTTCCAAGTATCAAAGGTTTGGTGAAGTTCGTCGTTATTATAATCCGCACCTTTTTTTAGTACATCATATATTTCGGAAGTTAACTGCATTAATCCGTATTCAATACCGTTATGAACCATTTTCACATAGTTTCCGGCCGATTTTGGACCCAAATAAGCTACGCAAGGTTCCCCATGATATTTTGCCGCAACGGCCTCAAATATCGGTTTTACGTGCTGATAGGCCTCCCTGTTTCCACCTGGCATGATGCTTGGGCCTTTTCTGGCTCCCTTGGCGCCACCTGAAACGCCGGCACCGAAGAAATTAATGCCTTTTTTGGATAGGTATGCTTCCCGTCGGTCCGTATCTGTATAAAAGGAATTACCTCCATCAATAATCAAATCGCCTTCATCCAAATTGGGAAGAAGTGATTCAATGACCATATCCACAATCTTGCCAGCGGGTACCAACAGCATTATTTTTCTGGGGATGGCGAGCGCTTCCAAGAAAATCTTGCTATCCGTTGAGGCATTCACTTTGCTGATATCTCCACCTTCCTCAATGAGGGCATTTACCTTCTCCGGGTCCAAATCATTGCCATAAGCCGTAAATCCATTGTCCGATACGTTCAAAATAAAATTACGCCCCATAACGCCAAGCCCCACCATTCCAAAATCATATTTCATATCCATAAAATGTTATTTCCTGATAACTCCTTCATTTCAAAAGTAAGTGAAAAATATCTATAATTCCCTGCATATTCAAACCAACTCATTGGTATTGGCCACAGTTTTCGATACTTTTAGGCTTAAAATATAAAATTGATGAGGAGGAAAACTGAAAATCAAATGTTGGTCATTTTTGGTGCTTCGGGGGACCTGACCGCAAGGAAATTGGTGCCGGCATTGTACAGCCTGTACGTTGAAGGCCAATTGCCCGAGCATTTTGTTGTGTTGGGAACGAGCAGAAGTGATATGACCGATGCGGATTTTCGAAACCAAGTTGTAATAGAAAGTGACTATTTAAAGGAAAAGTTGAAAAATTCTGACGAAGCCAAAACCAAGAAGTTTGCGGAAATGTTTTTCTATCAAGACCTTGGTGAATCCTATGATGTGGATTATTCCCCTTTGAGAAAACGGGTAGGCCAATTGAACGATGAAAAGAGAACACAGGGTAATATTATGTATTATTTATCCACTCCTCCAAGGCTTTACGAAACCATTGCCAAAAACTTAGCGGAGGCTGGTCTTAGCACTCAAAACAATGGATGGAAACGTTTGATAGTCGAGAAACCCTTTGGTTATAGCCTGGAGACCGCCAAAGCTTTGAACCAAGGGCTTCAGGAGCATTTTAAGGAATCCCAGATTTATCGTATAGACCATTATTTGGGAAAGGAAACTGTGCAAAACCTATTAGTGACCCGTTTTTCCAACAGTATCTTCGAACCCTTGTGGAACAGAAATTATATTAAACATATAGAGATTACGAATGCCGAAAGTGTAGGGGTCGAAAAACGCGGTGGATACTACGATAAGTCTGGGGCATTACGGGATATGTTTCAGAATCATTTGCTACAAATAGTATCATTAATTGTCATGGAACCTCCCATTGGCGACAAGGCGGAAGAAATTAGGGACGAGAAGGTAAAAGCTTTGAAATCCCTACGCGTTATGAGGGACGAAAAGATTTTGCATGACCACACGATCCGTGCCCAGTATATGGCCTCTAATATTCAGGGAAAAAAAGTAAAGGGCTACAGGGAAGAAGAGGGTGTAGATCCTGAATCGACTACCGAAACCTATGCGGCTATCAAATTTTATGTTGATAATTGGCGGTGGAAGGATATTCCCTTTTACGTACGAACGGCTAAAAGAATGCCTACAAAGGTAACCGAAGTGGTCATTCATTTTAAGACACCGCACCATCAAATATTTAAAGATTCGGGTATACATAATAAGGATAATAAGCTGATTATAAGGATTCAGCCTGATGAGGGGATCCTTATAAAGTTTGGGGTAAAGGTCCCGGGCCAAGGGTTTAAAGTGGAGCGCGCCAATTTGGATTTTTACTATTCCAGTTTGATGGAAACCCATGTAATGGAGGCCTACGAACGATTGCTACTTGATGCCATGCAAGGTGATGCTACCTTGTATGCCAGAGCCGATGAAGTGGAAGCCGCGTGGGAATTCGTTGACCCTATTTTGGACTATTGGCAGCACGGTAAAGATGTGCGTATGTATGGCTACCCTTCCGGTACTTGGGGACCAAAAAACTCCGATGACCTAATAGAAGGGGAAGGCTACTGGCGCAATCCAGGAGAAAACCTTACTGACGATGAAAATTATTGTGTGCTTTGCTAATCAATTGAAGTATGGAAATGAAGATTTATACCGATAAAAATGAAGTTGCCCTGGAATTCTCAAAATATTTGGCCAATTTCATTGGGCAACGAGATAAAGTACATATCGCCCTTTCCGGGGGAAGTACCCCAAAAATAGTTTTTGATGAATTGTCGACCTCTTTTGTGGGGCAAATCGATTGGCATAAGGTACATCTCTATTGGGGCGATGAACGTTGTGTGCCGCCAACGGATGCCGAGAGCAATTTTAAGATGACCGAGGAGCATCTTTTGTCCAAAATTGATATCCCTGAGGAAAATATTCATCGGATTATTGGTGAAAATAACCCCAAAGAGGAAGCGCATCGCTATTCAAATTTGCTTGAAGAAAAATTGCCCATAGTTGAAGCAACACCCCAATTTGACCTCGTTATTTTAGGGATGGGAAATGACGGGCATACGGCCTCTATATTTCCACATGAAATACACTTATGGGACTCCATGGCAAATTGCGAAGTGGCCATTCATCCGGATTCCGGACAACGCAGGGTCACGATTACCGGAAAAATAATTAACCATGCAAGGGCAGTGGCCTTTTTGGTTACGGGGGCCGGAAAGTCAGAAAAAGTGAGGATTATAACCCAAAGGGAATCGGGATACGAAGCATATCCAGCATCTTTGGTAAACCCAAGTTCTAATGAATTGGTATGGTTTTTAGACGAAGATGCAGCTTCGGAAATTTCTTAGGAACTTAGGACTACTTTACAGTTCTCGTTTTCCAGTTCCGCCAAGTATTTGTCCGCATTGAATTTATAGGATTCAAATTTGGTGTCGCGCTCTTTCGCTTCTAATTTTCTGTATTTGCTTCGGGCGAATCGTCTGACCCCTTGTTTGTCGCTAACGATCAATCCGGGCACGGGTACGCTATTCCCGTTTTCGTCCTTGGCAACCATGGTAAAATAGGAGGAGTTGCAGTGCCTTTTTTCTCCGGTGGTAATATTTTCTGAATCGACCCGAACACCCACCACCATGGAGGTTTTTCCCGTATAATTGATGGAAGCCCTCAAGGTTACCAATTCCCCAACATCGATGGGATTCAAAAAATCCACCCGGTTGACCGATGCTGTTACACAATAACGTTGCGAGTGTTTGGATGCACAGGCAAATGCAATTTGATCCATTAAATTCAGTATGTGGCCTCCATGTACCTTTCCACCAAAATTGGAGTGGGAGGGTAGCATGAGCTCCGTAATGGATACCTGGGAGTCCTTGACACTTTTAAATTCCTGCATCACTTCCTAAAATGTGGAGACTGCTCCTGTTGAACCTGGGTTATGAAGTATTTGGTGTCGCCCAGCCAAAAGAAGGTGGCATAGCGTTCCGTATAATTTACTTTTACATACTGACCTTGGTATTCTTTCAGCTTTTCGATTACCTCCTTATCCTTGTCCAATACAGAAAAAGAGAAAATCTGAGCCCCTGAAATTCCCTGACTAATTTCGCCTTCCCAAGTTTTTACCAATACTCCCTTATGACTGATTTTAATCAGTTCCCCAGAACGCACACCTTCACTGTAGGGAATAAAGTAGATAAAGGCGTAAATGAGAGCAAGTAGCACCGCACACCCCCCAAGAAAAAGAAATAATATTCTTTTCATATTTATTCTATTTATAAGTTTAGTCTAGGCTCTTGCTCCTCCTCAAAATCATCTTCCTTGGCTCTTTTGAGAATAGGTTCCGGAAGCGATTTTTTGGCCTTGGCGCCCATTTTTTTCAGTTTTTCAATACTGGTTATGATATTGCCACGACCCTCGAACAATTTGTTCATGGCACCCTTGTATTCAGATTTTGCCTCATCCATTTTCTTGCCCACTTTTGTAAGATCGTTCACAAATCCTTCAAACTTGTCATATAGCGCTCCTGCCTGTTTGGCGATTTCAATGGCGTTTCGTTGTTGTTTTTCATTGTTCCACATACTGTCTATGGTACGTAAGGTAGCCAATAAAGTAGATGGTGTCACAATAACGATATTTTGTTCAAATGCTTTGTTGTACAAGGTGTTATCGTTGTTTATTGCAATGGCAAAAGCAGGTTCAATAGGAACGAACATCAAAACAAAATCCGGACTTTCCATTTCATAGAGGTCCTCGTATTTTTTGGCGGACAACTGGTCCACATGCCTTCTCAACGAATTAATATGATCTTTTAGGAATTTTTCCTGGAACTCTTCATCGGCATTGATATAACGTTCATAGTCCGTTAAGGAAACCTTGGAATCGACAACCATCTTTTTGCCGTCCGGTAGGTTGATAATGACATCTGGCATGACTCTGGATCCGTCTTCTCGCGTAAAGCTCTGTTGTACGCTATACTCGCGGTCCTTTTCGAGTCCGGATTTCTCCAGAACGCGTTCCAACACCAATTCGCCCCAGTTCCCTTGCATTTTACTGTCCCCCTTGAGTGCTTTGGTAAGGTTCTCCGCTTCTTGGGTGATCTTTAGGTTTTGGGTCTGCAAGTTCAGCAATTGTTCTTTAAGTGCGGAATGTATGCTGATGTTCTCCTTCTGACTTTCCTCTACCTTTTTTTCGAAAAGTTGTATTTTTTCGTTGAGGGGACTTAATATGTTCCTAATGTTTTTCTCATTTCGTTCCGTAAATTTCAGGCTTTTTTCCTCTAGGATTTTATTTGCCAAATTCTCGAACTCCTTGGTGAATTTTTCCTGTAGTCTTTCCACTTCCTCCTTTTGTTCTGAATTCTTCAAATGCAGATTTTCCAAATCAGCCTGATAGCGTACGATTTGATTGCCCAACCGCTCTTTTTCCGACCGGAGTTCCTCCCGCTCGTTCTCAAGGGTCAGGTATTTATTTTCCAATTGCGTCCTGGCAAGTTCCAACTGTCTGTTTTCTTCCTCCAATTTGCTGTGATTGGATTTGGTCTTCAAATTTTGGATATAATGCCCTAAAAAGAACCCTATTGCCAAACAAAGTAGGGATATGATGATATAAAGTAGCGTCTCGTTCATTTTAAAAACTCAGATTCTAACCAAAGGTAAATCAACTTTACTATTCAAAGACCAATGGCCTAGTTTTGTTAGGAGCTTTGGACGATTTTATTCTCCATTTTGCAGTAAAGATACAGGTTACTTCTGAATTCGGAAAGTGCCTGTATTGGCATCAAATTGTACGGTATCCGAAGGAAATAATCTTTCAAACGAGGCACTTTCAATCAGTTTGCATGGCGCATCAAAAGGATTTAAGCTTCCATCAAGAATTAAAATTTTATCACACATCTGAATGGCCATTTCAATCTCATGGGTGGTGAACAAAATGGTCTTTTGGGTGCTATGCGCTATCGATTTTAGAAGCTTCAAAATTGCAACCTTGTGAAAAAGATCTAAATGGGTCGTAGGTTCGTCGAGCAGAATGATATCGGTGTCCTGTGCCAAGGCCCTTGCAATCATTACGCGTTGTAATTGTCCGTCGCTCAATTCATGGCATTTTTTGTCCCTTAGGTCCTTGAGCTCGAGCAGCTCAATGGCTTCAATTATTTTTCCACTGTCAATGGGGTTTAAACTGCCAATCCAATTGGTGTAGGGTTGTCTTCCCAAGGCTACCAATTCTTGGACGGTCAAGTTTTTGGATGCTACGGTTTCCGTGAGGACAACACTGATTCTCTGGGCTAATTGATTGGGCTTCATTTCCCACATGGAGGTCCCATCTATACATACGTTTCCCTCTAGCGGTGGTTGAAGATTTCCAAGCGTTCTCAACAAGGTCGATTTTCCAATTCCATTTATCCCAACTATGGCCGTACACTCCCCCTTATCTAAAGAGAAGGAAAGGTTTTTACACACATCCTTTTTATGATAGCCAATGGACAAACCCCTTACTTCCAGAACCGGCTTAGCTTCCCGTATGTTTTTCTTATCCTCCAATTTAAAAAATCATTTTTCTTTTTCGCATTAATAGCCAAATAACTACCGGTGCCCCTATAATACTGGTTATGGCATTAATAGGCAGAACCGCTGCCTGACCGGGTAATTGGGCTAGAACATCGCATAATAATAGTATACAACTACCATAAATAAGTACGGCTGGAACCAAAATCTTGTGGTCCGTTGTATTGAAAATCTGACGGGTCAAATGGGGTACGGCCAACCCGATGAAAGCGATTGGACCCGTGAACGCGGTAATACTTCCCGCCAATATTCCGGTAGCAACAATGATTATGTAGCGTGATGTTCTAAGGTTTATTCCTAAACTTTGCGCGTAATTTTCACCCAATAAATAACCGTTCAAGGATTTTACCGTACGTATGCATAAAAGTACGCCCACAAAAACCATCGTACTTAAAATGCCCAATTGTGACCATGAAAGTCCGCCCACACTCCCAAAAGTCCAAAAAACATACTGTTGTAACTTTTCTGAACTGGTGAGGTATGAAAGTACGCTTACCACAGCGGCCGTAATGCTTCCAAACATCAAGCCTATGATAAGCAAGGCCATGGTGTCCTTGACCCGTGTTGCCATGCCAATGACCAGAAACAAGACCAAAAAACTTCCCAAGCTGGAGGCAATGGCAAGGGTGATATCGTTAACATAGGTATCGGACAAAACTCCTCCCAACAAGGAAATTCCCATAATCAGTAGCGCGGCTCCTAGACTGGCCCCGGAACTAATACCAAGAACAAAAGGTCCCGCCAGCGGATTTCTAAATAAGGTTTGCATGAGCAACCCGCTTAAGGCCAATCCTGCACCTGCCAAAAGCGCCGTTAGTGCCTTAGGAATCCTATAGCTCCAGATAATATACTCCCAAGAGGGGTTATTGAGTTCCATTCCAACAAGGGCTTTTAGGGTATCCAAAAAGGATATACTAACGGAACCTAGACTTATATTCACCAAAAAACAAAGGAAAAGTATGGCAATCAATAGCGAAAAATGAAGCGTATATGTTCTTGTTTGACTCAATTTATTCCAAAGGAGTAAAGAAAAATAGTTCGTGATCTGGTAGTAAATGTGGGTGAAAAATATGAATGAGGTCCTTGAGTACAAGATCGGGTCTTTGAGGGGCCAGCTCATAATAAAGCACTCCCCCCGTGGCACCCTTGGTTTTTGAAAAGGTAAATATTTTTCGATTTTGTAGGGCATCGAACTGCGCGTAATGTTCACTGGCATTCGTTAATTCCATATAGCTTGTATATTGGGCAGGGGCAATCCAGAAATCGGCATTTTTTCCTTTTTCCAAAACACTTTCCCAACTCAAGGAGAGACTCCCGGTCCCTGGAGTATCAGCCCATAGATAGTCGGCATTGGCATCATGGATAAACTTTGCTGCCCAACTTTCCCCGCCGGGTAAATACCAAACATCCTTGTACATGGCCCCGCTTATAACAGAAGGAGCTGTTTCTGCCGTTTTTGCAATATTTACGGCATTGTGGTAATCCTGTGCTATTTTTGAAAAAATTTGTTCGGCCTCGTGTTCCTTTCCAAAAAAGGGAGCAAAAAACTTGATCCATTCCGCTTTTCCCAATGGACTTTCTTCAGTCCAATCCCCATTGTAAACTACGGGTATATTGGCTTGTTCTAGGGTATTGTAAGTTTTGTTTTGGGCATTTATACTAAAACCAACCACCAATTCTGGCCGAAGTTCCAGCACCATTTCAGTATTTAGGGATTCATTGTTGCCCAATTCCTGTATTTTCCCGGCATCTATTAGGTCTCTGGCATACTTTGAAGATATATACTTCGTATCTGGAAATCCGATAAGTTTATCCAATACACCCAAGGATTCTAGCGCTGGAATGTGTGTTGTGGACGTGACTACCAAATTGGATATTGGGGTCCCTATGATGGCATCGTACGCATTTTTGTCCAACGTTATCGTTGAAAGCCGGTCCTTGGGAACCAAGGCATATGTAAATTTGGACTCGGCATTTGGCCAAGGGGAGGTAATTTTGAGCACTGTAATATCTGGACCTGATTTTTCCATGGTAAAGCCCTTTGCGTATTGAATGGGGACTCCCACCGTATTCTTTGCCCCTTGCGATGCTTTTGGAGTTTCCTTACAACCCCAAAAACATAACAGAGCAACACTATATGCGATTTTAATCGATTTCAATGGGGTCATGACGTTTTAACCAAAATATCGCTGCAAGGTAACAAAAGTCACTTTCTATTTCTACCGAGGATAGTAGCTTTGATGAAAATTCGACTCATGAGGGGATCTTCGAACACCATAATCTATGTCATTGCCGGTATTATTCTATTGCATTTTATTATCGGTTTTATTTGGTTGGCGATTAAAATGGGAAAGAAAAACCACAAATAAATAAATTAGTTTTATTTTCGTCCCGAATTTTGGTTCAATAATCCGTTTTTTACGGACTATTGATTAAAAGGGAATCCCGTGTGAATCCGGAACTGTTCCCGCAACTGTAAGCTAGGCCGATGTATTCGGTACGTTTCGAAATCTACAAACCACTGTTCCAACAGATGTTGGGACGGGAAGGTATTCAAAACGATGCAAGTCAGGAGACCTGCCAAATTCAAACAACTAATGTTAAACTTTCGGGATAAAGGTTTACGTATGGGGACAGACATACTATTCGCTCGAACAAGAGATTAAAAAATGTACAAAAATTTGGTAGGCTTTGGAGCCATGGCTTTGCTGTGCGCCAAAGCGATTGCCCAAGAAGGGCAACCCCTTGGTTACGATCAAAGGGAAAAGGACTCCGTTCAGATTGAGGAATTGGACGAAGTAGTGGTCAGTGACTCCCGTTTTTCACTAAAGCGGGAAAACTCCGGTAAAACGGTCATTAAAATTTCAGCGGCAGAACTGGAAAGAAATCAAGGTCGTACCCTTGCCGAAGTCATCAACACCAAAAGCGGTCTGGAGATTAATGGAACCCGAAGTTTTGCGGGACAAAACCTTTCCGTATTTGCCAGGGGAGGTAACAACCGTCAGGTATTGGTAATCATAAATGGTATCCAGGTCTCTGACCCTTCCAATGTAAATGCGGAATATGACCTGCGTTTATTGAACCTTGCCCAGATCGAAAGTATTGAAATCGTAAAGGGTGCGGCCAGTACGTTGTATGGGAATTCAGCGGCAACGGCGGTAATCAATATTACGACAAAAGAGGCCGATGCCGAAGGATTGAAGCTAGAGGCGGTTTCCAATTGGGGAACCAACCAGTCCCAAGGGGACAGGACCAATACCATTTCCGAGGTATCAAACAATGTAACCATTTCAGGTAAAAGGAAAGGACTTACGTTTTTGGCCTCTGGCGGACATCAATTTACCGATGGACTTTCGGCAGCCATTGGGGAAGAGGCCGATGCTTTATCCAGAATTGACGGAAATTTTAAGGTGGGCTACCAATTTTCAAAAAAACTAAAATCGGAGGCATCGGCTTTTTATACCAAGCTGAAGTCCGATTTTGATAATGGTTTTCCAGTTGAAGATGCCGATTTTCATTTCAATAGCGAACAATCCCGCTTTGGATTGGCTACTACGTACACCTATGGCAATGGAAGCCTACATTTGAATACCGCCTTCAATCAAATTACAAGAGAATTTGTATCGGATTTTCCCAATTCCTTCGATTCAGAATCCTTCGTACTGGATGTATTCAACAAATACACTTTTAAAGAGCGGTTTTATACCATCTTTGGCTTGAATTTGGTAGAAGGCAAAACAGTTTTTTCAGAAACGGTGTCCGCGAGAAACTTGGACCCCTATTTCAACCTTGTTTATATTAGCGATTTTGGTCTGAACCTGAACGCTGGTGCCCGATGGAACAATCACAACGAATATGGTTCGCATTGGATCTATAATCTGAATCCTTCCTATCGCGTAAAATGGGACGAGGGGTATTTAAAGTTTTTGGGTTCTTATGCCACCTCATACATTGCCCCTAATTTGTCGCAGTTGTACGGTCCTTTTGGGGCCAATACCGATTTGCGATCTGAAGAAAACTCGACGTTGGAGGGTGGTATGGAAATAAGACTTTCAGAAAAGTTTAGATTCAATACCGTTTATTTTAATCGGTTGGAAGAAGGAAGAATCGAGTATGTGGTGATTGATCCTGATACTTTTGAAAGTAAGTACCAGAATAGGGAAGGAACAAATAGGGTAGAAGGGATAGAAGTAGAAGTAGCGGCAACACTTTTGGACAATGTACAGTTAAATGCCAACTACACATTTACCAATTTGGATACTGATGTAGCCTTGCGGATTCCCAAGCATAAATGGAATGCCCAACTTGCGTATACCTTTAATCAAGGAACCTATATTTCCTTAAATTATCAACACCTATCCAATCGACTGGATACCGATTTTAATACGTTCACGGATGTGGATTTAGCAGCTTATGGACTTTTGAATGTAACCGCCCAACATAGAATCAGTGAACATGTGCAATTGTATGCCTCCTTAGATAATTTATTCAATGAGGATTATGTGGAACTATTAAACTATACGACCAGAGGGAGAAATTTTAGGATAGGCCTGCGTTTGCGACTATAGTCATTAAAAAAGGCGACCATTTTGGTCGCCTTTTTATCATAGAATTAATTTTAATTTAATGACAAATCCAATTCGTAAACCGTATCGTCAATCATTTTGTCCTTGAACGGACTATACATTTTCGAACTGGATAATATCTCGATCGGGTTTTCTACCGTAAAATCCCTTTTGCCGGTAGCTCCCGTAATTTCTTGAATGGCCCTGGCCAACAATGGCTCGTTAATGTCACCTAAAATTCCTAGATTGCTATAGTCTTCCTTTAAAGGTATATCGGGCATTAATCCATCGGTATAGTCAAAAAAGCCATCTGCGTTTTCATTTCTTCCCAGAAGAGGTTGAATGGCCCATTGATTGTCAGGGTTAATTTTGTTAACCCTAGAAGGAGTATATAAATAGGAATTTTCACGATCGTCGACCAGCGTTGTGGAAAATTCGTTCTTTCCCCTGGTAACATCTCCTATGATAACCACATCGATATAAGGTTCCAAACTATTAATGAGCAATTCACTTGCGGATGCAGAACTTGCCGAGGTAAGTACGTACAGTTTGTTAAGTCCCAAAGGCTCTATGGTATTGCTTCCCACCCTATCCGTAAAATAGACTTCGAGCTGACTTTCCGATAGTTGATCTTGTATTTTTTCGTTATATCGCTTTCTTAGAAATAGATTTTCCGTATTGGTGTCGTAGATCATACTGGCCAATATCCGGGTGGTGTTTACCGATCCACCGGGGTTATAGCGTAAATCCACGATCAGTTCCGTAATACCCAAGTTTTTTAGTCCCAAGATAGCGTTGTAGAGGTCATCGTCATACTCATTGGTAAATTGGTTGTACATAAGATAACCAATTGTTATTCCATTAATCTCAAAGGACTTGGAAATGAAAATCGGATTTTCAGCAAGTGCAGCTTCCTTGGTAAGGCTGACCTCTCTATCACTCTGTACCACATCCCCGTTTGAAAAATCGGCCATGTTCAGCACATAGGTATTATTTTCACCAAATAGCAAATCCGCAAAATTATTGATGGTCAAGGTTGTTCCGTTAACACCCGTAAATAGGTCGCCCCGCTCAATATCCTTGGTTGCTGCATCTGAATTTGGTATTATATAGCGTACGTATCCAAAGACCTCTTCGCTATTGGCTTTTCTAACTAGTCCAAATTCTAGACCATTGCTTCGTGAAATACCTGCCAATGAGTTTGTAAGTTCCCTATAATCTGAATTATAAAAGCTGAACCTGTCCTCAATATAGAGCAATTTATTGTCGAAAAATGCTCCGGGGTCCTCTACGGATTGTAAAAACTCCGTATAACTTTCAGAGTCTGTGAATCTGTTATCGCCTAAATCCGGAACATCTGCTTGCCAAAAGTACCAGAAATTCATGGCCTTCCACATGAAATTCTGAACAGGAACATTGGCACTGGGAAGCGGGTCTACTGTTTTTGGTACCGATAATTCATCATCCTTGGAACAGGACAACAACCCAATAAATATAAATAGGGGTAATAAATTTTTAACTTTCATACTAGATAGAACTAGAAACAGCTTATTTTATTTCTTTCAATACACTTTTGGTGCCCACTTTTAAACCGTTTAATATAAGCGCAGTGTTGCGTTCATCGTAAAGTTTGGAGCTAGAGATAAGATTTGCGGGCATATTTACCTTAAAGCTCCTTTTTGCGCCAACACCTGTAATTTCCTGAATGGCCCTAGCCAATAAGGGTTCGTTGACATCACCCAAGGTTCCTAAATTGGTCACATCTTCTTCCAACTCAATATCCGGAATCAACCCATCCGCATAATCCGAAAAACCGGCGCTATTTTCTACCCTGCTTACTATAGGCTGAAGGGCCCATTGATTTTCAGGATTAATTTGATTTTCGCGTTCCGGATCGTAAAAGTTTCCATTTTCAGGATCGTCCACAAAAGTTATGGAACCTTGGTTTTTTCCTACGGTAGTAGTTCCTATATGCACTACGTTCATGTATGGTTCTAAACCAACCATGACCAATTCACTGGCCGAAGCAGATGCCTCAGTTGCAAGAATGTAGACTGTATTCAGATTTAAGGAATTTAAGGCGGCATTCGAATTCCCATTTTCCGTTCCTGTAGTGGCAACAAAATTGTTATCCAATTCTCCAGGCTCAAATAAAGCTTGGACTTTATCATTGTATCTAGTCCTAAAAATCAAGTCGCTCGTATTGGTACCATAGATTAGACTGGCTAGTATTTGTGCCGTGGTTCCTCTACCTCCGGAATTGTATCGTAAATCTAAAACAAGATCAGTTACATTTTGACCTTTAAAATCGGCAAAAACATTGTTCAGGGCCTCTCCGGAGCCAGGAGTGAAAGAATTGTACATTAAGTACCCAATTCTCTTATCACCAATATTCAGAACCGTATTCACCAATATTGGATCCTCGACCAGACCTTCTTGCTTCGTTAGCGTAACGTCAATTCCATTAGGACTAATGGTGTTATTCTCTATGGATGCCATATTGAGGGTGTAGGTATCGTTTTCCCCAAATAATAAATCTATGTAGTTGTTGACATTAAGCTCCGTTCCATTGACTCCTATGAAATAATCACCTCTTTTTATGTCCGTTGTTGAAGCGTCTGAATCTTTTATCACATATTCCACGAACCCAAAAACATCATCAGAGTCTCCAATCCTGGAAAGTCCAAATTCCAGACCATTACTTTTAGATATTCCGGAAAGAAAATTAGTCAGTTCCTTGTAATCGTCACTATAAAAAGTGAAACGGTCTTCGGTGAAAAGTAACTCGTCCAACAAAAAGTTTTCTGGATCGGGATGGGATGCTAAATATGTTTCGTATTCCAATTGAGTTGCGAATCTGTTATCCGCTAAGACTGGAACATTGGCTTGCCAAAAATAGTAAGCGTTCAATGTCTGCCACATGAAATCCTGTACCTGAATATCAACTTCCTCTTCAACTACTTCTTCTTCAACTATTTCCTCCTGTTCTTCTTCTATGACTGGAGAATCGTCATTTTTATTACAGGATTCTGTAAGTATGCCAATAAAAATTAAAAATAAAATGTATTTTTTCATAACAGTTTTTTTAAAAGCGCTACAATTACTATACCAAGGAAAGTCAAGTAAAGGAAAAGCACAAAAGCAATTTTTAATATCAGTCTAAAGCCCCTAAATTTACTTACATAGGCGGAAAAAAAAAACTTATTGTAACAAAAATCGTTGAATATCGTCTTCCATATAGAAAGCCTTAGCAAGGTATTTTGAACAACGAAACCAAAAATGAAACAAGCTGAATTTTTAAATGTGGTAATGCCCTTTAAGGATAAGTTGTACCGATTGGCAAAGCGCCTATTGGTATCCAGTGAAGAGGCCGAAGATGCCACTCAGGAAATTTTGCTGAAGTTATGGACCAAGAAAAAGGCGATGGAATCTTACAATAATGTAGAAGCATTCGCAATGACCATGACCAAGAATTTTTGTCTTGACAGATTAAAGTCGAAACAGGCAAGCAACTTGAAACTGGTGCATAGCAATTACGGGGAAGAAGGAAGTTCATCCCTTCAAAGGCAGGTAGAGGCTAGGGACAGTCTCAGTTGGGTTGAAAAGATAATGGATGAATTGCCGGAGCAGCAAAAAATGGTACTCCAACTGAGGGATGTAGAGCAATATGAATTTGAAGAAATAGAGGAACTTTTAGGGATGAAACCAACAGCCGTGCGCGTCGCTCTATCAAGGGCAAGAAAAACAGTTAGGGAGAAATTAATACAAAAACATAGTTATGGAATTGGATAAAATAGAAAAATTAGTAGAAAGGTATTTCGAGGCCACCACTACCGTAGTCGAAGAAGAAATCCTAAGGGAATACTTTTCAAGGGAAGATATACCGGTACATTTAGAACAATATGCTCCCATGTTCCAATATTTTACCGTTGCCAAGGAGGAACGTTATACAAAAAAACTTGCGTTAACCCGGAAACCCAAAGGCATGGTACGTAACCTTTACAAATGGGCATCCGTGGCGGCAGTGGCAGTTTTTTTCATAGGGTTCTACTTTTATAATCCAAGTTCAAAACCTGCATCCTTGGCAGATGAATACACCCCAGAGGAAATTGCCTCTGCACAGGAAGCTTTGTCCCTACTGGCCATTAACTTTAATAAGGGAACGGAACAACTCTACCATTTGGAAGAGTTTCAAAAGAATACCAATAAATTTTTAACAAAAGAGTAGTAATAATTAAAATGAAGTTTTTAAACGAGTTAGCTTAAACATTAACAATTAGAATAGAATGATAAATCAAAAAAATATGAAAAAGCTATTATTTATAGGTAGCTTGGCATTAGCACCCTATTTTTCCTCGGCCCAGGATATATTCGACAAATACGAGGACAATGACAAGGTAACCTTCGTGGCCATGCAACCCAAAATGTTCCAAATGCTTGGAAAAATGAGCGTAAACTCAGATGATCCAGAAGCCAAGGAATTCTTCGAATTGGTAAACTCCATAACGAGTTTTAAGGTAATTACTACAGATGACGCTGCAATTTCAAAGGATGTGGATAGCTGGGTGGCCAACAGATTAAAAAGCTCCTCATTTGAGGAACTGATGCGCGTACGGGACGGGGACAGTAATGTCAAGTTCTATGTTAAGGAAGGAAAGGATGATGACCATGTAAAGGAATTATTAATGTTCGTTACAGGTATGAAGGACATAGATATCAATGGCAAAAAACTGGAAACCGTATTGCTTTCCCTTACAGGGGACATCAATTTGAAATCGGTTTCAAAACTTACAGATAAAATGGACTTACCGGGTGGAGACCAATTGGGCAAGGCCAGCAAAAAGAGTAATTAATATCAATCATAAACAATCATAAAACAACAGTCATGAGAAAATTAACAGTAGTATTATTAGTAGCCATTTTACCGTTATTAGGATTTTCACAGTCTATTTTCGACAAATACGAGAATATGGACCATGTAGGTTCGGTAATCGTAAACAAGGGAATGATAGATTTGGTTTCCAAAATTGGAGCATTGGATGACGACGATGAAGCAAGGGAATTTATTGAGGTCGCTAAAGGACTTCAAGGAGTAAAGGTGTTTATGACCGAGGATGAAGGCGTTTCCCTCGATATGTCAAAAACCGTTAAGCAATATTTGAAAAGTTCAAAATTGGAAGAATTGATGCGGGTAAAGGACAAGGACGTTAACGTTAAGTTCTACGTTAAAAACGGTAAGAACGAAAACCATGTAACGGAATTGCTAATGTTCGTTTCCGGAATGGAGAACGTTGAGATTGGACACAACGGGCGAAAGCTGGAAACAGTCTTGGTAAGCCTTACAGGCGATATCGATTTGGACAAAATTGGTTCCCTTACCAATAAAATGGACCTTCCCAAAGATTTGAACAAGGCGGGTGGCAGAAAATAATTTCGGTAAATAAAACTAGTAGAAGGTGGACTTTTTAGTTCGCCTTTTCCCAGTTTCATGTAAATCAATTTAATCTAATAAAATCGATAGTTTTGAAACAATTTAGAAATACCATACTGATACTTCTGGTAACAATCGTTACCAGTTGTTCCTCCACACAGAGCTTGCAGGAGTATTATATCGATAATACGGAAAATCCAAATTTTCTACATTTGGATGTGCCAACCAGCATTTTGAAGTTGGACGAGGCGGATTTGACGGAATCTCAAAAGACAGCTTTATCCTCCTTAAAAAAATTGAATATTCTGGCCTTCAAAAAGACCAATGAAAATACGCCACAGTATATTGCTGAGAAGCAACAGGTAAAGGCCATTCTCTCAAACAGCATTTATACGGAGTTGATGAAGATGAATACCGAATTTGGTAGGGCCACTGTCAAGTATCTAGGTGATGATAATGCCATTGACGAGGTAATCATTTATGGTGACAATGATGAAAAGGGATTTGCACTAATTCGGGTTTTGGGCAATGATATGAATCCAGCCCATTTTGTTCAGCTTTTGCAAGCGGTTCAAAAGTCGGATTACAAAGGTGAGGGACTTGGTGCCCTTGGAGATTTTCTAAAAGGATAAAGGTATCTTTTTATGGAACAAAGTCCCGTCTAGGCTAGGCCTAGACGGGACTTTTCATTTTTAATCCATTGCTTTCCAATAAATTAATTGTGACCTTCTGCGTATATTGGGGTCATAATAGTAGTAGAATATTAACCGTTAAACCAGTATACTAGTATGGAAAATTTATCAATGGAAGCTATTATGGGTTATGTAGAGACCTATGCAGTTCCAATTCTCACCGCAATCTTAACGTTCATTATTGGATCTTGGATAATTAAACGAATAATAAAGGCGCTAAGTAAGGTAATGGCCAAAGGAACTTATGATGAATCTCTCCAGAAGTTTCTAATGAATTTAGTCTCCTGGGCACTGAAAATATTTTTAATTCTTTTAGTTATTTCCCAGTTGGGAGTAGATGTTACTACGTTTGCAGCAGTAATTGCAGCCGCCGGTTTGGCCGTTGGTCTTGCCTTACAGGGCTCCTTGTCAAATTTCGCGGGAGGTGTGCTTATCATGATTTTTAAGCCCTACAAGATTGGTGATCTGATCGAGGCCCAAGGTGTGTTGGGTTCCGTGAAGGAAATTGAAATATTTACTACTAAACTGATAACCCCTCAAAATAAGCTGGCAATTGTTCCCAATGGAGCCATGGCCAATGGCAATATAATAAATTATACCGCCGAGGGTAAAATGCGCGTTGACACCGTTGTTGGGGTTGACTATGGTTCCGATATTAAAAAGACCAAGGAGGTTTTGTTGGAAATGTTGAAAGCTAATCCAAAGGTTTTGGATGAACCCGCACCTTCTGTTAATGTGGAGGAATTGGCGGATAGCTCCGTAAATCTCGCCGTTAGGCCCTATTGCAAACCAGAAGATTATTGGGATGTGTATTTTGCTACTATCGAAGGAACCAAGGAAGCGCTAGATAAAGCCGGAATCGAAATTCCATATCCGCACGAAGTGCAGATCAACAAATAACAAAAAAAGGGCCGATTAAATCGGCCCTTTTTTATATTCCGGTATAATTACTTGGGGTAATTTGCTTTAATTCTGATTTAATTTCAGAAGAAACATCCAAGGTATCAATGAAAGAGGCAATGGATGCCTGATTGATCTTTTCATTGGTTCTTGTCAGTCCTTTTAATGCCTCATAGGGATTTGGATACCCTTCCCTTCTTAAAATGGTCTGTATGGCCTCAGCAACAACGGCCCAATTGTTTTCAAGGTCCTGCTCGAATTTCTCCTTGTTCAGTAGTAATTTATTAAGACCTTTTAGAGTGGAAAGAAAAGCTATTATTGTATGCGCAAACGGTACACCCACGTTCCTTAGAACCGTACTATCGGTCAAATCGCGTTGCAATCTGGAAACGGGCAGTTTTGCCGATAAGTGTTCAAACAAGGCATTTGCAATTCCTAGATTGCCTTCGGAGTTCTCGAAATCTATTGGGTTTACTTTATGGGGCATAGCGGAGGAGCCTACTTCCCCGGCCTTTATTTTTTGTTTGAAATAATCCATGGAAACATAGGTCCAAAAATCACGGTCCAAATCAAGGATAATGTTGTTGATTCGTTTTAGGGTGTCGAACAAAGCCGCCATATGGTCGTAGTGCTCGATCTGGGTAGTGGGGAAAGAATGATGAAGGCCTAATTTTTCCTGAACGAATTTTTCTCCAAATGCCTTCCAGTCTATGCTTGGATAGGCAACTTTGTGTGCGTTGTAATTTCCAGTAGCACCACCAAATTTAGCGGCACTTGGTATATCGTTCAAGAGGTTGAACTGTTCCTTCAAGCGTACCGCAAAGACCTTTATTTCCTTGCCCAAACGGGTTGGGGAAGCGGGTTGACCGTGTGTCCTGGCCAACATAGGCACATCTGCCCATTCTTCGGATAGGTCTTCCAACTTTTTTAGAACATTTAGATATTCTGGGACGTAGATATCGTTTATGGCCTCTTTGATAGAAAGTGGAATTGCGGTGTTGTTTATGTCCTGTGAGGTAAGACCAAAGTGAATAAACTCCTTATATTCAGAAATACCAAGTTTATCAAAGGCCTTTTTTATGAAATATTCCACTGCTTTGACGTCATGGTTGGTGGTTTTTTCAATTTCCTTTATTTCCAACGCATCTTGCTCATCAAAATTCAGATAAATATTCCGAAGTACCGTAAACTTTGATGTAACGAACGATGCGAGCTGTGGCAACGGAATTTCACATAACGCGATAAAATACTCAATTTCAACCCTGACCCTATATTTGATCAAAGCTTCCTCAGAAAAATAAGGAGCCAGATTTTCTACTTTTTTACGGTATCTGCCATCAATAGGAGAGATGGCATTCAGAGCATTAAAAGCCATAATGTGTTTGTTAAATGAAAATGGCAAAGATATCGAATAGTACTAGAGTTTAAAACTGTTCTTTCATCTAAAATTCGCTAATTCGTTCTCCTTGAACTTTTAGGCTTTGCGGATTCTATTTAAGTTTTTTAAGTACCATTCTGGCCCTTGCCTTATAGGCTGCACTCCCATTGGAATAATTTTGTTCCAGAACCATTTTTAATTCTGGATGAATCCAACCATATTCGGTGCCCAATAAATACAGACTTGTCATAGAATAGGCTTTTGCGGCCACTTTGTGTTCTCCAATGAGCCAATCGAAACATGAAGAGGTGATTTTTTCAATGTGAGCTTCTGTAATTTGCTGTCTTACAATTATTTCTTTCTTAGAGAAATAACTTTCCATTAAAAGTTCACAGACCTTGGCAACCGGTCGTACGGACGAATCCAGTTCAACTTTACCTATGACTTCCGTAAATGAATCGAGATATGGAAGGATAATGTTCAATTGTTTTCGGGCAACAGCATCTAAAATCCAAGCGGCCTTGGAAGATACAGGGTCTTTTGTTAGCTTTATGATTTCCAATAAGGTCGGTATTAATTTGGGGTTCATTTGAACCTTTTTGGCCATTTCTGTTCGTTTGTCGCGGGAATGGTCCACATTGTTTAAGGATACATAAAGCTCTTGCCTGTTCATGATGCTTAAAACTAATAATTAGATTACTCAAATGGAATGCGCATAGCAAATTTTTGTACTTATCAGGAATATTATGGCCAAATTGCATTTGACTTATTAAAACTACAAATTGATGAAAATTTTTAAAAAAATATTGATAGGGCTATTGGTGGTTTTCATAGCCATTCAATTCTACAGACCGCAGAAGAATGTTTCGACGGAAAACGATACCGCTTCCTTTATGCAAGAAACGAACCCTCCCGAAGAAGTACGTACCATACTTAAAACTACCTGTTTTGACTGCCATAGCAACAATACGGTGTATCCATGGTACAACAATATCGCTCCTGTCTCTTTTTGGTTGGCAAATCATATTGAGGAAGGAAAATCCGAGTTGAATTTTTCCGAATGGGCAACGTATTCGGATAAAAAAAAGGATCATAAGCTAGAGGAGCTTTATGAAGAAACCGAAAAGAGGGCGATGCCACTAAAGGAATACACCTGGACCCACGAGGAGGCAAGACTTACACAGGCCCAAATTGATGCTGTAGTAAAATGGGCCAAGGACACTAGGTCACTTTATGAATTAGGGAATCAACCAAAGTAGGAACACCTTCTACGGCTGTTTTAGGGATTACCCTGAGATTTTCAATGCTACCCTCTTGAATGGAAGGTCTAGGGTCAATAAAATAAATGGGAGTGCCATCTTTGATAAAATTGATGAGGCTAGCTGCAGGATATACTTGCATGGATGTTCCAATAATAATTAAAATATCGGCGTTTTGTGTAATGTTGATGGCCGTGTTCAACATGGGAACCGCTTCGCCGAACCAAACAATGTGGGGTCTTAGCTGGTATCCATCTTCGCAAACATCTCCAAGTAAAATATCATCCCTGCGCAATTCAATATTGGACTCGTTACCTACACTCCTCGCCTTTAAAAGTTCTCCATGTAAATGCAATACTTGCGCGCTTCCGGCCCTTTCATGCAGGTCGTCCACGTTCTGGGTTACAATTTGTACGTGGTAATGCCGTTCTAATTTTACCAATGCCCTATGGGCGTCATTGGGGTCTACGGTCAATAATTGTCTTCTGCGCTGATTATAAAATTCCAAAACCAGTTCAGGGTTTCTCTCAAATGCCTGCGGGGTCGCCACTTCCATCACATCATGTCCCTCCCACAATCCATCCGCATCCCTAAAGGTTTTTAGTCCACTTTCGGCACTCATTCCGGCACCCGTCAAAACCACAACGTTCTTCATAAACTCGCTTTGTTTCAAAAATATAGATTTTATTATCTTGGTTACATGGTAGATATGGAACTTTTGAACTATTTGGAAAATTTTATTTCCGAGGAAAGAAGGGAGCGATTTATATCGATTTTAGAAAGCCGAACGAACTTTATCACTGTCGCAATCGAAGATGTTTATCAAATGCACAATACCAGTGCCGTAATTCGCAGTTGTGAATCTTTTGGGGTTCAGAAAGCACACCTTATAGAAGGTAGATTTGGTAAGCGTTTGGATAAAAAAATTGCCATGGGGGCACAGCAATGGGTCGATTTACATAGGTATTCCTCCTCTTCAGAAGCCATTTCCACCTTAAGAAAACAAGGGTATAAAATTGTAGCGACCAGTCCACATGCAGATAGTTCACTTTTGACCGATTTTCAAATGGATTCACCTATTGCACTGTTCTTTGGTACCGAAAAGGAAGGTCTAAGTAAGGAGGTCATGGATAAAGCCGATATGTTCTTGAAAATACCCATGGTAGGTTTTACCGAAAGTCTTAATATTTCGGTTTCGGCCGCGATAATTCTACAAGATTTGACAACTAAGCTTAGGAACAGCAATTCGCCTTGGCGGTTGTCCGAAGAAGAAATTCTTGAAAAACGATTGGATTGGACCAAAAAATCAATAAAGAGTATCGAGGAAATTCTGATAAGATTTAACCTTCAAAAATAGATTTTATACGAAATTAGAATGGCAACCAACTAAATGAATAACAAATGACTACTGTAATTTATATCCTAGCAGCCATAATTGTCCTGATTATCCTTTTTGCGGTAATTGCACCCAAAACTTATGATGTTTCAAGAAGTATTGAAATCAATTGTTCTAATGAAAAAGTTTGGCCCTATCTAAAATTTCTGGAAAAGCAACGGGAATGGTCACCATGGTCCAAAAAAGACCCAGGTATGGATACCAAACTTACCGGAACCGATGGGGAAGTTGGGGCCATTAGTTATTGGAACGGAAACAAGGAAGTAGGGGAGGGCGAACAGGAAATTACCAAGATAGTGGAAGGAGAAAGAGCAGAAGGACAGCTCCGTTTTTTAAAGCCCATGAAATCGGTGTCCGATTGTTATCTAGTACTTGAAGAAAAATCACCAAAGGCTAGTAGAGTAACATGGGGTTTTAAAGGTAAAAGTGCATTTCCATTTAGTATTATGATGTTGTTCTTGAGTATGGACAAGATGGTGGGAAAGGATTTCGAAGAGGGTTTACAGACATTAAAGTCTAAAATGGAGAGCTAATTTTATTTTAGACATAAAAAATTGAAGCTTCGGCCCTTGCCCAGAAACGTATAGGCAAAATAGTGGTCCCAATTCCTTTTGATACATACATGGGAATATCACCAGTTTTGTACCATCCCTTTAGGTACCTTCCGCTTCCACCAGGTTTATAAAGCTCCCTTCCAAAAAATGTGATCTGACCGCCATGGGTATGTCCGGATAGGATACATTTTATATTGATTTTAAATGAGTTGTTTAGCCGTGCTATAGTATCACTGTATTGAGGGCAATGGTTTAAAACTATGGTGTCTGTATTTTTATCATCAATGGTTGATATGGTATGGACAAAGTCCGCATTACCACCTATGAAATCATCGATTCCCAAAAAGTGTAAAGTTCTATTTCCCTTCCTTATCCCAAAACTTTCATTGATTAACAGCACCCCGTTATGTTTAGCTATAACTTGTCTAAACGCATCCAAAGGTATACGGCCACTATATTCCTTGTTACCGTAGATGAAGATTTTTAGTACAGAATCATCGAACTGGTTTAAATATTCATCCAACAGGTCCAAACGTGTTTTTCTCGTAATGGTGTCTCCCGTAAATAAAATGGCATCTGGTTTAAGTTTATCAACTTTTTCCGCTATGGAGGTAAGACCGTAATGTAAACCTCTTAGATGTAAATCTGAAAGTTGTACCAATTTGATTTTTTCTTCATGGCCATTTGAAAGGTCAAATTCCGTCCAGTGAATGATATATTTTTCAAACCAGAACGCATCTAGGGCAATTAGACCACTTAAACCCAATATTGAATTAAATAGCCTCTTAAAAAATGTCCTTCGTTTCATTAAAATCCTTCTTCTAACCTTTCTGATAGGACACTTATTCCCGCAATTCCAAGAGGGAAATATCGTAATCGTTGTCCAATACAACCTTACCGTTTTCTACGGTTACCTCGGTTTGGGAGTAGGCATCGAACAGTTTTGTACCATCCCCAAAAAAACCTTTCACCCAAATGGATTTTTCACCGTCTGGCAAGTCCAGGGCAATGACCACCTTATCCTTTACATCCCCGTTCATATAGGTTCTTCCAAAGGTGTAGGGTGATTTGGACAATCTGCGATGTCTACCGGCGCCAACCGCCAAGTGTTCCCTTCTAAATTTCCCAAGTTTTCTCCAATGGTCCAAAATATCTTTGGTCGACTCCTTATCCAAATCTTCCCAGTTCATAAAGGAACGCAACGTGGCATCACCTTGGGTACTGTCTATGACCAAACTCCTGGCCGTTTCATCACCGTAATAAATTTGGGAAGCCCCTGGAGTAAGCAAGAGTACATTGGCCGCTCTTTTAGGTTCCTTTCTATCCTTGTCAAATGGACTTCCGTCGTCATGGGAGGTTAGATAGTTAAGCGCGCTTTTACCCTTTAATTTAGTTCTCAATAGTCTACTGTATTTTGAAAAAATAGAGTCATATTCCTTGGAGGCATCATTCTTTAACTCAAAATTGATAAGGCTTTTGAAACCATGGTCGAAATAGTCCACTTTTTTGTCGCCAAAATCATACTCTCTTCCGCCTGAAATACCATAGCCATAGACCTCGCCCACCATGTAGAAAGGGTTATCGTCCAAAACGGCATCGGGGTGCTTTCGTTTCCAGGTTTCAAAGGCATAGGATGCCTCCCTATATAATTCTGTCCATACATTCTCGTTCACATGTTTCACGGTATCTACCCTAAAACCATCTATACCAAGTTCGTGGACGTAATCGGTCAGCCATTTTATGATATAAAATCTTGGGGACCTGGGATAACCCGTTCTTTCAAAAAACAATTGGAGCTCGTCCAGCTCAGTGCTCAATCGTCCTTCCTTTTTCCATTTGGCCAAAAGATGGTCCGGTAATTCCACGGATTCATCAGAAAGTGTTCTTACATCCGGTAAATTGTTGACCAAAGTACAATTGGTAGTGTTTTCATAATTCGTAAACTCACAGGTAGGTTCCCTAATAACCCATTCATCCGGCCATGCGGGATCCTCTTCCGTAATAGGCCCGGTGTGGTTGACCACTACATCCATTAAAACCCGTATACCATGGTCGTGCGCTTTTTTTACCAAATCTGCCAAATCCTGTTTTGTTCCAAAATTGGAATCCAGGGCCGTCCAATCCTTGGCCCAATACCCATGGTAGCCATAGGTATTTCCTGTACCTTCATCCGTATCGCCATGAATTTGTTCCACAACCGGGGTAAACCATATGGCGTTTACGCCCAGTTCATCAAAATACCCTTCCTCTATTTTTTCCGATATACCTTGAATGTCCCCACCCATGAATCCCCTGAGCTTTCCGGTAGGATTGTCCCTATTGAAATTCACGTCGTTATCTGGATTTGCATTGTTGAAACGATCGGTCAACAAGAAATAAATATTGGCCCCTTCCCAGGCAAAAGGAAGGTCTTTGTTTAAAACACTGTCCTTTTTAATTATGGGTTCCTTTGCAACTTCTTTTCGATCTAGCTTGCATGAGAGACCAAAGAACAACAAAAAAAGAAGGATAATACTGGAATATTTCATGTGCATTTTACGTTTGGTTAAAGCTATAAAATGCAGATGGAAGGCTAAAATTTATTTTTTCCTATTTAGGACCTTGAATTCCTCGTAACAACTACTAATGGCATCCAAGATCTGGAGATCGTTGGCGGTGGTAATGAAGGATTGCGAATAATTGCAATTGTTTAGGATGTCTTGGATATCCATTTTTTCGAGTTGAAGCAGTTCTACCAGGGTTTCCCTATCAAACTTGGAGGCCAACAGGTCCCTGATCCTATCATCCTCCTTCATCTGCCTTAATTTTCGCATCTGATTGGGCCTCTTGCCGAAAAGGTTTCTGAGTAAATCAGCCGGATTTAAAATGGCGCCCAGAACTTTGGTTACCGCACTGGGATTTTTATTTCCACCCTCGTATCCTACCGATAGACCGGATATACTGTACTGATAAGCATTATTTATGGGAAGATTTTTAACATCGATTTCCAAATAGCCGGTAAGCTGATATGGCCTAACGATAACCTCCTCTAGGGCATAGGCCAACTCCGTAAGGGCAATCTCCGTGTTCTCAAATTTGAACATATCGTTCGTTACCCTAATTTTTTGGGATTTAAAACCAAGGTAGGAAAAAAACAGGGTGTCATTTACAGCTGCGGTAATGGAGAATTCACCTTTCTCATTGGTAATGGTTCCCACCACCTGATTCAGGTTGACAACGTGTACGCTCTCCATAGGAAGATTTGATTGCGCGTTTTTAACGATGGCTTTTATAGTGCTGGTTTCAGTGCCCTCTTGGGCTAAACCAATCAGGCTAAAAAAACAAAATAGTCCTATAAAAAAAATGCGCATAAAACTGTCTCTTCAAATATGAAAGGTACAAACAAAATAAAAAAATACGCCGAAGCGTATTTTTTAATATACAATTAACTAAAAGAAATCACCTTTTCTTTTTTTACTTCTTCGCTTTCCGGAGTTAGGACTACTGGAACTTCCTCGATCTCTTCCTTTGCCTCGGCCTTTGTCGTCGCCCCTGAAACTATTTTTTCTTTTTCCCTTGTCTTTTCCTCCCTTACTTCGACGGTTGCCGCCGCCACCGCCGGGGTTTTTGGAAACTTCAACATTCACAAAACGGCCATCGACCTTAAATTCGGTAAAAGTGCTAAGAATTTGTTCGGTAACCGCCGCTTCCGTATTAAAGAACGAAAAACTTTCCTTTACATCTACTTTATAAACATCTTCCTTTCCTAGGCCAACCGTATCACGGATGAAGTCCTTTAGGGACATCCAGTCATAACCATCTTTCTCCCCAACGTTGATAAAATAGCGAACCGAACCATTACCATTATCCGAGTAGGAGACCCTACCATCATCATTGGACCTTTCGGAGGATGAATTTAAATCTTTGGTTTTATTATAGTAATTGAAAAACCTGGTGAATTCTACGGAAACAATTTTTTTGATAAGGTCTTCACGATCTATACCTTTTAAAACATCATTGATAGCCGGTAAATAGCTGTCAATCTCAGGGTTTATTTTCGTATCCTTTATTTTATTGGCAAGGTGATATAATTGTATCTCACAGATTTCTATACCTGTAGGAATATTTTTCTGAATAAAATCCTGTTTTATCTTATTTTCAATGGCCTTAATTTTGCGTAGCTCGCTACGTGTAATGATGACCATGGATATTCCCGATTTTCCAGCTCTGCCCGTCCTGCCACTTCTATGGGTATAGGTCTCTATTTCATCTGGCAACTGGTAGTTGATGACGTGGGTAATATCATCCACGTCGATTCCCCTGGCGGCCACATCGGTGGCGACCAACATTTGGATCTGTTTTTTTCTAAAGGCGTTCATGACCAAATCTCGCTGATTTTGGCTTAGGTCCCCATGCAAAGCACCGGCGTTGTACCCATCCTCAATCAATTTTTCGGCCACTTTTTGTGTATCCCTTTTGGTTCTGCAGAAAACTACGGAAAATATGTCCGGATTGGTATCAGCCAATCTTTTTAGCGCAGGATATCGATCCCTACCGCTTACGACGTAATATTCGTGCTGCACGGTGGTCGCCCCAGAGTTTTTTGTGCCTACCGTTATTTCCTGTGGGGAATGCATAAACTTTTTGGCGATTATAGCAACCTCCTTAGGCATGGTTGCAGAGAACAGCCAGGTAGATTTATCGTTGGGTGTATTTGAAAGAATGTCCTGAATATCTTCAAAAAAGCCCATGTTGAGCATTTCATCTGCCTCGTCCAGAATGCAATAATCGATTTTTGTAATATCTACAAGACCCCTGCTGATCATGTCCTTCATCCTACCTGGGGTGGCCACTACAATTTGGGCCCCTCTTTTGATCTGTCTGGCCTGTTCCGTAATACTGGCACCACCGTAGATGGCAACTACGCTTATATTACGTTCATACTTGGAATAGAGTTGCAGTTCGTTGGTAATCTGCAAGCAAAGTTCCCTTGTAGGGGAGAGGATCAACCCTTGGGTCGTACGGCTGTTTCCGTCAATTTTTTGAATAAGGGGAAATCCAAAAGCGGCGGTTTTTCCAGTACCTGTTTGGGCCAAGGCTACCAGGTCCGTATCACTTTCCAATAAAATGGGGATTGCTTTTTCCTGTACTTCGGATGGGGTCTCAAAACCCAAATCCGCGACAGCATCCAATAAGGACTTATCGAGTCCTAATGCTTCAAATTTTGTCATAATGTGTTATATACTTAATCGCAAATAAGAATGCTGCTTAGAGGGATTATCCTATATAACCTATTTAGACTCGGCGCAACACATGCTATACTAGCGGCGTTATTTAAAGCGGCAAAGGTACTGCTAATTAATGAGATGGTATAATAAATCTTTTTCCCATTTTAAGGTGCTAGACTATATCCGTAAATTGATAGCATAATGCCAATGATACCGGTAACTATCATACAAATGATGAAGGACTTTTGTAGCAGTGGATTGTCATAAATAATAATACAGACGGCACCCAATACGATACTTATTTGAAAGAAAAGCATGCCAAGATCGAATTTTTTGGTAGCAAAATCATACTCCTCCGCAAGCGCTTCCCATTCGTTAATGCCAACAATCTTCCCCATTTCCCCGTCCATGTCTTGGGCCCAGGCATCTTTGGGAATGTTTGAAGATCCTAATAAGATTTCCGTTTTTTCTGATTCATACTTTTTTATTTGGTTTTGTACGTTTGTTATTTTGGCCAGTATGTTGCCCATATTTTCCTGTTGTACAATGCCTGTTTCTTTCAAGGCCTGTAAATAGTCCAACTCACTCTCCTTAAGACTTTCCTTGATGCTTTTGGACTGGTACCAGCTGGAGTAGTTCACAACTTTGTTATGGGCTATCATCATTTCCTCTTCCAGTTCTCCATTTATCATTTGGGATATGGCCATTAGAGCCGCAAAAAAAGCAATTAGGACACCTCCAATGGCTTCTGCCCTTTCAGAAGCCACAGAAACTTCAACGGTATCTGTATTTTTTTTAGTTTGTAGCATGGTGTGTGTTTAAATGGGTTATTAGTTTGGAAAAGGCCTTGCCCCTGTGGCCTATTTCGTTCTTTATTTCCAATGGAAGTTCTGCAAACGTTTCCTTATATCCATTTGGTCTAAATATGGGGTCGTAGCCAAAACCTTGGCTTCCTTGTTTGGTATCTATTATTTCCCCTTCAACGGATCCTTCAAAAAAAAGGGTTTTCCCATCCAAATTCAATGCAATTACGGTGGTGAAGCAAGCGGAGCGATTTACTTTGCCCTTGAGGTTTCTTAACAACTTGTCCATGTTGGCATTGGCATCATTTTCTTCACCCGCATATCTTGCGGAATAGACGCCAGGTTCACCATTCAATGCGTGTACGAATAACCCTGTATCGTCTGCAAAGCAGGATATGTTATATTTATTATATATGTAATCCGTCTTTAGTTTTGCATTGCCCTCCAAGGTTTTTGCAGTTTCGGGAATGGCTTCGGTAATACCCAAATCGTTTAGTGAAACCAATTCTATGCCACTAGGTAGTAATTGTTGTACCTCTCTTACTTTGTTTTGGTTGTGCGTGGCAAATACAAGTTTCATTTTAGAACTATTTAATCATCTGAACTATGGGGCAATGAGCGTCAAAAATAGTAATTTTATACAATGGAGTTAAAAGTGCCCCCTGTACTGGTTTTTTTGAGTTTTGCGATTGTGATGTATCTGGTAAGTGTGTTTTTACCAGTGGGTTTTTTTAATTTCTTCGGACGTTTTATTTTGGCAAAGATACTACTGTTGTGCGCCGGGCTCATAGGTTTGGTTTCCCTCTTCCAGTTTTTTAGGAATAAGACCACTGTAGACCCCATGAATCCTGAAAAAGTAAACCAACTTGTGACCTCCGGACTTTATAAATATTCCAGAAACCCAATGTACTTGGCCTTATTGATGGTTTTGCTCGCTTTGGGACTTTATCTGGGTAATGCCTTCAATACCCTTGTCGCCGCCGGTTTCGTTGGGTATATGAATCGGTTTCAGATCATCCCTGAAGAAAGGATTCTCCTGGCACGGTTTGGAAAGGACTTTAAGTCATATCAAATTGCTACACGAAGGTGGTTCTAATGAGGCCAGTTGATTATTGGAATAATTAACATCCAAAAATATTATCTATTTAGCTTATAAATTAATATATTAGCTTTTTAAATAATACATTATGATAGCGATAATCACTGGAGATATCATAAACTCGGAAGGGCATCATTCTTCTGAATGGGTCGATATCTTAAAAGGATACTTTGCGCGTTTTGGTCCCTCGCCCATGAACTGGGAAATTTATAGGGGGGACGAGTTTCAATTAAAGGTGACGAAGGATAACGCCTTATTAACGGCTATTAGCATAAAGGCACTCATAAAATCCGTTAAGGATTTGGATGTGCGAATGGGAATTGGAATAGGTCTGGAAACGTATATAGGTTCCGGGGTAAGTGAATCCAACGGTCCGGCCTATCAGCGTTCGGGGCGTAAATTGGAATCCATCAAAGATGGAAAGGTGAATCTCAGTATCGCCACTGGAAATGAATTTTATGACCGCACCCTAAATTTGATGCTCCAATTGTCTTTGGATTTTATGGATGATTGGAGTGTAGTATCGGCAGAGATTATGGCACTGGTCTTGGATAACCAAACGGCATCCCAAAAGGAAATAGCTAAAAAACTGGGCATAAAACAATCTGCGGTTAGCCAAAGATTAAAAAGAGCCCGATTGCATTTGGTTCTGGACTTGTTGGAATATTATCAAAAGGTAATAAAGGAAATTTGACCATGCAGTTATTCGTAAAATTGTTATTGGTACATTTTATAGGAGATTTTATGCTGCAACCTACCAAGTGGGTCATTCATAAAGAAGCCAACAAAGCAGGCTCCAAATACCTGTATCTTCATGTACTTGTTCATTTTGGTTTATATATGCTCGTGCTTTGGGATATACAAAAGTGGTGGCTTGCCCTTATTTTATCCATTAGTCATCTTTTTATCGACATGGCCAAACTTTATGTAAACCCACTGTTCAAAAACAAAAGCATCCCATTTTTCCTAGATCAAGTTTTGCACTTGGTGGCCATATATATTTGTGTGTATTACCCACAACTGTATGAACACACCTTAAGCCTGTTTGCTGGGTTGGATTGGCCACTTGTTTTGGCTATCGTATTTGTAACCTCCCCATCGGCAATAATAATGGGCAAGCTCTTGGAAGGTATGTCAACCCAAATAAATACGGACCATAAGTCGCTTCCAAATGCCGGTAAATACATTGGAATTATAGAAAGATTGTTCGTTTTGACCTTTATAATAATAGGGAGGTGGGAAGCTATTGGCCTTTTGATTACGGCAAAATCCGTCTTCAGATTCAATGACCTCAAGGAAAGCAATAGTAGAAAACTGACGGAGTATATTTTAATTGGAACCTTGGTAAGCTTTGGACTGGCTATTTTGACGGGGTTATTATACACAAGCTATACTTAATTTGAAATGAAAAACTTCCTCCTACTATCTTTTGCTTTTGTCCTTTGTGTTTCAAAGATATCCGTACAAACCAACATTTTCAAATCCTTTGACGGAACCCAAATTAGTTACACCGATGAAGGTTTTGGGGAGCCCGTACTTTTATTGCATGGATTTTTAAGCTCTGGAAAATCATGGGACAATACCCAGCTAAAAGAAGACTTGTTATCCAAGGGATATAGGGTTATTATTCCCGATTTAAGAGGGTGCGGGCAATCAGATAAGCCCCAAGATGAATCCTCCTATCAAAATAATGCAGAGGTGAAAGATATAAAATTACTGATGAGCCATCTAAACGCTAAAAAGTATAATGCCGTTGGCTATTCAAGGGGCAGTATTGTTTTGGCGGAACTCCTTACGGAAGATACAAGAATCAAAAAGGCGGTATTAGGCGGAATGGGTATCGATTTTACAAATCCAAACTGGGCTAGGAGATTGGCTTTTGCCAATGCCTTTAACGGAGAAGTTTCTGAAATAACCCAAGGAGCGGTAGACTATGCAAAATCGATAGATGCCGATTTTAGATCTCTCCATCTACAACAAAAATATCAACCTGTTACCTCCAAAGAAGAACTGCGTAAAGTACAGGTGAAAATTTTGGTTGTCGCTGGGGATAGGGATTTGGACAACGGAAATCCAGAAGCGCTGAGCAATGTGTTCAAAAGATCCAAATTCGCGATTGTGCCTGGAGATCACAATAGTTCCTGGAAAACACGGGAATTTTCAGATGAAATACTCAAGTTTTTATAATTGTGCCAGTCCGGCATACAAAGAGGTGTTTTTATAATTAATTCAATCCAGCTTCTTTTTGTTTAAATTTTCATCGGGCTATACAAACGTCCGATTTAATTTTTACTTTTGCCACTTGATTTTGAATACTTCTTTATAGCTTATTAAGCTTCTCAAAATGGTTGCATCAGGTAGAAAATATGTTTTTGATTTTGACAGTACCTTAACGAGGGTCGAGGCACTGGACGTCCTTGCGGAAATGACCCTGGAAGGTAAATCCAATAGGGAAGAAATTGTTAGCGAGATTCAACGGATTACCAATTTGGGAATTGACGGGGATATTTCCTTTACGGAGTCCTTGGAACGTCGTTTGCAGTTATTGGATGCTAACAAGGACGACCTTGAAAGACTTGTGGCCGAGTTGCGGCAAAAAATTTCCAAGTCCATAGCGGCCAACAAGGAGTTTTTTGAAAATTATGCCGAGGATATCTATGTGATTTCCTGCGGCTTCAAGGAGTTTATAGATCCCATAGTAAAGGAGTACAATATCCCATCGAATAGGGTGTATGCGAATACCTTCAAGTTTGATGAGAATGGAAATATTGTTGGGTTTGATGAGAAAAATGTACTCTCACAACACAACGGAAAAATAGAATGCCTTAAACAAATGGACTTGGACGGTGAAGTCCAGGTCATTGGTGATGGCTATAGTGATTACGTAATGCGGGAAGCTGGCATTGCACATAAATTTTTCGCGTACACGGAAAACGTGCACCGAGAAAAAGCGGCAATGAATGCGGACCACGTTGCACCTAACTTAGATGAATTTTTATTCGTGAACGATTTGCCAAGAAATATCTCATACCCAAAGAACAGAATTAAGATCCTTTTATTGGAAAATGTGCATACCAATGCTTTCGATAGCCTTTCCAGCGAAGGATTTTCGGTGGAACTGTTAAAACATAGCCTATCGGAGGAAGAACTTATGGAGAAAATTAAGGATGTCCATGTATTGGGTATCCGATCAAAGACCCAGGTTACACAAAAGGTATTGGACGCCGCCGAAAAGTTATTGGTCGTAGGTGCATTCTGTATCGGTACTACTCAAATAGACTTGGAGTATGCCAAGAAAAAGGGTGTCGTAGTTTTTAATGCCCCTTATAGTAATACACGGTCTGTGGTAGAATTGGCCATTGGAGAAATTATTATGCTAATGCGCAGTGTTTTTGCCCGAAGTGCGGAGCTTCACAACGGACAATGGCAAAAAACCGCTGCGGGATCCAGGGAGGTTCGTGGCAAGAACCTAGGTATTGTTGGTTACGGTAATATTGGTAAACAGCTCTCCGTTTTGGCGGAAGCCATGGGGATGAAAGTCTATTATTATGACGTAAACGATCAATTGGCCCTAGGTAATGCGATAAAGTGTAGCACCTTGGAAGATTTGTTGAACGTTTCCGATGTAATCACACTTCACGTAGATGATAACAAGGCCAACAAAAATTTCATTGGGGAACGTGAAATCAACCAGATGAAGAAAGGGGCCATGCTTATAAATCTTTCTAGAGGTTTTGTGGTGGATATCGATGCTTTGGCGGACGGACTTGAAAGTGGTAAAATTGGAGGTGCTGCAGTGGATGTATACCCTGAAGAACCCAGTAGTAATGGTGACTTTAAAACCAGACTTCAAGGCTTTCCAAATGTCATTTTAACCCCTCATGTTGGGGGTAGTACGGAAGAGGCGCAAAGGGATATTGCAGACTTTGTACCCAACAAGATTATGGACTACATCAATTCTGGGAATACTGTTGATGCAGTGAACTTTCCAAATATTAGACTTCCTAAACAAAATAAAGCCCATAGATTTCTGCATATCCATAAGAATGTTCCTGGTATTATGGCCAAGATTAATAAAGTATTGGCCAAGTACGAGCTCAACATTTCCAGTCAATACCTTTCTACGGATAGTGAAGTGGGATATGTGATTACTGATTTGGATAAGGAATACAACAAGGATGTCATCAAGGCTTTGAAAAAGGTAGAAAATACTATTAAGTTCAGGGTTCTTTATTAAGTTTTTGTTTTTAGACTATTGATGGTGGTATGGTTCGTTTCTTAGTATGGTAAAGGCCCTGTAAAGTTGTTCTATAAAGAATAATCGCACCATTTGATGGGAGAAGGTCATTTTGGAGAGGCTTATCTTCCCCAATGATTTTTTATGTATTTCTTCGCTGAACCCATACGGACCGCCTATTAAAAACACTAGCTGCTTCAGGCCGGAGTTCATTTTCTTTTGTAAATAATTGGAAAACTCTACGGATGAATGCTGTTTACCATTTTCATCCAAGAGAATCAGTACGTCTGTACTGGAAAGTGATTTAAGAATCAGTTCGCCTTCCTTGATTTTTTGCTGGTCCTCGGATAGGCTTTTTGTCTTTTTTAAGTCGGGGATAATTTCCATTTCAAATTTAACGTAATGGTTTAGACGTTGGTGATAGATGGAAATTAGCTTTTGCAATTCTTTGCTATCGGTTTTTCCTATGGCCAGTAGTTTTATCGTCATATTTCAAAAGTAAATCAAATTCCCAAAATGGATTCGTATTTTAGCGTGAAGCAATAGAAGTATATGATTTCACAAGAGCAGTTCGAAAAGGAATTGGAGGGAATAATTGCGAATGCAATTAGGGAGGATGTAGGCGATGGCGACCATAGTTCCTTGGCATGTATTCCGGCCAATGCCCAAGGCAGGGCTAAATTATTGGTCAAGGACGAAGGGATTATCGCCGGGATTGATTTTGCAAACATGGTCTTCAAGTATGTGGACAAGGACATGGTATTTGAAAAGATCATGGAGGATGGGGCAAAAGTAAAATATGGCGATATTGCCTTTTACGTGGAAGGAAGTTCACGTAGTATATTGATGGCGGAGCGTCTCGTTTTGAATGCGATGCAGCGTATGAGTGCCATAGCCACCAAGACAAGGTCTTTTGTGGATCTTTTGGAAGGTACAAAGACCAAAATTCTGGATACCCGAAAAACAACTCCTGGCATTAGGGCTTTGGAGAAGTGGGCAGTTCAAATTGGAGGAGGGGAAAATCACCGTTTCGCGCTCTATGATATGATTATGCTTAAAGACAATCATATTGACTTCGCAGGTGGAATTACAAAGGCAATCGATAAGACCAAAGCCTATTTGCAGAAGACGGAAAGGGATTTAAAAATAATAGTGGAAGCGCGGGATTTGGATGAAATAAAGGAAATTTTAAAATCGGACGGGGTATACCGTATTCTTATCGATAATTTTAATTATGAGGATACTAGGGAAGCGGTACAGCTCATTGGCGATACCTGTCTTACCGAATCATCGGGCGGAATTACCGAGGAAACCATCCGGCACTATGCTGAATGTGGCGTGGATTATATTTCTTCTGGAGCACTCACGCATTCAGTTTACAATATGGACCTTAGTTTAAAAGCTGTCTAGATGTCCTTAGAGGTCGAAGAAAAACTTGAAAAAATTCCCATTATCAATAAGGTCGTACGTTTGTTAAAGACAATCAAATTGCCTGGACTTGAAGGACTATCCCTTTACGATCTTTTGGAAATGTATATTAATGGGATAGTGCAAGGGGCCTTGTCCTCCCGTGCCAGTGCCATTTCCTTCAGTCTTTTTATGGCATTGTTTCCGCTCTTGATTTTTATGGTGACTCTGGTACCGTTCTTGGTGGATTACATTAGTATCCAAAATGAAAATTTTGAATTACAGTTTCAGCTTTTTTTGGAATCTTTTTTGCCCAATGCCACGGGAGATTATTTTGGGGATGTTTTCAGGCAAATAAAGGATCAGAAGCGAGGCGGCCTGCTTTCCTCCGCTTTTTTACTTTCCATATTCCTGGTTGCAAATGGGGTGAATTCCATTTTTGGAGGCTTTGAGACGAGCTATCACATTGAACTCAAACGAAATTTTTTCAGGCAGTACCTTTATGCCCTAATGGTGGGTCTCATTCTGGCCATACTCATCATAGTAGGTTTTGTGGCCTATATTTATTTTGAGTTTTATGTGCTGGGATATTTAACGGAATTCGCTGCAAGGCAGGGGGGGTACGTTTTGGATGAAGATGAAATTATAGGAGTACAAATTGCAAAAGTGCTGTTTTTTATAGTACTATCGTATTTTACCACGGCAATTCTGTACTATTTTGGGACTAGGGAGGGTAAACAGGCACGATTTTTTTCAATTGGGGCATTGGTTACCACAGTTTTGTTTTTATTGACGTCCTACCTGTTCGGAATTTACGTTGAAAAATTTGCAAGATATAACGAACTCTATGGTGCCTTGGGGGGATTATTGATTTTAATGGTCTACATATGGTTAAATTCCAATATCTTGCTACTTGGGTTTGAGCTGAATGCATCGCTAAATTCCTTACGTAAACTAAGCAAGAAAGAATGATACAATTGAGAGTAGTACTAGTATTCCTATTTTTTTTAAGCGGTATTCATTTATTGACAGCCCAGACCGTGTTTGGAAAATGGAAAACTATCGATGATCGAACTGGAAAACCTAAGGGAATAATCAATATATATAAGAAAGACGGACAAATGTACGGGTATGTAGAAAAAATTCTTGAGGAGGGAAAAGAGGATATGGTCTGTATTAAATGCGAAGGAGAGCTAAAGGACGAGCCCATTGTGGGCATGGAAATAATAAAGGAAGGGGAGCAGCATGATGACGGGGAATGGAAGGGAAAACACCTTTTTGATCCGGAGCAAGCCATGACGTTCCGCTTTAGAATTTGGCTAAATCCAGATAACAAAGATGAATTAAAGGTCCGTGGGTATTTGGCGTTTTTATACAGGACCCAAACGTGGATCAGGGTGGAAGGATAATTTTTATGGAGTATTTTGTCAACGTCATACTGCCCATTCCCCTGGAGCGGCAATTTACTTACAGCGTTACTTCAGATGAAGCGGATTTTTTAAGTCCTGGTATGCGGGTGGCTGTGCCGTTCGGAAAGTCAAAAATATATACGGCCCTCGTTCTTACTATTCACAATTTCCCACCAAATGCGTACGAGGCCAAGGAAATAGACCAGATTTTGGATGAAGTTCCCTTGGTAAATCAACTACAACTTAGGCATTGGGAATGGATCGCTAATTACTACATGTGCACGCTGGGCGAGGTGATGCGCAGTGCTTTACCTTCTGCATTTTTGCTGGAAAGCGAGACCTTAATATTAAGAAACGACTCTACCCATGTGGATGAATCCCAATTAAAGGATGATGAGTTTTTGGTTTTTGAGGCATTGCAGCACCAATCCACCTTGAAGGTGCATGAAGTATCGGCAATAGTGGAACGTAAAAATGTGCTTCCGGTATTAAACCGACTTTTGGAGAAAAACATTATTTATTTAAAAGAAGAAGTATACGAACAGTACAAGCCAAAACTTGTAAAGTATGTAAAGTTGGGTAAAGACTATTTGTTCGATACCGCCTTGGAAGCTTTACTGGAAAGTCTTACAAGGGCCCCAAAACAAAGTCAGGTGGTACTTTCCTTGTTCCAATTACAGGGAAATAGTAAAAAACCGATTTCCATAACGGATTTGGAAAAGTACAGCAATGCCTCAAAATCGGTCATCGGTTCATTGGTAGATAAGGGAATTTTGGAGGAATATCATATTCGAATGGACCGTGTCCGTTTTGAGGGAGAAGAAAATTCTGAAGTTAAAAGTCTGAATGAATATCAATTACAGGCCTTGGCCAATATTAAAAGATCTTTTGAAGAAGATAAGGTAACCTTGTTAAAAGGGGTTACGTCATCGGGTAAAACGGAAGTGTACGTGCAATTGATCAGTGAATATCTTGAGAAGGGCAAACAGATACTATATTTATTGCCCGAAATCGCACTCACCACCCAATTGATTTCTAGGTTACAGGATTATTTTGGTGAACGTATTTCGGTGTTTCATTCCAAATACAACATTCAGGAGCGGGTAGAGGTATGGAACAACGTATTAATAGGGGCTCAAAAAGCTCAAATTGTGATCGGGGCACGATCATCCTTGTTTTTGCCATTTGACAATTTGGGATTGATTATAGTGGATGAGGAACACGAGGGGTCCTTCAAGCAATTTGATCCTGCACCGCGATATCATGCAAGGGATGCGGCCATTGTTCTTGCAAACCTGCATAAGGCCAATATTCTTTTGGGTTCTGCCACGCCCAGTATTGAAAGTTATTATAATGCAAAGCGGGGAAAATATGGCTACGCCGAAATAAACAGGCGTTTTGGTAATGTGCTCATGCCCGATATGGAATTGGTTGATTTTAAGGAGGCGCTTCGCAAAAAAAGGGTTAAGGGCCATTTTTCCGAACGATTATTGGAGGAAATTGAAGAAAGCCTGGGTAATGGTGAGCAAATCATACTTTTTCAAAACAGAAGGGGCTTTGCCCCGGTTCTAGAGTGTTTGACTTGTGGCCATACGCCCCAATGCTCCAATTGTGACGTTACCTTGACCTACCATCAATATAAAAACCAACTTCGGTGTCACTATTGCAGTTACCATACAGCCCTACCGGATAGCTGTGCCGCCTGCGGTAGTCCAGAACTGGATACTAAGGGATTTGGTACGGAACAAGTGGAGGAAGAGGTGAAAAAGCTTTTTCCAGAAGCCAAGGTAGGAAGAATGGATTTGGATACCACCCGGGGCAAACATGCGTATGAAAAAATCATCACTTCCTTTGAACAACAGGAGCTGGACATATTGGTGGGCACCCAAATGCTCACAAAGGGGCTGGATTTTAGGAACGTAAGTTTGGTAGGGGTTATGAACGCTGATTCGCTTCTTAATTTCCCGGATTTTAGAGCTCATGAAAGAACATTTCAAATGTTGACCCAGGTATCGGGTAGGGCAGGACGGACCCAAAAAAGAGGTAAGGTGATTATTCAAACCTATAATCCGTATCATCAAATCCTGAAACAAGTAACCACTGGAGACTATGAAACCATGTTCACCGAACAGATTTATGAAAGGGAGCAGTATAAGTATCCGCCTTTAAATCGGATAATAAAAATAACCTTTAAACACAAAAACTATAATACGCTCAATGAGGCCACAGAGTGGTTTAGCGGGGCCCTGAGAACTCATTTTGGAGGGACGGTATTGGGTCCTGAATATCCACCCATCTCGAGAATACGAAATCAGTATTTAAAAAATATACTGGTCAAGATCGATAAAAGCGAATCCTTGGGAAAAACAAAAAAAAATATCAAAAGAATTGAGAAAACATTTAAATCCGTGAGTCTGTTTAGAAGCGTACGGGTCATTTACAATGTGGACTACATATAAAAAAACCGCCTTTGGGCGGTTTTATAAATGTATTCTTATTTCATAAGCAACTTTTAAACATTGCTTAGGGCTTCGGCCAATTCCGTTTTGTTGTTTCTACTTAAAGGAATCGAACGACCACTCACTTCAACATTTTTACTGTTGAATTTTTCAACTTTTTCCAGGTTCACGATATAGGACTTGTGAATTCTTAGGAATTTATCTTCCGGTAATTGCTTTTCAAAAGATTTCATTGTTGATAAAATTACAATGTTGGCTTCATCGGTTACCAATTTGATATAATCTCCAAGAGCCTCGATCCATTTAATATCGTTTAGGATGACTTTTCTTTTCTTCAGGTTACTTTTAACGAAGATATGCTCCTCGTCTTCGTTCACTCTGTGCATTTGCTCGTATTTGGCAACCGCTCTTTTTACGGAAGCATCAAAACGGGCCATTGTAATGGGTTTGTGCAAATAGTCCGTTACATCGTAATCGAAGGCCTTAAGGGCATAATCCGGTTTACCGGTTATCAAAATTACTTGGGGACTGTTGTCCAGGGATTCAAGTAGGTCGAATCCGGTTATAATAGGCATTTCAACGTCTAAAAAGATCAAATCGATTTCATTGTTCTTAATGCCGTTTTTGGCTTCGATGGCGTTGCTGTACTCTGCCACCATAGCTAGGTTTGGGTGGTTGTTTACCAACTTGGCGACCGCCATACGCTGCATGGACGAATCGTCAACGATAATACTTCTTAACTTCATAAGGGCTGATTTGTGGGGTTAAATCATCGACAAATTACCGAAAAAACACGGTCAACTGCAACAAAAGATGTAAACAATGCTTTTCTTATTGTATAGATGGCAATGATCATAAGTTATTAAGATTTGGTTTATACTTTTTAAAATTTTCTTCCTAGCTATAACGAAGAATTTCTTCATTTCTTATAATTATTGAAAAAAAGTATCTATTTTTGCACTCCTTTTAAATAAATATAATATGAACCATTACGAAACTGTTTTCATTTTAAATCCCGTTCTATCTGATGTACAGATAGAGGAAACAGTTAAGAAATTCGAGGATTTCTTAATTAACAATGGCGCCAAAATGGTAGCCAAGGAGAATTGGGGCCTAAAAAAATTGGCCTATCCGATCCAAAATAAAAAAAGTGGTTTTTACCACTTGTTCGAATTTACTAGCACCGGTGAGGTCGTTATGCCTTACGAGCAGGAGTTTAGGAGAGATGAACGCGTCATGCGCTTTTTGACCGTAAAATTGGACAAACATGCCGTCGCGTGGGCAGAAAAGAGAAGAACAAGAAACAAAACTGCTAAAGCTTAAGTACTATGTCAACATTACAACAACAGGCAAAAGGAAAAAAAGATGGGGAGATAAGATATCTTACCCCGTTAAACATAGAGACCAACTCAAAAAAGAAATATTGTAGGTTCAAGAAATCCGGTATCAAATATATTGATTACAAGGATGCCGACTTTCTAATGAAATTGGTGAACGAGCAAGGTAAGTTATTACCCAGAAGACTTACAGGTACTTCCTTGAAGTATCAACGAAAAGTAGCTCAGGCGGTGAAGAGAGCTCGTCATTTGGCGCTAATGCCATATGTTGGTGATTTATTAAAATAAAAGAAAAGAATCATGGAGCTTATATTAAAGGAAGACGTAGAAAATTTAGGTTTTAAAGATGACTTGGTTAGCGTTAAGAACGGATACGGTAGAAACTACCTTATTCCTCAGGGCTTAGCGACCATGGCAACTCCTTCGGCTAAAAAAGTTTTGGCCGAAACCTTAAAGCAGAGAGCCCACAAAGAAAAGAAAGTTGTGGATGCCGCTAAGAAAACTGCTGAGGCCCTTAAGGCCTTGGACTTGAAAATTGCTGCAAAGGCCGGTGCCGGCGACAAATTGTTCGGTTCAGTAACCAATGCTGATTTGGCGGATGCAATTGAAAAGGAAGGACATACAATCGATAAGAAGTTCATTAGCATTCAAGGTGGTTCCGTTAAAAGAACCGGACCCTACAATGCCCAGATCCGACTTCACAGAGAGGTCGTTGTTGATTTTCCTTTTGAGGTTGTGGCAGAGCAGAACTAATACGATTATAAATTTGTACATAAGCCTTTCAGGAAACTGAAGGGCTTATTTGTTTCATGCCTTTAAATACAAGAATGAAATACACCAGACTTACAAAGGAACAACTGGAAGAGCTTCATCCTGAATTCATTAACTTTCTGGCAACGCAGTCAATCGATAAGATCGAATGGGACGAAATCAAGAAAAATAAACCCAAAGTAGCGGAAGAGGAATTGGATATATTCAGCGATTTGGTATGGGAAGGAGTACTGACAAAAGTTACCTTCTTGGAGAATATTTCAGACCAAGAAATGCATCTATTCCATTTGACCGATAAGGAAATGAAACTCATTGCGGTAAAAGTTTTGAATCCGGAGATAGATTTGACCACCAAGGTCGGTTTTGATTGGTTCAAAAAGAATTGGCAATCTGATTTTGTGGATTATATGACCGCATCCAAGGCCTATACGGACGACCCCAATAAAGATAAATTTGAATTAATCAAACAAGGGGCCATAATTACCAAAGGAGAATTATATCAGTGGTTTGATAAAGTAATAGGATAACACGATATTTGTTGCACTTATAATACTACCGAAAAAAAAGGGCATTTTACATTATAAATCCAATGGCACAAAAACCTTCCATACCCAAAGGAACCCGCGATTTTACACCCTCCGAAGTTGTAAAGCGGAACTATATTTTTGATGTAGTCAAAAGACATTTTCAAACCTTTGGTTTTCAACCTATTGAAACTCCTTCCTTCGAAAATTCAGAAACCTTGATGGGCAAATATGGGGATGAGGGCGACCGACTCATTTTTAAGATTTTGAATTCGGGAGACTTTTTGAATAAGGTCAATGACGAATTATATAGTTCAAAGGATTCTAATAAAATAACTTCAAGTATTTCTGAAAAAGCCTTACGCTATGATTTAACAGTACCTTTTGCCCGATACGTGGTCATGCACCAGAACGAACTGGACTTTCCGTTTAAACGTTACCAGATACAGCCGGTATGGCGTGCGGACAGGCCTCAAAAAGGAAGGTTTAGGGAATTCTATCAATGTGATGCTGATGTGGTTGGTTCAGATTCACTGCTACAGGAAGTAGAACTGATTCAACTTTACGATACTGTGTTTGCCGACTTAAAATTGGAAGGTGTTACCATTAAATTGAACAACCGTAAAATTCTTGCAGGCATTGCCGAAGTCATTGGAGCTAAGGATTTGTTGATCGATTTTACAGTAGCATTGGATAAACTGAACAAGATTGGGGAAGATGGTGTAAAAAAGGAAATGCTTTCTAAAGGTATTTCGCAATCTGCTATTGAAAAAGCATCGCCCTTGTTCAACCTTAAAGGTAGCAATACGGACCAGTTGAATAAATTGGATGCCTTATTGGTCAACTCCCAAGAAGGCAAAAAAGGTGTGGATGAACTTCGGTTTATTATGGAGACCATTACTAGCTTAGGTTTGCAATCCGCAAAGTTGGTCGTTGATGTTACTTTGGCCCGTGGACTCAATTATTATACAGGGGCCATTTTTGAAGTGGCAGCACCGGAAGGCGTTTCTATGGGATCGATCGGTGGTGGTGGCAGATATGACGACCTTACCGGAATCTTCGGACTACCCAATGTTAGCGGAGTAGGTATTTCCTTTGGCCTGGACAGAATCTATTTGGTTATGGAGGAGTTGAGACTTTTCCCTGAATCCATAGATCGTTCATTGGATGTACTGTGTTTAAATTTTGGTGCCAAGGAAGGTTTGGCGGCTTTAAAACTTACCACGGTTTTACGAAAACATGGAATTAAGGCGGATATCTATCCATCCGATGCTAAACTGAACAAACAGTTTAAATATGCCAATAATAGGAACGTACCCTACGTGGTTCTTTTGGGCGAGGAGGAGCTAATAAATAGCTCTTTTGTGGTTAAGAATATGCAAAGTGGTGATCAAAAAACATACTCTTTGTCCGATACCCAGCAATTTATAGATTCGCTCTGAACGTTTTTTCCAAGGCTTCGATAATCGTAGAGTAATACTCTTTTGTATGGGGTACATACTTGTCCGTTCCTAAACCTAAAACTTCCTCCCTAAATTGGATTATAGGCAGCAAAGCCAGAGATTCTACTTCGCTTTCCTGCTCTTTTAGTTTTTCCAGGGATACCCTTAATTCACATAGGAAGGTATGATGGAATTCACAATCGATCAAGCTTTCAGAGTGTTTTTGAACCGACTTGAACACTCCAATCTTCTGTAAATCTGATGGTCTTATTTTAAGACCTATTTCCTCGGATACCTCCCGGACCGCCGATTTTTCAATTGATTCACCAGCACCAATATGTCCTGCTACCGAAACGTCCCAAAGTAGGGGGTAGGTGTCCTTTTGCCGACCCCTTTGTTGAATCAAAACCTGACCATCCGACGTGTAAAACCAAACATGCACCGTGGGGTGAAAAAATCCCTCACGGTGCGCTTCAGATTTCATACGGGAAACTCCCAAAGGATTTCCTTGGTTGTCTAGAATATCTACGAGTTCGTCCATATAAAAATAAACCCGCCAATGGGCGGGTTTTATTATTAATCAAAATAACTGAAGGTTTCACCTTCTTTAATGGTTAAAAGCGTTTCGTAAATAAGCCGTATCACGTTTTCCACATCGTCCTTGTGGACCATTTCCACAGTGGTGTGCATATAGCGTAGGGGCAAGGAAATCAACGCGGACGCAACTCCTCCATTACTATAGGCAAACGCATCTGTATCGGTACCCGTCATTCTGGAAGCCGCCAATCTTTGGAAAGGTATCTTTTTTGCTTCGGCGGTTTCAATAATACGTTCCCTAAGTTTGTTCTGTACCGCAGGCGCATAGGAAATGACGGGACCGGCACCTATTTCTGTGTGGCCCTGGGTCTTTTTCTCAATCATCGGAGTGGTCGTATCATGGCAAACATCCGTTACAATGGCGATATTCGGTTTAATGGTCTGGGTAATCATTTCCGCACCACGTAAACCAATCTCCTCCTGAACCGAATTGGTAATGTATAATCCAAAAGGAAGTTTATGTTTGTTTTCATGTAATAGCCTGGCAACCTCGGCAACCATAAATCCTCCTGCACGGTTATCTATGGCCCTGCAAACGAACTTATCACCGTTCAATACTTGAAAGGTATCCGGGTAGGTGATTACGCAACCTACGTGGACTCCCATTTTTTCTACCTCTTCCTTGTCCTTTGCCCCTATATCAATAAAGATATTATCCAATTTGGGCGGTTCTTCCTTATCGTTTTTTCGGGTGTGTATTGCGGGCCATCCAAAAACTCCTTTAACAATACCGTTCTTGGTGTGTATATTCACCCATTTACTGGGAGCTATCTGATGGTCACTGCCTCCGTTTCTGATCACATAAAGAAGCCCGTTATCCGTAATATAATTAACGTACCACGATATTTCATCAGAATGGCCTTCTATGACGACCTTATATTTTGATTCGGGATTAATGACCCCTACGGCAGTTCCATACGTATCGGTAATAAAAGTGTCTACATAAGGTTTTAAATAGTCCATCCAAAGCTTTTGTCCTTCCCATTCATAACCGGTAGGTGCCGCGTTGTTTAGATACTCTTCAAAAAAATCCAATGATTTTTTGGTAATGATAGTTTTGTTCGCCATATATATTTTTTTAACTCAAAAATCAAGATTCTAACTTTCAAAGTCGCATAAACACTTCAAATTAAGTATTCGAAATTATAAGTAAATCCTACTTTGTAAAGTTGTCTACAAACTTAACAATATTCACTTGTTTTTAATAATATGCTCAATCAATTATCGTTAATTTTGGCAAGGCTTTTGTACAAATAATGGCTATGATAAGGAATAGTTTTTTAATGTTTGTTTTCCTGATGTTCTTTGTAAAAACAGAAGGACAGGTAGAAGAGCAGGAACTGGATTCGATTTCTGAGCAATTGATCATACTGGCAGGAGATTCTATAGTTCAGAGTTCCATTTCCTTGGAAGAGGCCTATGTCTTTGGTAAACTTCAATTTTCCTCCTATGACGATAAACTGAGGTATTACATCTTACGGCGTAAGACCCATAAGGTTTATCCATATGCCAAATTGGCTGCAGAGCGTTTGGTGGAACTGAATGACAGCCTTGCAACGATCACAAAAACCAGAAAGCGTAAAAAATATACTCGAAAGGTTCAAAAGTATATTGAAGAAGAGTTTTCGGAAGAGTTAAAAAAGCTGACCAGAACGGAGGGGCAGATTTTGGTGAAATTGATATACAGACAAACGGGCACCACGGCTTTCGATTTGGTAAAGGAACTAAGAAATGGTTGGAGGGCATTTTGGTACAATACAACGGCAAAGCTTTTTAAAATAAGTATTAAAGAGGAGTTCCATCCTGATGAAATAGAGGAGGATTATCTTATAGAGGACATTCTGCAAAGGGCTTTTTCAGCCGGGCAATTGGAAAGACAGGAAACGGTTTTGGATTACGATTATAATAAACTTTACAATAAGTGGAAAAAGCCGGTTGTGAAGAATCACCCAAGCAATTAGTTTTTCGGTTTTCCCTTACCTCCAAAAAGAGCGTCAACTATCGTTTGGATACCTTTAAAACCGGAATAAATGGCATACATGGCCAATATCAATCCAATGACTAGGATGGGCCAATAAAGGGGATGTTCCTCGTTTTTAAAGGCTTGCCAAATAACGATAGGGGCCAAAAACATTAAAAATACGGTGAGGGCCAACTTTTTTATGCCCTGTACCATCATTTCCTTGTCCGTTCTCATTCTATCGTAATGGTATTTTTATATTCCTGTACCACGGCAAAATATCCTAGAGGAAAATTGTTCGTTTGTCCAATGGATTCAAGATCTTCAGGATTCTCAACGCCAGTCACGTTAAAGATATTTCCCCTTACTGTAGCCGCCGGAGTTTGAAAGGGGCCTTGGTCCCCACCTGCTTGAACAATAATTTGATTCATATAATTAAAGAAGGATTCATCTGCTCCCAATATACTAATGGTCATTTCTTGTCCAGGTTCAACTTCATCATAAAAGTAGGAAAACTCAAACCGCTGTCCTTGATAGAATTCATCTTCGGTAACCAGAAATTCGTTAAATCCAAAATCAAAAATGTAAAAATCGTCACGTGTACCATTATCGATGAAACTCAATATGATCTCAGTTTCCTCACCTGTGAATAGGGTTTGCTCTCCTTGTTCCAAGGTTTCTATTTCCGAAGTGGGTACAAATCTAGTTTTGGCATAGTAACGCTCACTATTGAAATTTATAAATAGCGCCAATTGTCCCGATGTAAAAAAGGATGTACTCCTTGCGGCTTCATATATTCCCGGGGATACTTCTTCCAAGATGATGTCATTACTTTCCAAGGGATCATTCGATATAAAATCAAGATTCCTAATAATTACCTCAGCATTGGAAACAGGGTCGAGATCCTCAAAAAATGAGCTGGTTAGGTTAAGTTTTATTTGAGCAGTGGATACAGATACCGATGTGTCCAATTTGATTATAGCATCAGCCGATAGACGCGGAGACTCCAAGGGTAAATCGACTTCTATCACATCTTCACAGGATTGTAGAAAGGTTATGGCCAATAAGCAATAAAAAAATCTTTGCATTACTTATAGTTTAAAATTATAGGTTACTGCGGGAACGATTCCGAAGATAGAAGTTCTAACCGCTTCGTTTGCCCCAGTATCGTCATTTCTTCTGAAATTGATGGAAGCGGCATTTCTTCTGTTGTAAACGTTGTAAATACTAAAAACCCATTCCCCTTTTATTTTTCTGTTTTTGTTCTTTCTTGGGGTGAGACTCGCTGAAATATCCAATCGGTTATAATCAGGCAATCGCTGCTCATTTCTTTGTCCATAATAAGGTACCGTGAGTCCTTGAAACTCAAATTGCCCCACTGGATAATTGGTAGGTTGTCCCGTTTGGTAGACAAAATTGGTGTTAAAGCTCCATTTGTCGTTTAAATCATAACTTGCAAATAAGGAAATATCGTGCGTCTTATCAAATGGGGTATTGTACCATTTTCCATTATTAATACCTGTCTCTACAGTATTTGTTCCGCTTATAGACCTACCAGGAGTTCGCTGTTCTGATTTGGATAGGGTATAGGATAACCATCCCTGAAATTTACCTTCATTTTTTCGGAATAAAAGTTCAAGTCCGTAGGCCCTTGCTTCTCCATTTAAAATAACCTGCTCTATTGAATTGTTGGCAATTAGGTTAGCCCCATCAATGTAGTCAATTCTATTTTGCACATCTTTATAAAAGACTTCGGTTTCCAGACTATAGTCATCGTTTTTGAAGCTTTTGAAATAGCCCAATGCGTATTGGTCCAGTAATTGGGGTTTTACAAATGGACCGCTGGGTGTCCAAACATCCAAAGGAGTAGGGGAGGCGGTATTTGATAAAAGGTGCAAATATTGGGCTAAACGTGTGTAGCTCGTTTTTATGGAGCTATCCTCCGTTAAGGTATAGGACATTGATACTCTAGGTTCCCAATTTGTGAATTTTGCTAGACTTTCATTTCTCCCGGGTGTGGCAACCGAAATAGGGTCCGCTTCCTGATAAATGGATAAAAGTGGATCAAAATTTACCGGGTTATTATTTGCATAAACATTAATTTCATCTTGCCCCAATCGATTAAAATAGCTGAATCTAAGTCCATAACCCAAGCTAAGATTATCCGTTAACCGATGTTCTAAATCCACATAGGCCGCAAATTCATTAGCATATTTTTGAATTAATTGTTCCTCTAGAATCCCTGAGTTCTCATTACTGGGTTCTATTTTACCGGGATTGAATTGGTAGTATATATTATTCAAGCCATAATTGACCTGTAATTTGTCGTTCAGGTAATGTTTTAGGTCATATTTCACATTGAAATTCCGGATGCCGGAGTTCCAATTGAAGCCCACAAAGTCCAACTTTAACCCATAGTAGTAATCGGAATAAATCAAGGAGAGGTTGGAGAATAACTTATCCGAAAAAAGATGGTTCCATCTAAAGTTACCTACCGCATTTCCGTAGGTATTTACGAAGCTATCGCTAATGCCAAATACATCCCTACCGAAATATCCGGAAAGAAGGATATTGTTATTTTCATTTATTCTGTAATTGAGTTTGGTATTCAAATCATAGAAATAGGCCGTATTGTCCAAATCGAACAAGGGAAGGAACAAATGGGCATACGAAGCCCTTCCTCCAATGAGAAATGCGGCTTTGTCCTTTATAATGGGACCCTCCAAAAGCAGCCGACTCGCCACGGCACCGATCCCGCCGTTCATTTTAAATTCCTTGCTATTCCCTTCTTTTTGGAAAATATCCAAAACAGATGATACCCTGCCGCCATACCTGGCGGGAATACCTCCTTTGTACAATTTGATATCCTTAATGGCGTCTGGGTTGAACACAGAAAAAAAGCCGAATAGGTGGGAAGAATTAAAAATGATCGCTTCATCCAAAAGAATCAAATTTTGGTCGACCGAACCTCCCCTAACATTAAAACCCGATGCACCTTCGCCAGCATTGGTGACTCCTGGCAACAACAAAATGGACTTTATCACATCGGCTTCTCCAAGGATTACGGGGATTTTTTTTATCGTTCCAACAGTAAGCGTATTTACGCTCATTTGAGGTTTTCTAATATCCAATTTTTCGGAGTTTTCAGTAACTACAACTTCTTGAAGCTGCTCCGCTTCCTCTGAAAGCTGAAAATCCATTTTCAAATCCTTTTCCAAGGAAATGTCCTCAACAATATCACTAAATCCCAAATAGCTTATTACCACTTGGTATTTCCCTTTGGGTAAGGTGATGGAGTAAAAGCCATATTCGTTCGTAGTAACGCCACTTCCCAAGCTTGGAAAGGCTATTGTAACACCAATTAAGGTCTCGTTGCTGGAATCCTCCGTAATTACGCCGCTCAAGGTGAATTTTTCCTGTGCGGAAACACATATGATAAAGCAAGAACAAAGAAACAGAAATAGCCAAAGAGGCTTGTTCATAGAAGTTTTTTCCAAAAATAACTAGAATTACGTAACCAATTTGAAGGTTAACTATATTTTATACAATTTCTGGCTTTAGGCATGGGTCAAAATTTACAAAGTTCATTTGTGTTCGTACCTCCATTTAAGTTTATTAATGTTTCAAGTATTTCTCTACAATAATCATAAGAAGGGGGATAGAAAGAATCAATAATAAAATTTTTATTTGAATGTATATTACACTAAAAAAAGCCTCCACTTTGGAGGCTTTTGAACAGTTTAACATGGAACTTATATCGTATCCAAAATTTTATTCAAGGTATCACTCGGCCGCATTGCAATGGATTCCAAATTTGGATTTGGTTTATAATAACCCCCAATGTCCTGTGGACTTCCTTGCGCGTCCATCAATTCATTTAAAATCTGTTCTTCCTTCTCCTGAATTTGTGCATCCACTTTTGAAAAAAGAAATTTTAACTCTGTGTCCTTATCCTGATTTGCCAAGGCCTCCGCCCAATACTTGGCCAAGTAAAAATGACTTCCCCTAGTATCCAACTCTTTCACTTTTCTGGAGGGTGATTTATCGTTTAGTAAGAACTTTTCAGTAGCGGCATCCAAAGCATCGGCCAAAATCTTGGCTTTTGGATTCTTATTTTTTTCCCCATAAAACTCCAATGAAACTCCAAGAGCCAAAAACTCACCTAAGGAGTCCCACCTGAGATGGCCTTCCTCCAAAAATTGCTCTACATGTTTTGGGGCGGAACCACCGGCGCCCGTCTCAAATAATCCACCTCCGTTCATCAAAGGCACAATGGATAGCATTTTGGCACTGGTACCTACTTCAAGAATGGGAAATAAATCCGTTAAGTAATCCCTAAGTACGTTCCCAGAAACAGAGATGGTATCCTTTCCTGCTTTAATACGATTAAGCGTGTATTGTGTAGCTTTTTCAGGAGACATAATCTGAATATCCAATCCATCTGTATCCTGTTGTGGTAGGTACTGATTAACTTTTTTTATCAGTTCTCTATCATGAGCCCTATTTTCATCCAACCAGAAAATTGCAGGATCGTTTGTTGCCCTTGCCCTGGAAACTGCAAGCTTTATCCAGTCTTCGATAGGGGCGTCCTTTACTTGACACATACGCCAAATATCCCCTTGTTCTACTGCATGCTCCAACAAAACTTTGCCTGTATTCAAATCAATTACCTGTACGGTTCCAGCTTCTTGAATTTCAAATGTTTTGTCATGAGAACCGTATTCCTCAGCTTTTTGCGCCATTAAACCTACATTGGGAACGGTACCCATGGTAGTTGGATCAAATGCTCCGTGTTCTTTACAAAAATCTATGGTAGCGGAATAAATACCTGCATAACTACTGTCCGGGATTACGGCCTTGGTATCCTGTGCTTTACCTTCTGAATTCCACATTTTACCGGAATTACGAATCATCGCTGGCATAGATGCATCGATAATGATATCACTGGGCACATGAAGGTTGGTAATCCCCTTATCGGAATTGACCATGGCCAAAGAGGGGCCTTTTTCAAGTTCTGAAACAATTTGACCCTCGATTTCCGCTTTTTGCTCAGCAGGTAATTTATCCAATTTATTATACAAAACCTCTAGACCGTCATTTGGATTTACCCCAATTTTTTCAAATGTGTCCGCATTTTTTTCAAAAACAGGTTTTAGCACGGTCTCTACCACGTGTCCAAAGATGATGGGGTCTGAGACCTTCATCATGGTTGCCTTTAGATGCACGGAGAATAAGACTCCTTTTTCCTTGGCGTCTTGCACCTGTTCCTTTAAAAAGGCCAACAGTGCTTTTTTGCTCATAACAGTGGCATCAATGATTTCACCGTTTTGCAAGGATAATTTTTCTTTTAAAACTTTCTTTGTTCCACTTTCGGATTGTTGAACTATTTGTATCTCCGTGGCGGATTGAATCGTTAGTGATTTCTCATTGGATTTAAAATCACCATGTGACATGGTGGCCACATGGGTTTTGGAATCAGAAGACCAGGCACCCATGGAATGTGGATTCTTTTTCGCATAATTCTTTACTGCTCTTGGAGCACGTCTATCGGAATTTCCTTCCCTTAATACTGGGTTTACGGCACTCCCTTTTATTTTATCAAATTTGGCCTTAATTTCCTTTTCGTCGTCAGTCTTTGGTTCATCTGGGTAATCAGGTATTTTATATCCTTTTGATTGTAACTCCGCTATAGCCTCCTTCAATTGAGGAATTGAAGCACTGATATTGGGCAGTTTTATAATATTGGCCTCAGGTTGTTTAGCAAGCTCTCCCAACACGTCCAAATCATTGGGAACTTGTTGCTCTTTGGTTAAATATTCAGGAAAAACAGCAGCTATTCTCCCAGCTAAGGAGATATCTTTCGTCTCAATATCAACTCCCGAAGTCTTTGTAAAAGCTTTGACAATAGGTAGGAATGAGGCCGTTGCTAGTGCCGGTGCTTCATCGGTTTTGGTATAGTAAATTTTGGACATTCGTATTTTTTTTAGTTCAAGCGGTGCAAATATACAATTTTATCTAGCCTAAATAGGGGGGTAGTTACTGAATATTTAAGGCCTTTTGAGAAGCTTTGTGAAATAACAAAAGCCATATCAAAGTACTTATACCTTGACATGGCTTTTTAGAAATAGCTTACAGACATGTTGTTCTAAAATTAATTAGAACTGCAACCCTTGATTGCTTCTGCGTCACTAAATCAACGTTTGAAATGTGTTTCAATCTAAATTCTATAATCAAGCATTTACTCTACACTTCGTTTATGTTGCCTTAGCATTTGAATATTAAAACTATGAAAGTATTAATTTTCAATGCCCACATAGGTAATAAAAGCGACAGCCATTATTCCCAATGTTCATCTTGATAAATGATTCCCTAGAAAAAATCTATCTTGATTAAGCAACAATATAAAGAACGTAAACTTTATAGTGATGGGGAGGTTACTACTATCTACCTCAGCGTTCTCCCTTTAATCACACATAAATATAACAAAAAAATCCATATGAAAGCTATTTTTCCAACTAATTAATAATGAACAATTTATGAACTAGGGGTTTTAACAATTGTTCATAAAAAAACACCGAGATAAATTCGGTGTTTTTTTTATGTGATTTAAAAGTAAAAACTAAGATCTTACCTCTTTAATTCTTGCTTTTTTACCTGTCAAACCTCTAAAGTAGTAAATACGTGATCTACGAACTTTACCTTTTTTGTTAACCTCGATTTTTTGTAGAGCAGGTAAATTGATTGGGAAAATTCTTTCCACACCAACCGTTCCGGACATTTTACGAATTGTAAATGTTTCTGTAGCTCCGGTTCCCCTTCTTTGAATTACCACTCCCTTAAAAAACTGGGTACGTGTTTTTTCACCTTCCTTAATTTCGTAATACACCGTAATAGTATCACCCGCTGAAAATTTTGGAAACTCCTTTTTTGTTACAAACTCGTCCTGTACAAACTTTATTAATGATTCCATTTTAATCTTACTATTGGAATTAAATCAAATCAACTTTCACGATTTTCGTCAGAGGTTGAATTAACAGGGTGCAAAAATACTTCGAAAATTAACATCTACAAATATTTTAATCTTTTTATTTTACTTGATCCTCTATTGCAAAAGATCAGGCCTTAATTTCTCCGTTCGTTCGAGAGCTTTTTCCTCCCGCCATTGCTCTATTTTTCCAAAATTTCCGCTTAATAGAATTTCTGGGACTTTTACTCCTTTGTATTCCGCTGGTCTTGTGTACACGGGAGGAGCCAATAAACCGTCTTGAAAACTATCCGTCAGGGCCGATGTTTCATCATTAAGTACGCCTGGGAGCAGTCTAATTATAGTATCGCAAAGGACTGCAGCCCCTAATTCCCCACCGGATAATACATAATCGCCAATGGATATTTCCTTGGTTATCAACAAATCCCGTACGCGTTGATCTACTCCTTTATAATGTCCGCAAAGAATTATTATATTTTCAAGTAGGGAGAGACTATTCGCCATTTTCTGATTAAGTGTACTTCCATCCGGAGTCATATAAATGACCTCATCATAGTTCCTTTGCGATTTTAGCTGGGAAATACATTTATCTATAGGCTCTATCATCATAACCATTCCGGCCCCTCCTCCAAATTGATAATCATCTACTTGATTGTAACTATTGTCCGTATAGTCCCTTAAATTATGAAGGTGTACTTCTACCAAACCTTTATCAATGGCTCTTTTTAAAATAGATGCCTCGAACGGACTTTTAAGCAATTCCGGCAAAACGGTAATGATATCAATTCGCATTGGAACAACTGATTTATTTCGCGGGCCAAAAGTAGTGAAAACAGTGCGAATCCCTCGTCCAACCCAATTTTTCGTATAGTTTTTGTGCGGGATTGTCTGTTGCGGTCTCTAAAGCCAAGCCTTTGTATTGGTTTTTTCTACAGTATTCTTGGGCATTTTTTAAAAGAGAGCTGCCAACACCTAAATTCCTATAATTTCGGTTTACATAAATATCGTTCAGAATGAGGGTCGATTCAAGGGATACCGATGAAAATGAAAAATAAAGTTGTAAAAACCCGACTGGTATATACTCTTTAAAAGCAACAAATATGATGGATTCCTTGTGTTGAAATCGTGCTTCTAAAAAAACTTTCGCCCTATTCAAATCAGATGCTTGACCATAGAAAACCCTATATTGATCAAATAATGGAACTATAAGTTCCAAATCTGTGATATGGGCCTGTCTTACAATCATTATTAAAAAAAGCTCCCAAATGGGAGCTTAAAATTATTTCGCTTTCTTTTGTTTATTGAGCTCGTCCTGTAGCTTTCTACTAATTTTCTGTTCGCGTTCCAAAGCCCGTCTTCTATGATCCTCATATTCAACTTCCAATTCGGCAAGGTTCTGCTTGGCTTCTTGGGTCAGGATATTACTGCTTCTAAATTTATAAACAAACAAACCCAATAAGATAAACAGACCAGCAATAATGGTCCACAATATAATATTATAAGTCCCTTTGGATACTGAGAGGCCTAAAAAGGACATACTATCCTTTTCCTCCGTAACTGCGGCTAAATTCGTTGTGGTTTCCTCAAGTTTTTTGTTTATAGAGCTAATGGTTGTTTCATGCTCCGAAATCGTAGAATTAAGTTCAGCTATTCTTTTGTTAAAGGCTTTTAAGGAGTCAAGGACGTTTTCCCGTAATTTGTAGAGGTTTGTTTCCCTAACTACTTCATAACGTACTCCATCTGCACGGTAATTTCCGGACTTTTTGGTGACATATTCAAATTGACTTCCAATAGGACCACTGTCCAGGGATAGAGATTCATCATCTTCTGAATCCTGTGCAAAACTTACACTGGCAGTAAGTAGGACCGCCAGAAAAAATAATAACCTTGAAATTTTCATTCGTATTTAAATTTCCGTTAAAAACTGATTTAGAGAAGACTAAAGTAATTTAATAAAATCAAATGATGTAAAACCTCAGTCTTTAATTAATAGGTACGTAAAATCTTTCGAAAAGGATGTTTTGTACCGTTGTTTAATAATAGGTATAACGTCTTACTTTGGCAATATATTTTGCAAGTCGCATTACCTGTTGGGAATATCCAAATTCGTTATCATACCAAATATACAGTACCAAATTCTTGCCATTGTCAGAAACGATTGTGGCCTCACTATCGTAAACGGCGGGTGCAACAGATCCCACAATGTCCGATGAGACCAATTCCTTGCTTAGGCTATATTTTATTTGCTCCACCAAGTCGCCCTCGAGCGCGTATTTTTTTACAATGGTATTAATGCCTTCCAAAGAAGTCTTGTTTTTGATATCTAGATTAAGAATTGCCAAAGACCCGTTGGGGACAGGGACCCTAATTGCATTGGAAGTCAACTTGCCCTTTAGGTTGGGCAGGGCCTTAGTCACTGCTTGGCCAGCACCAGTTTCCGTAATAACCATATTCAGTGCCGCAGCCCTCCCTCGGCGATATTTATCATGCATATTATCCACAAGGTTTTGGTCGTTCGTATAGGCATGTATGGTTTCCAAATGTCCTTTTTTTATACCAATGGAATCGTCAATGACCTTTAGTATGGGAGTAATTGCGTTTGTTGTGCAGGAAGCTGCGGAAAATATATGAGTCGTATCTGGGTCATAGTCCAAATGGTTTACCCCGTGTACTATATTTGGTATCTCTTTGCCAGGTGCTGTTAAAAGTACCTTGGAAACACCTTGGGCCCTTAAATGTCTGGATAACTGGGTCTGATCCCTATAGGCCCCGGTATTATCAATTACAAGGGCATCGGATATTTCATATTGGGTGTAGTCTATTTCCTCTGGGACTTTGGCGCTAATTATTTGAACAGTTGTGCCATTGATCAAGAGGGTGTTGTCCTTGGCATTTACGGTAACCGTTCCCGTGAAATTACCATGAACGGAATCCGTTCTCAAAAGACTGGCTCTTTTTTCCAATATGTCTTCATCTAGGACCCCTCGTACAACAATGGCCCGCAATCGCATTTGATTGCCTTTTCCCGTTTTAGACATGAGTTCTCTTGCCAATAACCGACCAATTCTACCAAAACCATACAGAATGACATCCTTTGGTTTAATGCTTTTATAATCCGTTGCCGATTTAAGTTTATCGATAACAAAGGCTTTCACGTTATTAAAATTGTTATCATCGGAATGGTATTCATAGGTCAATTTACCTATATCCAATTTGGCCGGTGGCAACTTTAGGTCATTGATGGCTCTAAGGATTTCAACGGAATCAAATATGGAAATGGGCTTTTGCACAAACTCGCCGGCATACTCGTGCAACCGAATTATATCGCTTACATTTCGATCTATTAACGGGTTTTTAAATAGGACAATTTCTATGGACCTATCATACCATAAGTCGCTGATAATCTTTATAAACTCCGTCGTGGCCTTTCTTCTATCAGCTTGGAAAGCCAGTTCTTTTTCAAAGGATATTTTACGAGACATATTGGTTTGTTGTTATATAAGATCTCAAAATTATGCCTTTTGTGAAGATTTGTAACAACTATAAATGAAAAAAGCATCCATTTAGGGTGGATGCTTTCCAAACTTTAAATTTGAGTTATTGAAAAATTAAGCGTTCTCTTTCGCCTTTTTCATTAAGCATGGTGATAATAGTTTTTCCATACCTAGAAATGGCGCCAAAGGCCGTGTCCGCATCCGAAATATCCTTAATATCCTTTTCATCTACTTTAACGATGACCTTGCCTTCTAGCCCATAGCCCCGGTAACGCTCCGGTACTCCTGTAATTTTCACCCCGTTTTTTGTTCTAAATCTCTTTTGATCGTCCTTGGTCAGATTCTTTACTTCCATTCCCATAGCAGGTACTATCAATAATTGCCTTTCCTTTAAAATCACGGGTATGGTCAATAGTTCTTGATTTCTTTCAACGGTAACATTAATAGTATCATTGGGCCTTTTGGTACCCAAATAGCCTGTAAGGTCCGGATACTTGTGTATGTCTATTTGATCGACCTTTTTAATGATATCGCCCAATTCCAATCCTGCATCATCAGCACCGGATTCTTCCTCTATGCTTTCAATATATACCCCATCTATGTTATTTATGCCTCTTTCTATGGCATCCCGCGTATCCACGGGGGCAGGACTTATACCCATAAACGCCTTTCTAACGTTTCCATATTCCATGATATCGTTCACGACTTTCTTTGCGATATTGCTGGGTACCGCAAAGGAATACCCCACGTAAGATCCTGTTTGCGACGATATGGCCGTATTAATGCCAATCAAATCTCCGTTGGTATTTACCAAAGCACCTCCGGAGTTTCCTGGATTTACAGCGGCATCTGTCTGAATGAAGGATTGATTGGAACGGGTGTCCAAACTTCTGGCCTTGGCACTTACGATTCCCGCAGTGACTGTAGATGTCAAATTAAACGGATTTCCAACGGCCAATACCCATTCCCCAATTTTTGTATTATCAGAATCTCCAAAGGCCAAGTAAGGTAGTTTGTCCTCCGTGTTTATTTTGATTAGGGCAATGTCCGAGTTTGGATCGGTACCCACCAATTCCGCTTCAAAGGTCTGGTTGTTGTTCAAGGTTACCTGTAGCTGCGTTGCGTTGGCTATAACATGATTGTTGGTCACTATGTAACCATCTTGGGATATAATGACCCCGGATCCTGTTCCCACTTGGGGGGTTACGGTACCTCCGGATCCGTAAAAAAAATCGAAGACACTACTTCTTCGAGCGCTTAAAGTAAGGTTTTTTACGTGGACAACGGAATTTACGGTACGTTCGGCAGCATTTGTGAAATCAACTTCATTTATTCCAGAGCCTAAAGCCGAAGTTGGCGAATAATTAGTGCTAAAAATGGGTTGTGAATCATTGGAAGTTACAATGGCGTAGTTGGGTTTCTCAAAGAAAAACTTGTAGGCACCTAATGTTATGACACCGGCAAAGATGGAAACGAGTAAAAGTCCTCCAATTCTCTTCATAATCTATACTGTTTTAACCTTTTAAGGGTAAAATTACATCATTTCCATTTTTTTGGTAATGGTTTAACGACTTTTTAACTGCAAGGATGCCTCAATTTAATCCTATCTTTGTGGTTTAATTTAGGTTATGACCACTACATTTTATAAGTATCAAGGGACTGGTAACGACTTTATAATGATTGACAATCGGTCATTATTTTTTCCTAAGGAGGATCAAAACCTTGTAGCTTTTTTATGTTCCAGGAGATTTGGGATTGGGGCCGACGGACTTATTCTTCTTGAAAATGATGCATCCCTGGATTTTAAAATGGTGTATTACAATTCTGATGGCAAGGAGGGAAGTATGTGTGGAAATGGTGGAAGGTGTATTGTTGCTTTTGCAAAGTTCTTGGGCATTATAAATAAGACAACGGAATTCATGGCCGTGGACGGGCCCCATTCCGCATCGGTCAACGAAAATACCGTACGTCTAAAAATGCAGGACGTAGAGGAACTGAAAAGTAAACCAAATGCCTTGTACTTGAATACGGGCTCGCCCCATCACGTACAAATCGTATCAGGTCTTGAAAAGTTCAACGTTGCCAAGGAGGGTTCCAAAATAAGGTACGGTATTTATGGGGAATCGGGAAGCAATATCAATTTTGTGGAACAAGTAACCGAGGATACCTTTAGGGTAAGAACCTACGAGCGGGGAGTGGAGGATGAGACACTTTCATGTGGTACGGGAGTAACGGCCGTTGCACTGGCAATGCATTATTTGGGAAAATTAAAGGATAATTTTGCACACATAATCGCTTTGGGAGGTCAGTTAAAAGTCGAATTTGATTTTGAAAACAATACCTATTGCAAAGTCCATTTAAATGGAGAGGCCAAGCAGGTTTTTAAAGGTGAAATTTCATGGTAAGCCTTCAAGGAAAAAGTATTAAGTTAAGGGCCTTGGAAACAGGGGACTTGGATTTGCTTTTCGAACTGGAGAACCATCCTACGGTTTGGGAAATAAGTGGTACCATTGCACCTTATTCCAGAGATGTCTTAAAACTATACCTGGAAAATGCCCACAGGGATATTTATGATGTAAAACAATTGCGTTTGGTGATCTGTACCTTGGACAATGAAGCCATCGGCCTTATAGACCTTTTCGATTTCGACCCAAAAAACAAGCGGGCCGGGGTTGGTATCGTTATTTCTGAAGAAGGGAAAAGAAACAAGGGTATTGGTACGGAGGCCCTTGAAATATTATGTAGGTATGCTTTTAAGACCTTGGGTCTGCAACAGCTATACGCCAATATTTTGGAAGAAAACTACAGTAGCCTTCATCTGTTTAAAAAATTGGGCTTTGAACTGGTAGGAACCAAAAGGGATTGGATATTTACCGAAGGCGTTTTTAAAAACGAATTATTATTTCAAAAGATTTTTAGATAATGTACATCAAAAAAATTGTAGTCGCCATATTGATCTTCGGGCTAATCGGGGCCGGTGTATTTGCCTATAGAGTTTATAGCACTTTTTTTACTCCAAATACCAGCTTTAATAACAAGGAGGCTTTTGTTTATATAGGTTCTAACGACTCCTTTGCAGATGTTAAGGAACAGCTCGCGCCACTTTTGACCGATATTCCATCTTTTCAAAAAGCTGCAGAGAGGAAGGGATATGCATCCAATATTAGGGGTGGGAAATACCGCATTTCAAAAGGTATGACCAATAACGACATTATCAACAATCTAAGGGTAAACAACATCCCCGTAAGGGTATCCTTCAACAATCAGGAAAATATAGCCTCCTTGGCGGGCAGGATTTCCGAGCAAATAGAGGCGGATAGCCTTAGTCTTTTGAAGGTATTTAATGATACCGAGTTTCTGGGTGAGAACGGTTTTGATCAAGAAACTAAATTGGCCTTGTACATACCCAATAGCTACGAATTTTTTTGGAACACTTCTGCGGAAGAATTCCGGGACCGTATGCTAAAGGAGTATAAACGCTTTTGGAACGAGGATAGGATTGCTAAGGCCAAGGCCCAAGGAATGTCTCCCAATGAGGTGGTTTCTTTGGCCGCTATTGTCCATAAAGAAACTGCCAAGGTGGACGAAAGGCCACGTGTTGCCGGTGTCTATTTAAACCGATTAAGATCAGGTATGCTCTTACAGGCGGATCCTACGGTAATCTATGCCATTAAAAAGGTAACCGGAAATTACGATACCATTATTAAAAGGGTATTGTACAAGGATTTGGAAATGGATTCGCCGTACAATACGTATAAATACGGAGGTGTTCCTCCCGGACCCATTACCATGCCCGATATTAGTGCGGTTGACGCTGTCCTAAACCCTGAAAAACATAATTACTACTATTTTGTGGCCAATGTAAAGAACTTTGGTTACCATATGTTTGCCGAGAATATTGCACAGCATAACCGAAATAAGGCACAATACATCCGCTGGCTTAACGAACAGAAAATCAATAGGTAGGCTCTTATCGTTATTTTAAGACATGTTAACTAAAAGTGTATATTTTTAACAAAATCTTCCCAGTTTACGTTTTTAACATAATTAACTTTGCCCCAGAAATTTAAGCAAGCGATTTTATAGCTGTAAGTCTTAAGAAAAACACTTTATGAAAAGATGGATATTGTTCTCTTGTCCTCTTATCGTGATTTTTATTTTTTCGAGTTTCAGTTTTAGGCTTTACAATGTTGAAGTTCCTGAAGCTTTAAAAGTAAAAGAACCCCCTCCGTTTTTGTTCCCCCAGGACAAAGCTTATTTTGAAAAAATGAATGTACGACCACCCTTCTTGGGGAGCAGGTACATCGGATTTAAGGAAGCCTTGGCTTTCAAGGAGTCTCAAGGCAGTTATTCGGCTGTAAATTCTTTCGGATATTTGGGTAAATACCAATTCGGCGTCAATACGTTGGCCCTAGTAGGTGTATACGACTCGATTCACTTTTTGGAAAACCCTGCCTTGCAGGAGGAAGTCTTCGAAAAGAATATCGCCCGAAACAAATGGATCCTAAGAAAGGATATCCAGCGATTTGTGGGCAAACGTATCAATGGCATCGAAGTAACCGAGTCTGGTATCGTGGCTGCTGCCCATCTGGCGGGACCTGGAAATGTGAAACAGTATTTACGCACCTTTGGTAAGACAGATGTTACGGACGGTTATGGAACTACGATCGCGACGTATTTGAAGATATTTTCAGGATTTGACATCACTATGATTAAACCTATAAAAAACCCAAGAATATAAAATACTATTATATATGAAAATGGAAAAGCCTTGGCAGTAATGTCAAGGTTTTTTTATGCCTGAATGATAAAAATTGTTGGGCGTTTATGTAGGTCTACCTGTTCAAATTTCCATTGAGAGGCGGGCTTGGTCCTAATAAATTCTGTGGTAAGGGTAATGTCACATGCTATGCAAATTCTGGTATTACCGGAGACCGTTTTTAAAAGCTCTTCCAACAGCTTATTGTTTCTGTAGGGTGTTTCTATGAAAATTTGGGATTGGTTTTCTTCCTTGGATTTTCTTTCCAAGGTCTTTATTTGTTTTTTTCTTTCTGAGCCTTCAATCGCCAAATAACCATTGAAAGCAAAATTTTGCCCGTTCATGCCACTGGCCATAAGGGCAAGTATGATAGAGGATGGTCCAACCAACGGAACCACTTGTATGTTCCTCTCATGGGCAATTTTTACGACGGCGGCCCCTGGATCTGCAATTCCTGGGCACCCGGCTTCGGACAATATGCCCACATCATATCCTTCCGAGCATGGGTTCAAAAAACTTGGTATCTCAGACGCTTCTGTGAACTTGTTGAGAGGAAAAAGGGTCAAGGAGGGTTGTGATTTTCTGGGCGAAACTTTCTTTATAAAATGTCGCGCCGTCTTTTCGTTCTCAACAATGTAGATATTTATTTCTTCGATCGCCCGTTTAATGGAAATGGGAAGTACTTCCAATGGGGGAATTTCTCCTAGGGTAGAGGGAATTAAATAGAGTTTGCCTTTTTTTGATATTTGGTCCGCCATTGTTCTTTAGGATAATTTTTTGGCTATTGTTTCACACGCCGCGTCTATCATGTGAAAAACCTTTTCGAAACCATCGACCGAATCATAATAAGGATCGGGCACCTCTAGCTCCCCATTGTTTGTTTCACTTAGCAATAATTTGACCTTGGCCGCTTGCTCTTCATTTCTGCTCAAGCCAATTATGTTGCTATAATTGCTTTTATCCATGGCATAAATGATGTCAAAATCTTCCAAATCCTTCGCCTTAAGCTTTCTGCATACTTGATGACTGATGTCGATACCGTATTTTTTGGCAATTGCAATGGACCTGTGATCGGGTGGATTTCCAATATGATATCCTCCCGTACCTGCAGAATCTATATATACTGTAGCGGTGTCAACCTTGCTTTTTAGAATACCCTCGGCCAATGGCGACCTGCAGATATTTCCAAGGCAAACCATCAAAACTTTGGTCTTCATCAAATTCAGGAGAATTTTTTGGTAAGGTCTTCTATGTATTTGCGAAACTGCTTATCCGTTTCGGCAAGATTATCCACGGTCTTACATGCATGTAAGACGGTAGCGTGGTCCCTTTTGCCAATTTGCGAACCAATGCTCGCCAAAGAGGCCTTTGTGAATTTTTTGGCAAAGAACATGGCCAATTGCCTCGCCTGCACAATATGTCTTTTTCTTGTTTTGGATTGTAATGTAGCAACGTCCATTTCAAAGTAATCGGAGACTACCTTTTGTATATAATCAATGGATACCTCTCTTTTGGTGTTCTTTACGAACTTCTCAACTACTTGTTGCGCCAATTCAATGGTAACTTCCCGTTTGTTTAGGGTAGATTGTGCAATAAGGGAAATAATTGCACCTTCCAGTTCCCTGATATTGGTCTTAATGTGTTTGGCCACATAATCAATGATATCATCGGGCATTTCCACACCATCCCTATATAGTTTGTTCTTTAGGATGGAAATTCGGGTTTCATAATCCGGACTTTGTAATTCTGCCGACAATCCCCATTTAAAGCGGGAAAGTAGTCGTTGCTCGAAGTCCTGCATATCCACTGGAGCCTTATCCGAAGTTAAAATGACCTGTTTGCCATTTTGATGGAGATGATTGAAGATATGGAAAAACACATCCTGGGTTCCCGATTTGCCGGAAAGGAATTGTACGTCGTCAATAATCAACACATCTATCAACTGATAGAAATGGATAAAATCGTTTCGGGTATTTTTCTTGACGGATTCTATGTACTGTTGGGTGAATTTTTCCGCCGAAATATATAATACGGTACGTTCTGGATATTTGTCCTTTATTTCAACCCCAATGGCATGCGCCAAATGGGTCTTTCCCAAACCAACGCCCCCAAAAACCAACAAGGGGTTAAAGGATGTGCCTCCCGGTTTGTTGGCTACGGCCATACCTGCCGAGCGAGCCAAGCGATTGGAATCACCTTCTAAAAAATTATCGAAATTATAGTTAGGGTTTAACTGGGATTCAATTTTAATATTCCTAATGCCCGGAATTACGAAAGGATTTCGTAGTTCCGGATTTTTGGACTTTATGGGAACGTCCATTTCCTGGGGACTCATATTGCCCCTATTGGAACTGGGTATTTTTTCAGTGAAAGGTTCTTTGTTGCCATAGGTATTTTCCATCTTAATAATGTATACCAATTTGGCAGTTTCACCAAGCTGTTTCGTTAAGGCTACTTTAAGTAATTTCACGTAATGCTCTTCCAGCCACTCGTAAAAAAATTTACTTGGAACTTGTATACTTAACGCATTATTGGAAAGCTTAATAGGCTTTATAGGTTCAAACCAAGTTTTGAATGCCTGCGGTTGGATGTTATCCTTGATAAATACCAAACAATTTTTCCATACGGAATCGGCAGTAACATTCATAATAATTAAAGCTCTTGTTATTGGTTAGTTTAAAGCGAACAAATTCAAAAAATAGAGACAGTTATATTAGCTCTGTAAGGTGGACAAATATGTGAACAAAAATTCTAAAAAAAAAATCAATACCTATTGAATTTGAGCTTTTTTTTCCTCATGTTCGTTGCCTACCAACGGGGGCTTTAAATATATAGTTTTTAATTATAAATCTATGGGGTTTAACGAAATTTCTTTTCGAGTAAGATATGGGGAAACAGATCAAATGGGCGTTGTGTATTATGGTAACTATGCGCAATATCTTGAGATGGGAAGGGTTGAGTGGCTAAGGTCCCTGGGGCTTTCCTACAAATGGATGGAGGAGCATGGGGTCATGCTTCCAGTTATTTCCCTTAAAATAGAATATAAAAATCCTGCACGATATGACGACCTCATAACGGTCCGTACCCAACTAAAAAACAAACCGTCCGTACGTATAGAATTTGACTATGTTATACTGAACAAGGATGGTGAAATTTTGATCGAGGCGAACACCGTTTTGGTGTTCATGGACGCTTATAAGAAAAAGCCTATAAAGTGTCCCGATTATATTCTGGAAAAACTGTTATAATTCTTACTTTTTTAAATCAGGCAATTGGACGGAAACTTTATGATGGGCTTTCAATTGTTCCAAAATGCCGGGTAGTAGATCTTTTTGAACCGAAACATGTATTTCACAATCCAGATGCAGCTTTTGGGAAAGTATTTCCAATTGGTTCTTTTTAATGAACCTCATGACGGTATCCATTTCCGCATATTCAAATGTCATCGATAATTCCTCCGTTAAAACTTTTTCCGATATCACTGAATTTTCCAATGCCAACTTGGCCGTCTCCCTATAAGCGGTCATCAAACCGCCTACACCCAATTTTGTACCTCCAAAAATACGGGCTACAGCTACCAACACATTGGTTACCTCAAAGGATTGGATTTGACCATAAATAGGTAGTCCTGCAGAATTGTTAGGCTCCCCATCATCATTTGCCCTATATTGAACGTCCATAATTCCTAATTGCCAAGCATAGCACACGTGGTTTGCCGTGGGGTGAAGTTTACGAAGTTCTTCAAGTATCGTTTTCACCTCTTCTTCGGTAGTTATAGGAAAGGTATATCCAAAGAACTTGCTTTTCTTTTCCTTAAACAATACTTCCCCTGAAGGTTTGTCCGTAGTCTTGAATCTAGTGATTTTGGAATCCATTGCGTGTGATTATCCGAACACCATTTTTTGAATTGTATTACCTAGCGCTACCAAAACAATACTGACAATGGCCAGGCCTATGCCTATCCAATTTTTGCCACTAATCCTTTCTTTGAACAAAAATATACCAAGCAATGTAGAAAGCATTACAATAGCAACGTTATTGATCGTAAATATTGAAGCACTATTTAAGGTTTCACTATCTAATGCCTTCATTAAAAAGTATATGGAAAAAAAATTCGGGACCCCCAAACAGATACCTCCAATGACATTCTTAGAATTTATTTGTAAGCCGCCTTTAAAAGATTTCAACAAAATGAACAAAATCCCACAGGATGCTGCCGATCCAAATACCACGGCTGAAAACAAAGGGAATTCCTCTTCAGGTACGGATACCTGTTGGGCGTATTTTATGCTCGTGTCTATGATGCCGGAACCAATAAATACAGCTACGGGCAACAATAGGAGGTACCTGTGATTGACTACATTCTTCTTTCGCATGGTGGCCAGGTATACCGCCACCAAGGCCAAAAGGATGCCCAAAATTTCAAAAGAGCCAAGGCGCTCCCCATACATCCACATGCCGAAAACAACGGGTATCGCCAATGACATCTTCGTTGCTACGGATGCCGCGGAAACCCCCACTTTTTGTGAAGTGGCCGCCATAAGATTGAAAACAACAATGAACAGTACGCCCAAAAGAATCGTTCCAAAAAACCAAGGTTGTTCAATGACCTTTGTAAATTCAATGTTACCAGTATAGAAATAGATTCCTACGGAACACGCAACAAAGTAATTGACAATAATGGCATAAAGTGTCTGTATCCTGAATTTGGTGTAAAGTTTAAAAATCACAAAGATCAGACTGGATGCTAGAACGCTCAGTGCCAAATATTCCATTACAGCTTTTTGTTTAGCTCAACAATATCCTCTTTCCCGACTAGAAGGTTCCAACATCGTATCCCTAATTTTTGCGCACTATCCGTATTTGCCTTGGTGTCGTCAATAAAAAGTGTTTCCTCTGGAACTAGCGAATTTTCGTTCAATACGTATTCGTAAATATTGGTATTGGGCTTGCGCATCTTAATCTGTTGGGACAAATAGAAGCCTTCGAAACAATTTCTGAAACGCTCAAAACGTTCCAGGCCCATGGTCCTTTTTACATATTCGATGTGAATATCGTTCGTATTGCTCAATAAAAATAAACGGTAGGTTTTTTTTGTCTTTAATTCCTCTATAAATTCCAATCGATATTCCGGAAAATCAAGCAGGATAGAATTCCAGGCATCCACTAAATCGGTTTTAGCGGCTTTCGGATACATTTCCTTTAGGCCTGCCAAAAAATCTATGGATGACATATGGCCCATTTCATACTCCTTGCAGAGGCGGTCCAAAGCATCGGTATATTCGGTATAGCCAAAAGCTTCCATATTTTTAAACACTGCTGGCTTGTCCAGGTTGATGAAGATATCGCCAAAATCAAATATGATATTTTTTATCATTCCGGATTATTTTTAAATGGTCGTTTAAAATGTATTTTTCTCGCACTAGTTCTCCTTGCAAGATAGGGGCTTTTATTCCTTTTTTAAAGACGTTTTTTCCAACAAAAATCCTTGCTTCGTCCCACAGGTTTTCATCGATAAAACTTTGAATAGTTTTGGCTCCACCTTCCACAAGAACACTTAGTATATTCCTTTCAAATAGATTTTTAGACACCTCTAAAACATAATTACTTAAACTTTCAATATACTGTAATTCAATATTTTTTATTATTTTATTTTGATTTTCACTTGAAGTAAAAATAATTGTGGGTTGTTTCCCATCCAAAACATGTAAACCATTTGGTATTTTACGATTTTTATCGATTATGAGTCGGATCGGCGCCCTTCCTTTCCATAGTCTTGTGTCTAGTTTCGGATTGTCTTCCAGTACGGTATTGGTTCCCACCAAAATGGCCTGTTCCTCACCGCGCCATCTATGGACCAATTGTCTGGAATAGGTGTTGGTAATCCAATAAGGTTCGGGTTTGGAATTTCGATGTTCCTTGATGGGTGCAATAAAACTGTCTGAAGTTTCGGCCCACTTCAGGATTATGTACGGGCGTTTTTGTTCATGAAATGTTAGAAATCGCCTGTGGTGTTCCCTGCATTCTTTTTCCAAAACCCCAATAGTGACTGAGCATCCGGCCTTTTCAAGGATTTCTATGCCATTACCGGCAACTTTCTCATGTGGGTCCCTTACTCCTATGACCACCTTGGGAATCTTGTTTTCAACAATTAAATTGGCACAGGGTGGTGTTTTTCCATAATGGGAGCAAGGCTCCAGGGTTACGTATAGGATAGATTTTGATAGCAAAGTTTTGTTCTTTACGGAACGAATGGCGTTTACTTCAGCATGGGCCCCGCCATAGGGGCTGGTATAGCCTTCCCCTATAATACGGTCGTTATGGACAATGACGGCACCTACGGAAGGATTGGGTGCTGTGGTGCCTATTCCATTTTTGGCAATTTCAAGGCAACGCCGCATGTATTTTTCATTCACAGACATCAAGGGGTTGGGGTTGATTGAGTCCGTACCCGCAGGATACGGCTTGTTGAAAACTGTTTTTTAGGTTTTTGCCCATTTCATGTATCTTCACCAATCAAAAATAGTACTTTAAAGCCTATTATTTAAAAGCAATGCAAGAGGTTGTAATACGGGAGATAAGACCCTCCGATAATGATGAAGTGGCGCGTGTCGTGCGCGAGGTTTTAGTGGAAATGGGTGTTCCTAAAGTGGGTACCGCCTATGCAGATGCGGCCTTGGACCAAATGTACGAGACCTATAATGTGCCCAGGGCAACGTACTTCGTCATTGATGACGGCGGTAAAATCATTGGTTGTGCCGGTGTTGCCCAGTTGGAAAACTATGATGGTAACGTTTGTGAGCTTCAAAAAATGTATTTTTTAAAGGCTGCCCGTGGACGTGGTTTGGGTGCAAAAATGATGGAGACCTGTTTGGAACGCGCACGGGAATTCGGTTTTGAGAAATGTTATTTGGAAACCATGCCTTACATGGAAGACGCCCAAAAACTTTATAAAAAGTCCGGTTTCGAATATATCGATGCGCCCATGGGAAATACGGGGCATTATTCCTGTCCCGTTTGGATGCTGAAGACTTTGTAATATGTTGCTTAGTGAATTAAAAAAGATTTTTCACAAAGAACTGGACGCCCTGTACGGCAAAGAGGAGGTTTCCAGTTTTTTTTATTTGCTGATTGAGGATTATTTGTGCCTGGAGCGATTTGTCCTTGTCATTCAGCCAGACTTGCGAATTCAAAAGCATGAGGAACCAAAAATGTTCGAGGCATTGTCACAATTGAAAGAGCATCGCCCCATTCAACATATAATCGGGTCGGCGCACTTTATGGGTATGGACTTCAAGGTGGGTCCGCAGGTGCTGATACCTCGTCCGGAGACAGAGGAATTGGTTCGTTGGGTGTTGGCTGATGTAGATAAACAAGCCAATCTGGATATTTTGGACATGGGAACGGGGAGTGGTTGTATTGCCATCGGCCTTGCCAAATCCTTGAAAAATGCAAATGTTCAGGCTCTCGATATTTCAGAAGAGGCGCTTGAAATCGCCCGTGAAAATGCCCTTAAAAACGAGGTGGAAGTTCATTTTTTCAAGGCCGATATGTTGGATTTTTATAGTGAACTTTCATTTGATATAATAATATCCAATCCTCCTTATATCAGGAAGTTGGAAAAAAATAAAATGAATAAAAATGTTCTATTGTTCGAACCTGAGTCCGCACTCTTTGTCTCCAATGAGGACCCATTGATTTTTTATAGGGGAGTCGCCGATTTTGCATCGAAACATCTAAAACCAAACGGTATGTTGTACCTGGAAATCAATCAGTATTTGGGTACGGAAACATGTCGTTTGCTTCATACTTATGATTTTAGTGAAATTGAATTACGAAAGGATATGTACGGGAATGACCGCATGATAAAAGCTAAACTATAATACAAAATATGGACGTCGAATCTACCATCAAGGACTTAAGGGAGGAGCTAAGGGACCATAATTATAATTACTACGTTCTGGACAACCCTACGATTACCGACTTTGAGTTTGATATGAAGTTAAAGGAGCTTCAGGATTTGGAAGCTAAGCACCCCGAGTTTTATGATGAAAGTTCGCCTACCATCCGCGTGGGGGGCATGGTCACGAAGCATTTTGAAACCGTTGTGCACGAGCATCGTATGTATTCCTTGGATAATTCCTATTCCAAGGAGGATCTGGAGGATTGGGAAAAAAGAATCCAACGGAATTTAGGGGATGCCCCTGTCTCATATACTTGTGAACTTAAGTATGATGGGGCCTCCATCAGTATTACCTATGAAAACGGAAAATTACTAAGAGCGGTGACCCGGGGAGACGGTTTTCAAGGCGATGATGTTACTACCAACATAAAAACCATAAAGTCGGTACCCTTGCAATTGAAAGGGGATTATCCGGACAAGTTTGATATACGGGGGGAAATCATACTGCCGTTTGATGGTTTTGCCAAGATGAACGAGGAGCGGATCGCCAACGGGGAAGAACCGTATATGAATCCAAGGAACACGGCTTCGGGCAGTTTAAAATTACAGGATAGCTCTTTAGTGGCGCAACGACCTTTGGAGTGTCTGTTGTACAGTATCGTTGGAAGGAATACCGGCATAAGCACCCAGTTTGAAATGTTGGAAAAGGCGAGGGAATGGGGTTTTAAGGTGCCTACAGTGGCGAAATTGTGCCATAGTACACAAGAAGTAATGGAATTTGTTGAATACTGGGACGTAAACCGACACAGTTTGCCTTACGAAACGGACGGCGTAGTGGTGAAGGTCAACAATCTCCAACATCAGGAGGAACTGGGGTATACCGCCAAGTCCCCAAGATGGGCCATGGCCTATAAATTCAAGGCGGAGCAGGTTTACACCGTATTGAACGAAATCACCTATCAAGTGGGGCGCACTGGGGCCATAACCCCCGTGGCCAACCTGCAGCCCGTTTTGTTGGCAGGAACGACCGTCAAACGGGCCTCCCTGCACAATGCCGACCAGATTGAAAAATTGGATATTAGGGAAGGGGATACCGTTTTTGTCGAAAAAGGCGGGGAAATCATTCCTAAGATTATTGGGGTGGATTTAGCTAAACGGCCAGCAGATTCCAAACCGACGGAATACATCATGGAATGCCCCGAGTGCCACACCGCTCTGATGCGAACTCCAGGAGATGCGAAACACTACTGCCCCAACGAATACGGTTGTCCGCCACAAATTACGGGTAGGATCCAGCATTATATTTCCAGAAAGGCCATGGATATCGAAGGTTTGGGCGGAGAAACGGTGGAGTTGCTCTTTAAGGAAGGCCTGATCAATGATTATGCGGATTTGTACGACCTTACCAAAGAGCAATTGTTGCCATTGGAGCGGATGGCGGAGAAATCCGCAGAAAATTTGGTCCAGGGGGTTGCGGATTCCGTTAAGGTGCCTTTTGAACGGGTTTTGTTCGCCTTGGGCATTCGCTATGTGGGTGAGACCGTTGCCAAGAAATTGGCGAAAGCCTATAAATCGGTCGACGCGCTGATGGTGGCTACCAAGGAGGAACTGGTTTCAGTGGACGAAATTGGCGACCGGATTGCGGAAAGCGTGGTGGATTTTTTCCAAAACCCAAAGAACTTGGATGCCATAAGTCGCTTGAGGCAAAAAGGGGTGCAATTGGAACTATCGGCAGAAAAGCTCGAAAACCAAACCGATGTTTTGAAAGGTGCTACCTTCGTAGTTTCGGGCGTATTTGAAACCGTGAGTAGGGACGAGCTTAAAAAATTGATAGAAGACAATGGGGGCAAGGTGGGTTCCTCAATATCCTCCAAAACGGGTTATTTGATTGCTGGGGACAAAATGGGGCCCAGCAAAAGGACCAAGGCTGAGTCTTTGGGCATACCTATAATCACGGAACAGGAATTTTTAGTAATGATTTAAATAAAGTGTATGGATTATTTTATTATCAGTGCAGTACTAGTTTTTATTTCGGCAATTTTTGGATATATCAATGTCCGATTTTTAAAGTTGCCCAACACTATTGGACTGATGCTAATAACCATTGTGTTTACCTTGGCCGTTTTTGTTATTGGCTATGTGGACGATACGCTGTTGAATGCCGAAAGGTATATTATTTCCAAAATCGATTTTAAGACCGTGCTCTTGGATATCATGCTAAGCTTTCTGCTTTTTGCCGGTGCCCTGCATACTAACTTTGAGCAATTGAAAGTACAGAGATGGCCTATTTTGGTATTTTCCACGCTGGGCGTTTTGGTATCGACCTTTTTGGTAGGGACGATAATGTTCTATTTGTTGAAAATGACCCCTATGCAAGTGGATTATATACATTGTTTACTTTTTGGGGCACTCATTTCCCCAACCGATCCTATCGCCGTTTTGGGAATCTTGAAACAAGCTGGAGCTCCCAAAAAATTGGAAACCAAGATTGTAGGCGAGTCCCTGTTCAACGATGGGGTAGGGGTAGTCGTGTTTTTGACGATTTTTAAAATGGCCTCCTCAGGTGGGTCACCAGTAGAACCCATCGAAATTTTGGAGCTTTTTGGTGTTGAAGTAATCGGTGGTATTCTTTGGGGATTATTGATTGGTTGGATTACGTACCGAATGATGCGAAGTATAGATGATTATGATATTGAGGTCATTATTACGCTTGCCGCGGTAATGATGGGTACGGTGGTGGCCCAAAAGTTACATCTTTCCGCACCGTTGGCCATGGTAACGGCAGGCTTGGTCGTGGGGAACGATACGGTGCGAAATTCGGCCATGTCCGAAACCACTGAAACCTATGTGGACAAGTTTTGGGAGCTGTTGGATATTTTGTTGAACACCTTATTATTTGTACTAATAGGTATGGAGATGTTGGTCATCAGTTTTGAAACGAGTTACATTGTGGCCGGCTTGATTGCTATCCCCATAGTTCTAGGTTGTCGCTATTTGAGCTTGCTTATGCCTATTAAATTTTTTGAAAAAAAATTGGATTTTGTTCCGGGTACCAGTTTGGTCATGACTTGGGGCGGACTGCGGGGAGGTATTTCCATTGCCTTGGCTTTGGGGCTTACCCAAGATATGAATAGGGACCTATTTTTGGTCATCACCTATGTGGTCGTGGTCTTTTCCATCATCGCCCAAGGTTTAACCGTTGGTAGTCTGGTAAAACGCGTTGCAAAATGATACCCAAGGATTACGCCGAATTTGAAGTAACTTTATCAGGTTCCCAACCACCGCCTGATTGGCCAGAAGGGCTTAAGTCCCTTTGGTTCGATGCCAAGGGTGACTGGGAGGCTTCCCATGACATTGCCCAAGATATGCATAATCAGCTGGGCAGTTGGATCCATGCCTATCTACACCGCAAGGAAGGCGACCGGTTCAATGCCGGTTATTGGTATAGAAAAGCGCAAAGAGACTTTCCAGAGATATCTTTACGGGAGGAATTAAAGAATTTGGTGGAGTTTATTATTATAAACGCTAATTCGAATATTTGAATCTTATCCAATAATTACGGGTGCAATCTGTCCATTAGGGTGTTTTCCTGACTCCTTCTAAAATATCAGAACTTAAGTTCACCATATCATCTGAAGTATGAAGAACAGAGATATCTCCGGTGGACTCTAGTACAACAGCCTTCACCTGTTTATAGTCTAGTACATTCGCTTCTCTTAATTTTGCCACTAATTGTTTTTTTTCTATTCTGGCATGTTTTAGATTCTTGTAAAGAATTTTGTTTCCATCCATCAATAGTAATGGTTTGTTAGAAATTAAAGAACCGAATTTTGGATAAGCTTTCTGTAAGAAGGAAAAAACAAAAGTTAACAGAAGTAGACTTGCAATAGCCACGGATCCATGAACAATAGTAGTACTGGACGTTAAAGTTGATGAAATAATACTACCGATAGCGACGGTAAAGGCAAAATCGTATGCCGTAAATTTGGCGAATGACCTAAGTCCTACCATTCTAGTTACCATGATTATTACGATAAAAATTAAAAGGCTTCCAATAAAGGTTTCCCAAAGAGGGTCTTTGATATTATATATCCATTCCATTTTTTACTTTTTATGACTCAATTAATACGCTGAACTTGGCAGTTGTCAAAACATCTATAAAAGATATTCCTAAACTCAAATTATTGGGAAAATACTCAATACCCAGTGAGTCCAGGTGGGCAAATAATAAATTAAGTAGCTTTAAAGCTTACAGGTTATTTCTGGGTAAGTTAATTTCTCATGTGAATCCATATACATCGGACTTATAAGTTTGTCGACGCGTGAGTTTTGAATTCTTGGTAATATATAGATTTAGTGCTATTTAAATTAACAATGTCCAGTATGGTTTACTTAACACGCTAATATTTAGTATTTTACAATCTATTTCTATTCTATTTCAGTTACGAAAGAAAAAATAATATATACCAAAACACAGTAGTTATAAGGTATTGTGCTTCGAATATCCTGGAGGTTGAATCCCCTTCATCCGTAAATAGCTTATTGCCTGCGCCCTGTGGTGGACGGTATGGTTTTCGGCCCGAAGTATAAGGTCTAGGTGGGTATGGCCCTCTAAATACCAAGGTTTTACCTTGTCCTTTCCTTTTTTTAAAAAGGCATCGGATAACTCTTTCAAATTTGTTAAAACAAAATCATAGGTTTCATGGAGATAGGCAACTATTAATTCCTTGTTTTGCTCCGGACTCCGTTTTTGTAGACTATCGGCATTAAAAACACTTAAAGGGTCCGGCATTTCCAAAAAGAAAGGCGCTTCTTTTAGGGTATTAAAATCGGCATAGGTCTTTTCATCCTTCAACACACCAATGAACATGTTATTCGTATACCCGATATGTAAAAAATGCTGGGCAAAGCTCATTTGTGCCGGACTGGGCCTGAATTCCAAGTCCTCTAAGGGCATAGTGTCCAAAACGGATAGCGTATAGCTTTTGGATTTTTCCCATCGGTTTATCAAAATATTAGCAATACTGGAATCTTCTTTTTCCAATTTTGGCATTTTGGTGGCAAGAAGCGTCAGCGGACTTAATCCCAACCATCCCAGCAAAAGTCTTCTTTTTATATTTGGTTTTAATTTCATACCATTTTAAAAATAAAAGGGGTCTTGTTTCAATTAAACTTCAATATAGCCCATTTAAAACGGATAACGACCCAATGGGCCCTTCTTTTGCCTTTGTTTACTTGGAAGCTACGGCCGTCTTTTCAGTATCAAAATAGTTGGAAAGAATCGAGGCCAAGGCCTCCTCGCCGTTTAGAATACGTTCTATTTTATTTAATGTTCTTGCTGGTAGCACCGGTTCCAAAGGTTGGTTCACTTTCTTTATTCTGTGAAATACCTTTTTAATCTTGTTGTCCCAGACTTTGTGGTATTTTATAAGGTCGTCCGGATACACCGTCTTTCTTTTGGTTCCTTCATTGATACCTCTAAACGGGCTCGTAATATTCAAATACCCATAATCATCGGTCAATTGTTCTCCGGGCTGGATATCCCTGATGGCAATCTCAAAATCATAGGCCGTAGTAAGGCAGTTGGAATTGAAACTATGGTTTACATACCTACCATGGTCCCAACAAAGGACTAGGTTTCCGTTACTATTTCGGTAGGTATAGGTGTCCAAAATTTCCTGATAGAGCGGTTCCATATTTTGAAAATCCAAGGGACTGAATTCTCTATCGAGTTTATCCAGTACCCAAGTTATGGTGCCTGCGGGTATTAGTTGGGTGGCCACAACTCCGTAGCCTACTTCGTTGCTTATAAATCGTAATTCGGTATGCGGGTGAATCATTATATAGATAGGTTTAAGTCTCTCTTTATGAGTTGGTTATAATAAACAAGTCACTACCAAACCCCATTCGGATTAAAAATTAAAATTAGATTATTTCTTAATACAAATACAGGAATTAATTTTATTTGCAAAGGGCATTTTTGCCTTTTTTGTAAAGTCTTTTGTTGTTTTATTTTATCCCCACGGAGCTTCGATATCCATCGAAGCGACGAGGAATCTAACCTAATCCTGGATTTCTTACATTCCTTACAGTCGACTTCGACTCCCATTCGACTGCGCTCAGGGCAGGTCGCCCAGTCAGACAGGTTAGAAATGACACTTGACTATAAGGTTCGACATGAAAAAGTCCTTACTTAAAACGACTATCTAGCATAACGCTGAAAGAATTCCTCGGTATCCTTAATATCCTCCAATCGTAGCATCCAGCAAACCTCGGAAAGGTCCGAAAAGTCCAGTCCATCCTCTGAAACAGCTTCATTGTTATAACGCCAGTCCTTGCCATTGTATTGATGGGATAGTTTAACGGCCAACTCCCAAACGGATTTCAATTTGGGGTCTTTTAATTCTTCCTGCCATTGTGTGTAACCGGGCGTACGGAAACCTGGGGTACCATTGCCAACGGCATTGCCATCGGGGATTTTGTGATAATCAGTCTGTTGTTTGGCAAAGTCCAATAGCTCAGGGCTGGTCACTTCCTCGTTCCAATCGCTGTGCTGTACAATGTGAATTCTATTTCTAGTTTCTAACTCCGTAAGTTTTGTTTGAAGGGCCTTTACCAGTTTGGCGGAGAAGTCCGACTGACCTGCTTCGGCAATCCAGATATCACCCTGGGCCTCCAGCGTTGTCATTGCCTTTTTGGCCACTACCTCTACAGCGGCTTCCATACGATTATGGGCATCGGTCCAGTTGGTACCAAAAGCTTTTTGAAAGAGGTCATTGGGCGGTACATAAAGCCCATCTTGAATTCCATACGATCCGGCCACCGCGTGGTAGTTTACATGCATAAAGTTGGGGTGGGACATAAGCGTTAACAGTCCGGCTGCAGCATGCAGGTCGTCCACATCGGTTTTACAGTCAAAATGCATTAGCAATAAATCCTTCCCCAAATCAAATCGGGGCCGATTTTGATACAGTTCCAGTGCCTTCAGGTATTTTTTTCCGCCTTCTTCGGTCTGGTCGTTCAGAAAGTCATTGAGTTCCGGATGCGCTTCGTTGATGAAGGTGAGCAGTCGGGTCCTATTGTTTCCAAAAGTTTCATCATCAAAATCCACGTATTCTGTCCGGACCTTGATAATCTTACCATCTGCAATGGTGATATAATAGTCGCTTACAAATGGCTTTTCATTTAAAAATTGGATACGGGTGTCCAATTTAGAAGCCCGGGCCTTTACCGTACCGTTTTCTTCTTGAACGATATCCAATACCTCATAGGTTGGGTCAAAAACAGCGTCCCAATTCAATAGTTCTTCGTAGTCTTCATGGGAATATGTGGAAGTATAATCCCCTTCCTCGGTTACAAGGCTATCCGCCAATAAATTCGGGATTTGGGCATAGTTTGAGGTATTCAGCATCTCGAAATACTGTTTTGCAAGTTCCTCAGGTGCTATTTTTTCCTCTTGTTTACAGGAAGTAAATCCTAGGGCGAAAAGGGCCAATAAAATAATTGTTCTATTCATCTTTGTTGTTTAAGGGGATTGTCCAAACATTTTTTTCAAGGTCGATGCTACCGCCCATTTGTTCTTGAATGACCTTCTCCGTGATGCGAAGTCCTTTTTCGGCCATTTCTTCAAAGGTATCGATTCCATCGTTGGGAAAATTTTGTCGGGTTCTGTGGATATTGAATTTATTGGAGAATTGCTTATCAAAGGCCTTCTCCACACCTTCTTTACCCAACATAAGACCCAGCATGCCGCCCCAAGTAGCCGTGGGATTGTCCGAATCCCAACCCGTGAGCACCCCAATTTTAATGGTTTCCTTTAAATCTCCTTCGCCATAGAATAGACTGACCAAACTAGCGGCAAAATTGATACCTGCGGCAAAACATCCGTTGCAATATAAATTTTGGGAGGTGATGTCATATCCGTCCAATTGATGTACCTGATATCGTTCATAAATGGAATCCCGGGTTTGTTCCCAAGGAATCCCGGAGTTGTATAAGTCAAGGACATAGTCGTACATTTTGGCGGGGTACTCGCCATTTGGCAACCCTTCCCGGGCCTTTTGGGCCATATTTTTTATGCGTTGGGGCCTATTTTGCTCGGAGGGACTTGCGGCGAGGGAATACATGGTAACATAAAACTGTGAAATATCCTCGGCTTCTTCACGGGCCACGGTGCGTATGGGAAGGTCCGCGAGTTTGTTCGCTATATCCGGTCGGGCAGGGGCGAAGAGTCCGAAAATTTCTGTTGTAAGCTGTGCATCGATCATTTCAAAATGTTCGTTGCGTTGCGGACTGCCCGTTTCTGGAGGTAAAACCCCTTCCTGCATCAAGTCAAAGGCTTTTTGATTGGAGACCCATAGATAGTTTTCCTCTTCCGGGCGAATATGGGTTAACCATCCGTCCCGTATTTGTTCCGGACTCAATATGCTGGTATTGTTCACGCCTAGCAGATGCTGATACATATATTCAATGTCCGTATCATCGTCGGCGCCCCAGATTTCCGTGGTGTCCCGAAAAACAAAATCGATGTTGGGGGATAGGTCGCTTGGTTCTCCATTGGAAAAAATACTGGGTTGGTCCGGTTTGCCCCAATCGTCTCGGGTATAGAAATCCCCGGTTTTAATTTCACCGATGTTCCCAATCTTGTCCATCTCCGTGACGAGCCCCGTCCAATTGGCAATGCATTGTGCCAACCAAAATCCGTAGAGCTGGTCTTTGTACATATCCCTGGATATGGTTATGTTTTCTGTTTCCTTAGGGGAAGCTGTTTCTTTGGTGTCATTTTTACAACCCAAAATGAATATAGAGAGGATGACAAGGCAAATTACCTTTGGTTTCATTAAGGAGGTTTTAATCAGGTTGATTATTCCTTAAAAATAGGGGATAGTAGTTGATTTGGCAACTTGGATTTTTTGGATTTCTTACCCTCCTTGAAATCGACTTCGATTCCCATACCACTTTGCTCAGGGCAGGTCGCTCAGTCTGACAGGTGCGAAACGATTCTTTGTTTGTTTTTGTCATTCCATCAGAGCTCCGATGGATAACGGGGCGACGAGGAATTTATTTCTGGTTCTTTAGATTTCTCACGCTCTTCCTAGGTTCAAAAAATTAGTATGTTTTTCACACTATTATAATACTTAAATATAGTCTGATTGGTTTGAAACGAAAATGTATAACTAGAGACGGGCGCAATCGCCTTACTTCAACCGCATTTCAGGAAACGGAATATAGGTATCATCGCCAGGAACTTTGGGGAATTTCTTGTCCATCCAGTCCTGTTTTTGCTGTTTTAGTTTTTCCCGGTCAGACGATACAAAGTTCCACAATAAATAATGTTCCCGTCCCAAGGGCTTCCCCCCGAACAACAACAACTGCGTGTTCTCCTTCACGTTAATGTCGCAGTGGTCCTCTGTTTTGGATATCAGCATTTGGCCGGCCTTGATTTCCGAATCTTTTTCGTAAACACTGCCAGTGACCACCACAATGGCGATTTCGCCTTCCAGTTCCCCATTGATTTTAATGGTCTTTTCTTCCGGACTTTCAACTTTAAGCATGAACAAGGGCGAATAAACTTTTAGGGGCGATTTGCGGCCGTAGCCTTCGCCCGCCACCAAGGTATATTTGGTGTTCCCTTCTTCCCAAATGGGTAAGTCCTCTTTTGGAACGAACTGAAAATTAGGTTCCATCTCCTCCAATTCCTTGGGCAAGGCCACCCACACCTGATAACCGTGCATGGTAAATGTAGCATCTGTTCGTAAATGGGGTGGAGTACGCTCCGTATGGGTTACGGCCTTGCCGGATGTCATGAAACCTACATCCCCTCGGGTAATAATTTTGTCTGCGCCTGTACTATCCTTGTGGGCTATTTCGCCTTCAAACAAGTAGGTCAAGGTACTTAGACCGGTGTGAGGATGTTGGTCCACGTCCATATAGATGCCTTTTCCCAAGGTAGCGGGCCCCATATGATCAATGAAGGTAAAGGGACCTACTTGTCGCTTTTTACGGATGGGCAGGAGTCGGCCTACGGTAAATTGGCCAATATCCGCCGGTTTTTCATCTACGAGAATCTGATTGTTTGTCATGGGTTTTGAGGATTTCGATTGTCGGCATGACCTTATTTGAAATTATTTTGCCGACCATTCCCTTGAAATATAGCAAAAAATCAACTTTGGACGATGCTATATTTTTCTTAAAAAACATCCTTTGAAGGAAGAAAAAATAGGTCGTCACGGTTTTGCATCGACAATCAAAAAAAATTGAGCCCCCGTTTTCCAAAACTTGAAATTTTTTCTTTTTGAATTGTTTTTCGCCGCCTTTCTGAAAAAGAGCTAAAGCAGTACAACTACTACGGAACGGCTTTCTTTCAAATTTATACTTAATTTTTCTCTACCTGAAATCGCAATACCGTTTTTAGTTTTTCTGGGGCCGTCTTTCGGGCATCGGTAAGATAGATTTCCTTATGAATTTTGGAAATTCGTTCAAATCCCTGCGCAACCGTATATTTCTGCATGATTTCAAAACTTGTTGGTTCCGTATCATAACTCCCCAAATGCAACATTTGAACACAGGTACCTTCCTTAATAGTCTCGAATCTAACCAAATCCAATAAGACATGCGGCTTTTTCTCCTTGGTACGTTGCAACACGAGTTCGAAGAACTTTTGGTCGACGAAATCGGGCTGACGGATCATCAGCTTAAAAACAAGATCGTCCTTATTTAGGGTGCCCGTAAAGTTCTTTTTTGCCTCATCATTGATATCCCACACGCCTTCCAATGGATAAACCGTACAATCAAAATAGTCCCTAGGTGCCAATCCTGTTTTATAGCTCATTTTTACTGCATAGGAAAGGGCGTACAAAACGCTGATATATTCCGAAAAAAAGGCACTGTTTGGATTTCCCTCACCTTCTATCGTAAAGTAACTGAAATCAGGGATATCTAATATTTGGGGCCTGTTTTGTGGGAGATAAATTTCTTTCTCCTTTTTTCTCCATTCGTGTTTCATGGTACAATTGTTTAATTGGGTCAAAATTAAGAGGCATTTGTGACATCCCCTTGTCAGCAGGTTTAATTCAAGAACAAAATATGAACCACCGGTTTAATCCGGATACGGCTGTAGCGCACTATTAATCAGCTACCGTTTCGCTTCTTTTTGCCAATTTTCTTCTTAGAAAACGTACCCAAAAATTCCATGGGGTTCTTTTGGTTTGTTCAGAACACTGGTTTTCCAGTTTGTCAAAACTGTCTTCAATAAGGGCATTGTGCAGGGACCGAATGCCCAAAATCCACAGCCAAGTCGCTTTACCGATAGTTCTCATGGCAATCGTGTGTTTAATTTCGGTGGCTTCCCCACCCAGGGCTTTCAATTCAAATGTATGGCTGCCATGGAATCCCTGGGGCCTGGAAAACCGAAACTGGATCATTTCATCAGGGTCATATTTTTCCACCGTATACCGAATGGGGCCATGGCCGCCTTTGGACCCCACCTTCAATCCTTCCTTGAATTTCATGGCGGGCCATTTTTCATAGGGCCATATCCTGTCATCTGTAGTAGAAAGTGTTTTTAGGAGTGCGGCCACCTCTTGTTTGGGAAGGGGGAGGATGCGTTTATGGACGTTCAGGACTCTCAAAGTATTCCAGGATAGTGGGATTGGTTATTATAAATATGTTCATTCGATTCTTGGTCTTTTACTTAAAATGAACAATGTAATCAGATAAATCAAAACGATGCTGAAAGGAATTGCCACAAATCGATGTTCTGGAAAAAGATACCAAAGCGCAAGCACCAGCACGGTTCTGGTCAATGTATGAAAGATGCCGCACCAGTGTTTAATGATCCAGGAAAACGGTAACCACATCAATCCCGTCAAAATACCAACGGACATGGGCAGGGAGGTGTAATCTAAAAGGAAAAATGGGATGGCGATGGAATATACGAGAATCGCCTGGCCGGCCGTGTAAAGAAATAGGGTGTCGAACTCATTTTTGGGCTTTGTTTTGTCCAGGAAGTTTTCGCCCGTGAACTTTGATAGGAACAAACCTAGGTAGACGATGCTTCCAGTTCCTATAAAAATGGCCCAAACCGCCATAAAATCCGAAAAAAATAACCCGACCAGCCCAATGATGGTCCAAACAAAGAGCCCGGCCAAAGGCGTGGCCAAAAATTTTTGATTGGCAAATTCAATGCGTTGTTCTTCAAGTGTTCTGTTCATGACCTATCTTTTATTATTTGTACTCGGCCTTTTATTTCTTTCGATTTCCCCGTGATACCCAAATTCTATGGTTTTATCGAAATTTAATTAAAATCTATTCGATTTACAGGAGTAATTTAAATTTGGGCAATATTTGGTTTCACATCTAGCCTTTTTCTTCGATTAACAATCAACAACCAAAAGGACAACATTGTCAAACAACCTACCATAAAAAGCGGCACATAGAACATTTGTGCAGGGTTCACATTCATGGCGACGACCAAAGCTCCAGCGGAAATGATACCGGCGAAAATAGCATAGCCTATTTCATCATAAAACCAAGCATAAGGGAAGAAGTGGGCTCCCGTTATAATGACATAGGTCATCACGAAATAATCCGGATTGTCCTTTAGTACAAAGAACAAAAAGGGAAAATAGAAGAGCTGGGCAACATTGAGCCACATGCCCAAGGGCTGTAAGGGGTTTGTTTTGGTATTCCATTGGGTCTTTAGGATTTTGGATAATAAAAATGCCAATGGCAACATAATCATACCTATATAAAAGGTATGGATACTTTTAGCAAAGGGTTCTATGGGCAACGTCCATATATAGGCAATGATACTCCAAATAATGGAGGCTGAAATGATAAAATCAATACCACTTTTGGCATTGATAGCCAATTCCAATTTAAGTGCTTTTAAATCCTGCTTTTTCATGATGATTCTGAATTGATTATGAAATAAAAGTAACTTTTGACGAAAGGAATTCAATTTTTAACCTACCCAGTTGTGTGATTTTTGGGATGGAGTGTTGGATTTTTGTAACGATCAATTAAATGTTACATTAATCCTTTAAAATCTTCCCGCCTTATGCCGTAAATCAATTCACCAAGATATTCTCCGTTCTTGTAGACTGTTCTGGGTAATTTCGCTTCCATCGTAAAGCCCGCTTTTACAAGACATTTTTGTGAGGCGCGATTATATTCAAAGGGTCTAGCAAAAATTCTTTCAATATCAAACCTCTTAAATCCAATAGATAACATTTCCAGAATGACTTTGGTAATGATTCCCTGTCCCCAAAAAGGTTCGGCCAGCCAATAGCCAATTTCGGCATTTTTCCTATAAATATCTTGTTGTAAATGAAGACCTATGGAGCCCACGGCCGTATTTTGGATTTCAATGGCGTAAATAATATCGTACTGGCTCCTATTGGCAGACGCAATAAAGGATTCAGCATCGGCTTTGGTATAGGGAAAAGGAAACTTATCCGTCAAATATTTGGCAATGTTCTCATTGTTGGCAAAGCGTGCCAAGTTATCTACATCGGTAGCTCTCCAGGGACGAAGGTTAAACGGCTTCATATTTCGTGTTGGGATTTTTATATAAGGTATATGCAGCAATACAAATCCATGAAAAATAGAGCAAAAAGACAATCCGTTGTCCAACGGCAGGATATTCGATAAATACAAATGGCCATACTCCAATACCTATGGTAAGCCACGTTAAAAGCAATAGCGGCTTTACCACGCTTTTCCATTTCACGGTTTTTTTCATGGGTTTGGGATAGGTAAAGGCGCCTATGAGAAAAAATAGATAACTCCCCATACTGCCCACGCTATGGAGTAGCATGATGGTGGACTGCCTATTTTCAAAATCGCCTGGAAATATTCCCGAAATGGCCATAAATACCCCACTTAAAAATATACCGTATAACGGTAGTTTACTTCCAATCTCCTGAACAATGCTTCTGTATAGACCTACAGAAAAAACAGCAATAAGAAGACCGGGTACTATATAGCCAAAAATATTCCAAATCCATTTATTTGGAGCGTCTAGGGAACCTAGTTCGCTAACGGCCTTCGTTAGAAAGCTATATTCAGTCCTCTGATTGGCCATTATAAAATAGGTTGTCCAGAAAATAGCAGGTGCAAGAAAACCTATGAGCGCATACTTTTTGTTTGTCATAATTTAAACTTTCAACATTGCTAAGTTACCCATGTATGGGTTTCGTGCATTTGACTTAAATCAAAAAGTTCCCTTTGCGGCACGTACCCTGCTCAATGTTTCTTGGCTCATTCCCAAATACGAGGCCAACATGCCTAGGGGCACTCTATACAGTTTATGTTTGGAGGTCTTTTGGAAAAACCCATATCTTTCCAAGGCCGTGTGAAATTGTATCGATATGATCCGTTCCGATTGCTGTAGGAAGTAGTTTGAAATTAGCATTCGCCCAAAGCGTTCCATCTCTGGGAAATCCTTAAAGCACCTTTCGAGGTCCTGAATATGGATACCTATCAATTCCGATGTTTCCAAGGCCTCTATATAGCAATTGTCAGGAACATTCTTCATAAAGCTATAAATAGAGGTAATCCACTCGTTTTCCGCACAAAAATTGTCCGTTACTTCCTTTTTGCCCTTCTTGTAGAAAACACGTAGGAGTCCCGCTTCAATAAAATAGGTGTATTCACAAACCCGCCCTGGCCTGTGTAGAAAGCCACCTTTTTCCAATGTATTGGGTTTTGAAATTTGCGTTAATCTGTCTTGCAATGCGTTGGATAGGGGAATAAATTTCTTAATATGTGTTATTAGGGAATGGGACATTTTTTAAAACTAAGTTTTAAATGCGTTGGCATAGTTCAAGGATTACCAAGGTGGATTTTATAATACAACCAATTGATTCTACTTTAATTACTAAAAATTTATTAACTGGTTATTTTATTTTAATATTTATTTTTTAAAAACGCACCCATTTTTTCATTTACCACTTCCGCTTGGTCGATGGATAAAAAATGCCCGGCGTTTTGAATAATTTCACCCTTCCCTTTTGGAAGGGAATTGGCAATTTCGACCGTTTTTTCGGTATTGATCATATCGTCATCACCAATCAGCACCAATAAGGGCATTTGCAAGGATTCCAATTCGTCATTCGAAAAAGGTCGCATGCTGGTGACAAACTTATTTTCTGATTCCAGATCCAATCCTAGTTTGTACTGTTTTAAATAAGCATCACTAATATTATCCACATTTTCGGACAAACTTTCCAAACTTTGTGCTATTTGTTTCTCCTTGGAAGCCAGTAAGGTGACAATGTTTTTCAATAAATCCATACTGGGTTTGATCCAGGTAAAGGTTTGGGCCGGACTCAATAAAATAAGGCTTTTGATCTTGTTTTGATTTTTTAGTGCCAAGGTAACCGCCAACCAACCACCTCGGGACGCGCCAATTAAATGGTATTCGTCCAAATCCAAAACATATAAAACCTCCTCATACCAATCCGTTACCTTTTCTACGCTTTCCAAATCATTGTACAAATAGGATTTTCCGGGTTCTAAAATGAAGTCAATGGCAAACACCCTGTGGTTCTCGCTAAGAGATTCAATATTTGGATACCACATGGTAGAACTGGCATTCATTCCATGAAGCAAAACCACGGGTTCTGCATTTTTAGGACCGCTCACGATAACATGGGCAATGCCATTCGTCGTGGTGATGTATAACTCTTCAAAGGATACATCCCATAAGTTTAGGGTTTTGTCATAGGCTTTATAGTAGGCCGCCTTGGAAGGTGAGGGATTGGTGATGTACTCCGGTACTTTTTTGTACGCGGCATATTTGTCGGCACAATTCGTGAATAAAAGGAGAGCGGCAAGCAAGTATAACAGTCTCATACCATCATTTAAAATAAGGGGATAATATAGTATAAAAAATCTTCTGAAACCTAGGATGCTATTACCGTATAGCAATCAATTGTTGCATTAAGGATCTCATACGCCAAGTTTGGCCTAAAAGTTTCCTATTCTATTATTTTCTCATAATCGACACTTGCTTTTGCCAAGTCTTCCGGATTGGGGTCCAAATACAATTCATACCCCTTTAAAAGTTTCACTTTTTTGGTTTCGCCTTTTTCAATGGGTATTTCCTCTATGACGTTTTCAGTTTGTTGGATTCTGATAGTAAAGGGCCTATCCCCAATATTTTTGACAATGCCATAGCAATCCTCGCCGTAAAAGGGATTAATTGTTGCGTCCTGACCGGTACCTTTCCCGGTCATGATCATACTTTGGGAAGGTTCCAATATGAATTCTGTCTGGGCCCTTGCTTCAAAATAAAGTAAGGACAGTAAACAGACTGCTATAATTGATTTTTTCATTTTATTTTTGATATCTAATTAAAATTTAACCGCATAAGCATGAGGCACGCGTTACTAATGGTTAACAGTTTTCTTCTCTTTAAACAACAATGAAATCCAAGATACGATTAATGTAAGTATTGCTCCAATTCCAATCCCATAGCTCAACCACCAAAACCACCGCATGGCAAGTTGACCACCCTGAAAGATTGTTCTTTCCGAAAAAGTGGAAGAAAGATTGCCAGAAAGTACATAGGATATTGGAACCCAAAGAATGCCCAACAGTAGTATTATTTTCAAGAATCTTGATAGAATTCCATTGAATTTGCTCGAAGGCTCTCTGAGGTCTTTGAAGCCCCAATAGATAGTAAAGGGTAATGAAATCATACCAATCCAAGTTATGAAGGTTCCCAAAGGAATTTCATTGTTTTTATCCAGAGCGATTGTAAGTAACGGGGAACCGGTAACCAAAAGGATGATTACACTCAAAGTCGAAAATAGACCACTGAAAAAATATAGCTTTCTCATATTCATTTTTGTACTTGTTGCCAGAAAGGACTTCGTTAAACAACGGTTTTACCTCGAGCAGCACGTTAGTTGCCCCTTCCTTTTAAAGGCCCGGGCAAGATGCTCGCGGCAGGGAAGGGGAAAAGCAAGAAACTTGCATTGATTGCTGTGTCGAACAAGTTGTTGAAACAGGCATTTGCGATTGCCAAATCCCGGCTGCCCTACGATGAGAATTATGTATCATAATTGAACTAAAAAGACTTATTTTTTAACTCAGTTCTTTGTTGTCATTAGTTTTTTACTATAAAGAATCTCCACTTCAGCTGAATCACAAACTGTAATCAGGTCCTCACCTTTAAAATCCTTGAGTCTTTCTATACACTTTTCAAATGTCGATTCCTTGTAGTAACTGTCTTGACCTACTTTTAGTCCAATTTAGGGTGTAAAGTCTCCAATAATTAGGTTTTTTTAGAGCAATATAACCTTCGTTTGATTTAAAGTCATATGTTAGAGCATAATAATTTGTCACTAAAATTCTATTGCCAGTATTGTTGATTACGGTGGCAACATTTTTGATGCCGTCTTTCACTATATAATGTCATTATTTCGTGGGTTTATGAAAGTTTAACGTAAAAGGCACTTTTCTAAACTAGAAATCTCATTATTCGTTATTTTCTCCAAACTTATTTTAGGAAAATTATTGTCAAAAAATGTGTTTAAAGCTTCTATTGTTTCTACATCTTCTGCTTTCACAACTAAAATTGGCGATTTTTCGGAAACCAAATCATTTTTACGTTCCCTAAATGTATAGTATGAATATTGCTTGTCAACATTTTGAACAATTCGGTAAATGTTGTTGATATTTATTCTAGTTGTTTTTAGGCCTACCAAGGTTTTGGTCTGAATTAATCCCTTTTCTTTATTGAAAATTAATTCTTTTTTGAACCAAAAAGGAAGAGTTATCATCACTAACCCATGTACAATTGCGCTCAATAATACGATTGAACCGATAGTAACAAGTCCATCAGAATCATTCTCGATATTAAAAATTATCGTTAATCCAATAATGTGTAATACTAGGCTAATAATTAAGACTAAATATGTATAACTAACATTTTTTTTCAATTCTGTTCTAGAGAATATTGATTTGTGATTATTGGATTTTTTTTCGTCGAATTTATACTCCTTATCTATCTCTTTTAGTAATTGGGAATCTGTAAACTTTTTGTGTTTCTCCTTTTTTTCGATAATAAAAAATTTCATTCAGATTAGGTTTATTTAAATTAATGGCAACGTCTGAGCTAAGCGTAGTGCTGAGGCAAGGAAACTTTTCGTTTCCGTCCGAGCACGAAGCTAAAGCTTATTGTTTTGATTTATTTTTCTGCTCTAAAGCTAAATCCATAAGATTTAGCGACATCATAAATATACTCACACCTTTCAGTTTTGCCCTAAAGTCCGCATTACGTTTAGGTTTTGTTGTACTTAGTGCTTTCTGGACAGTTGGTCTCCTAGTAAAACAAGTACGAACAGAATTCTCCAGATATCAAATTTAGTTGGCAATTCCTTTTAATAATCCTCTCCGGTATGAATTTATTACCTACTTAATCCAATAAAAAATGAGGTGCTTTTTGGTAATATCCCGGTACAGTTGATTTGAATTTAGATTCCATTACTGGTGACACTAAATATGAGTGACGATTATCTTTGATAACCTTATATAGGTATTCGTCATATGAGTTTATATTTTCATAGCGTTTTATCTCAACCTGTTGTACCTCCATATTCCCCTGTTCATACAATTCATAAAATCCCCATGTTTTTATTTCTTCAGGAATTTTTGGAAGTTTGATGTTTTCTGTCTTTTGACTATCAAAAACCAGGCTCCAACGATAACTTATATTTAGTCCTCCTATAACCACATATGGGTCACTATTAATAAAAACCTTTCCAACAGTATGGTCCAATCCATTTTTAATTACTTCAATTTCGTTATTTGAATAAGAATAATCTATTGACCAATCTAAAGTATGAAATGACGGTGCAAGCTCCCCGGTTCGTTCTGTGTAATAGTCATTAATTCTAACATTGTACTTATAATTAGTAAAAATAGAATTGAAATAATAAGGTATTCCCTCTAATCCCTGATAACCATATCCATGTCCGTCAATACGGTGGTAAATATTGTTTTGAAAATCATCATTGCTAAAATAACCCGCAATCCAGTAAGATGATGATTCAAACGTATCTCCATTGCCTAGAATGGGTTGATAGAATCTTTTTTCTACATTCTGATTTGTAAATAGCTGTGGCGTGAAAACAAAATCCGACGGTATATCCCAATCAGCAACATAATAACTATATTCATTCAAAGTCAAATTAACTTGAGGAACATAAATGAACTCAGAATTTACGGCGCTTGTCGTACTTCTCCTTCTATCTATGCTAAACTCTTCTGTTTCGCTATAGAAACTACCCCCATATCCAAAACCTTCAGAATTCAATGAAATAATATCTTGAGAATCGAAACCTTGAGCTGGAAACTTTATCGGATTCGTAGGGCTGTAGTCAAATCGCGGATAAGTTTTAAAATTGATTTCTCCTAAAGTGGATGGGGTTAAATTTTGAAGTGTTGTAAATTCACTTGAATTACCAAATGCACCTGTGCTATATTCACCTATGGTGAGCATAAATTCCGAATTAGGGCTAATCTCTTCTATAGTTCGCAGTGTTATCTTATCGGTATCTTGCATAACTCTTTTACTGTCAAGTAGATTGCCTTCTGCATCGGAAGCAAAAACGTAAATTCTTGCCAATTGTGGGTCGTAAAAATTAGAAGGGAAATTCAAAGTAATTAACCTTCGATATATTTCGATTGGAATAATTAATTCGGACATATTATCTAAACTATCTGTAGCTATAATCTTTATTGAATTGGCACCTGTTCCGAATAAGTTAGGGTCGAAGTCAAAGCTATAGTCTGTCTGATTTGCTAAAGAAACTATGATAGAATCTCCTAAAAACACTTTCAAAGAATCTACCTCAGAATATAAATCATTTACATTTGGGCTAATTGTTATAAGGCTATCTATTATTTGATTTTCAACCAATGATTCAATTGTTATTTCAGGTCCAGTGTTATCAGAAATAAAGGCTACTTCGAATGTACCGAGATTTTCGCCGGAGTCTAAAGCCTCTATTTTTAAAACGTTTTCGCCATCAGTAAGGTTATTGGTATTAATGTTAATTGATAAATTATCAAGTGGTAGGTCAATCAACAGCTCATTGTTTAAAAAAGCCTTTACGGAAGTCAATTCTTGATTATCCATTACATCAAAAGTTACAGTATTGGTGTCTCCATTAATTACTGCTCCAGCGGATAGGTTAACCCCAGTTATCGTTGGTTTCTCGTTGTCTACATTGATAATTGTGTTCTTTGATTCTGAATTACCGGATTTATCCGTAACAACTACCTTCAAAATATAATCTTTAAATGTATTTGTTTTACCTGTTTTAGAAGCTAAAGAAGAAACATCTACGATTATGGAATATGGCGCACTAGTGTCTTCACCCACTTTTTCGTCGTCTATAAAAGCTTCTACTTTGGAAATACCGCCTGCATCTTGGGCGTTAATATTGATTTCTATTTGATTGCTTACAACAATTGGAATAGCAGATGAATTATTGTTGAAACCGGCAATTGAAAAATTGAAGGTTGGCGCCGTTACATCTGGTTCAGCAGTAGGGTTTGACGATTCTTTTGAACACGAATATGTAAAGATAAAAGTAATCGTTAAAAGTGCTAGAATTGATTTTTTCATGAAAAAATAATAGGTTTGGTTTTCAGCTGTTGTAATTGGTTCGTAAGTTGATTTGATTTCAAACTATTGCTTTAAAAACGAGATACAGGCCTTTTTATTTTAAAAAAGAAAATAGGCAACTCAATACCCTTTATCAATAGAGTATATGCTTTTGGAAATAGCACTTGGAATTCTTATGATTATTCACAAAAACATTATGTGAATAATATTTTCTTTTCAGCATTAAGTACAACAATTGTATAAACGTACCTTGGTACGTTTATTTCTATTTTGTGCGTAACAAGATACTTCTTTCCAACCATTGGAAAAATACAGGGAATCCCTGTGTTATTTAGAGTTATCAACAATAGCATCAGAAAAACCCTACCACCAGGCCACAAAGCATTTGTCAATCGTGTCAGTCCCTTTTTTGACCCAAAGCATGGGGGCGTTTTGTTTGAGCAGACGCATATTCACTTCCAAAAGGGTTTCGTACTGGGACATCCAGGCCACACCATCACTAGGCGCCACCACCCATTCCGTTTTATAGGGTATATAGAATTGATAGTTTTTAAAGGCCTCTGATTGCAAATCCGCCAAACGTAACCAATAGCCTACAATACAATGTGGATTTAAGGGTCGGATATTGATTGCCTTGCTTTGACAAGGCTCGAACAATTGGGCCTTGTAACAGGCTTGGTGCTGGATGTTTTCGTTTGGGATGCCTTTTTCGGCCAATGTTTTTTTTCCCGCCGGACTATGCAACAGGGTAAACTGCTCGTTCTTTATTTTCTCCATTTTGGTAAAGAACATGTCCCGTCGGTTGGGGCCCATCAATTGGTGGATGCGTTCGGATATTTGGGGGTCGATGATATAGAATTTATAGGTCAGCTCCAAATGGATGATCTGTCCCGTAGCCGTTTCCCGAAGGATATAATCGATTTCCCCTAAAGTCTGTTTTCCTTGCCGTACAGGTTCATTGTATAATAAGACTTCATAGGCTGGGGAGGCTTCCAATAATTGTTTGCACACATGCTCCATTTGATGTCCTAACCGTATCTTTTGGGGAATGGGAGTGGGGGTGAAGTGGGTCAAATCGATTTGAGGAAATTCAAATTGGCGAATACCGAATTGCGTCTTGGTCCACAAGGATGGGGTTTGCAGGAATCCGGCGATTTGTCTGTTTAAATGGGAGGACACTTTTTTAGTTCAGAGTTAAGAGTTCAAAGTTAGGAGTTTCAGGTTTCAGGTTTCTTGTTTCAAGTTAATAGTTAATACTCAAATACTAAATCACAAATTCCAACAACGAACAACCAACAACGAACAGCTATAAACGAAAAGCGAAAAATTAAAAGTGAAAAATGTAGATTTTACCAACAACCAACAACCAACAACCAACAACCATCAACCAACAACGCTTGCCCTGAGCGGAGCCGAAGGGAACAACGAATTACCAACAATCGTTAACATTTCCTAAAAAGCATTCACATCACGTCCAAATATGTTAATTTTATAGTATGGCTATGAATACAAGAAAAGGATTCCGTTTTGTGCCCTATGAAGCACCGGAACAATCTCCTTTCGACAAACTTTTTGATATTTTTCAGGAACTCATTACCCATACTTCGGGCGATTTTGACGAGGCCATCGATTGGCTGCGGGAATTGGACAAGGAATATGAACTTACGGACGAAAACTATACGATCGAAGACTTTATAGAAGATCTTAAGGCGAAAGGATACATTCGGGAAGAATTTGAGGACGGTGGTGGTGAAATGGGGGAAGATGGCGAGGATGGCGAAGGCTCCGGCGGTGGAAATATCTCCATTACGGCCAAAATGGAGCGCATTATTCGTCAGCGCGCATTGGACCAAATTTTTGGGAAACTAAAACGTAGCGGGGCGGGAAATCACAAAACGGGCAAATCCGGACAGGGAGATGAACATACCGGTGATTTTAGGGAATACCGTTATGGCGACGGTCTGGAACATATTTCCATGACCGAGAGTCTTAAAAACGCCCAAGTGAACCACGGTATAGGTAGTTTTAACCTAAGCGAGGAAGATCTGGTCGTAGAGGACACCCAATACAAGGCCCAGATGAGTACTATTTTGATGATAGACATCAGTCACAGTATGATTCTCTATGGCGAAGACCGCATTACCCCCGCCAAAAAGGTGGCCATGGCACTATCGGAACTAATCACCACTCGATATCCCAAGGATACCTTGGATATTTTGGTCTTCGGGAACGATGCTTGGCCCATACCTATAAAGGATTTGCCCTATTTGAAAGTCGGGCCCTACCACACCAATACGGTGGCAGGATTGCAGTTGGCCATGGATATGCTTCGCCGAAAGCGGAACACGAACAAGCAGATTTTTATGATTACCGATGGGAAGCCCAGCTGCCTGCGCATGCCCGATGGAACCTATTATAAAAACAGTGTGGGCTTGGACGACTATATTGTGGAAAAATGTTACAATATGGCCCGGCAGGCCCGCAAACTCCATATCCCCATTACCACGTTCATGATTGCGCAAGACCCTTATCTGATGCAGTTTATCCGTCACTTTACCGAAGCGAACAAGGGCAAAGCCTTCTTTACGGGATTAAAGGGACTGGGTGAAATGATATTTGAGGATTATGAGTCGAACCGAAGGAAAAAGTTGCGTTAGTTAAAAGTTAAGAGTTAAAGGTGAAAAGTTATAAGTGGTCAGTTTTCAGTGTACTGTAATTAGTGACCAATTAACAATTATGTGTATGGGGTAGAGCGTTTAGCGAGAAGCGACCTCTAACAACCAACAACCAACAACGAAAAAAGAACAAAAAGAAATATGAGCTTGAATTATAAGGAAATTAAAACATTGGGTGCCTTAAAAAAGGCAGGATATCAATCCAAAAGGATAAAGGACGAACTTAGAGACAACCTGAGAGAGCATATAAAGTCGGGAGCGGAAACCTTTACAGGGGTTTGGGGTTATGAGGATTCCGTAATTCCGGAACTGGAACGGGCGATTCTTTCCCGTCACAATATCAACCTCTTGGGACTTCGCGGACAGGCAAAAACCCGATTGGCCCGTTTGATGGTAAATTTGTTGGACGATTACATTCCCGTGGTGGAGGGTTCGGAAATCAATGACGATCCCATGGCGCCCATGTCCCGCTACGCAAAAGAACTGATTGCCGAGAAAGGGGATGACACCCCAATTGCTTGGTTACCCAAAAGTGAGCGGTTTTATGAGAAATTGGCCACACCAGATGTTACCGTGGCCGATTTGATTGGGGATGTAGACCCAATAAAGGCTGCGAACCTAAAACTTTCCTATGCGGATGATAGGGTCATCCATTTCGGGATGATACCCAGGGCCAATCGATGTATTTTCGTGATTAATGAGTTGCCCGATTTACAGGCGCGCATCCAGGTTTCCCTGTTCAATATTTTGGAGGAGGGCGATATACAGATAAGGGGATTTAAACTCAGATTGCCCTTGGACATCCAGTTCGTGTTTACGGCAAATCCTGAGGATTATACCAATCGGGGAAGTATCGTGACACCGTTAAAGGACCGTATCGGTTCCCAAATCCTGACGCACTATCCCTACGATATTGAAACCGCCCGAAAAATTACCGAGCAAGAGGCCAATTTAGACCAAAGACAATCCGAGGCGGTATATGTTCCAGACTTGGCCAAGGATTTATTGGAGCAGATCAGTTTTGAGGCTAGGAACAGTGAGTATGTAGATGCCAAGAGCGGTGTCAGTGCCCGTACGAGCATTACCGCTTTTGAAAATTTGTTGAGTACTGCCGAACGAAGGGCCTTATTGACAGGTGCGGAAAGCACCACTGTGCGGTTGAGCGATTTTCTTGGAGTGATTCCTGCAATTACTGGAAAAATAGAATTGGTTTACGAAGGTGAGCAGGAAGGCGCTGATGTGGTGGCCGAAATCCTGATTGATGAAGCGGTCAAGTCCCTTTTTCCAGAGTATTTCCCCAAGATTAATAAACTACAGCGCAAGGATGAGGAGACGCCCTATGACGAGCTTTTACATTGGTTTTTTCAGGGGGAAGGCTTTGAACTGATAGATGATTTTACGGATGAAGAATACAAAAGGGCCTTGGACGGCATTCCGCCACTGAATCAAGTGGTGAAAACCCATCAGCCAGACTACCCAAAGGAGGATGTTTATTTTTTAAAGGAACTTTTGTTATGGGGTTTGGTATCTCATAAAAAACTCAACAAGCATCGGTTCTCGGAAGGCTACCAGTTCAAAGATCTGTACAGCAGTTTTCTTAAGGACATATAAAAAAATCCCTTCCGGTATTGGAAGGGATTTTTAGTTTGAATGGTTATGATTATTTCCTAAGAGTTCCAAGTGTCTATATGCTGGTTTCTGTCATCAAATATATACGTGCCCACCAATTGCTTGCGATAACTATAGGTAAGGAACGTCATGCCGAACAACATTGTATATAGTACAAACATTAAGATTCCAATGGGAAGAAAGGTCACCGGAATCAAATGGTTTTCATAATCACTATAGGATAACAGCGTAATTAAAGTCTCAATAATTTTAAATAGGTAGACCAGGCTGATGATGTAAAGTACGTATTCCAAATTTCGCATGGGAACATCGCTCAACTCCCTTTCCTTAATTTTAAACCACATCACGTATAAAAAAACGAGATGTACCAAGGAAAGGATTGGGAAAATATAATTGTCCACCTTAAAAAAGTAGAACTTGTTCGTGTAAAGTCCGTAAAAACTGAACACATTGAGTAGAACGATACTGATCAAGGATAAAAGTAGCGTAAGCTTCCAAGAAAAAACCCTTTTTATGGTACTGAGCATATTTGATCTTTCGGTTTTGAATATGATTGATTCCTTATAAAACGGATACAACTTTGGTTTATTCTAAAAACTCGATGAACGGTACGTTCTTCTTTTAAAAGAAAAATTTAAACTTTAATATTTACATTTTCAAAACTTTATGAAATCCATTTTTTAGCTATGGCCTTGTTGGAGAATACAATTAGGGCTATGGCGATGACCAAGATCATAATGGGCATTATCATCGCATTTGGCCCATAGACTTCAAAAGTATCGCTCATAAAAAAGTTATAGGTCATTTGTCCCAAAAGCCCAAGCAAGGAAATAACGAATAACGGCTTGGCCCATTTTTTCCGTAGAAGGAGGAAAATACATGCAATGGTACCGCCCCAAACGGCGATCGCAAAGGCTGCAGTAACCCATGCGGGTTGGTTTTCATAGAGATTTCGCTCCGCTTCGCTCATAGTGGCAAGTACTTCATCGGACATAAAGGCCTGTCCAATATAGGCCATCGCTCCGGCCAAATTCCATAATAGGGCCAAAACGCTTACGATCCAAAACCAGGTAGGTGGTTTTATTTTAGTTTCAGTTGTCATAATTATTGGTTTTGATTAGTTGTGTTTAAATTACAAAAAAGTTGTTAGCAATGAACGATCCTTCTTATTTTAGACCCATTCTCCAAAAATGAAAAGAACCCGTTACTATTACCTAATACGCATCCAATATTTAGGATTTAGATACAGCGGATGGCAAAAACAGCCTGGCCGAAAGACTGTTGAAGGCATGTTGGAAAAAACATTCAAACACGTACTTCCGGATGCCAAGTTCAAAATTTTGGGTTCCGGACGTACCGATTCCAAGGTTTCCGCCTTGGATGGCGTTTTTGAATTGTTTTTGGACGATACGCCCTTGCCCAATTTCGAAACCTTTTTACCTATCTTTAATAGAAACCTTCCACCGGATATTCGTGCATCGGATATAAAATCCGTTTCCAAGGATTTCAATATCATCAAAAACAGCAAATCCAAGGAATACGTATACTTATTTTCCTACGGGGAAAAGAACCATCCCTTTTGTGCGCCTTTTCTTTACAATGTCATTGAAAACCTTAACATTTCATTGATGAAGGAGGTCGCAGCTTATTTTGTGGGTACGCACGACTTTTCTACGTACACAGCCCGATTAAAACCCAATACACAGGTTATACGAACCGTAGACTATTGTGAAATTTTGGAAAACGACCTAATATACGGTTCTTTTTTTCCCAATGAGAGTTATAAACTTGTGGTTAGGGGACAAGGGTTTATGCGCTACCAAATTAGAATGATCATGGGCGCCTTGATCCAATTGGGAAAGGGCGAACTTGGGAAGCAGGACATTCTGGATTCCCTAAATCCCGATATAAAATTAAGATTGACTACCGTAGCCCCTGGCTCAGGACTCTTATTGAACGAGGTAAAATTCGATTGATACGACTTAGGGCTTTTGACTATATTTAAACAAATTTCCGGTATGGTGAAAAGAAAAATTGGATTGCCCAAAAGAAAGAAAAAGGTATCGCGTGTTCGGGAAAAAGTAGGTGCCGCCCCGGGAACGGTCAGTTATCTGGGTACCAAGGAGAAGTCGGAAAGTCTCGTATTCGTTACCACCTACGATTCAGAAGAGGTAGAGACCAAGGAACATAAACGATTGGAAGATATCCTCCAATATCAAAAGGACCCACGAACATCTTGGATCAATGTTATTGGCATTACGGATGTACGTTTTATAGAGGAATTGGGGCAGGGTTTCGCCTTGAACAACCTCCTTTTGGAGGATGCCGTGGATACGGACCAACGTGCAAAAATCGACGAATATGATGGTTATATTTTTGGGGTTTTTAAAATGCTCTATTTGAACGAAAACGATGAAATTGTTCCGGAACACATGGCCATGGTGCTTATGGCGAACTCCGTGCTGGTGTTTCAGGAAGTCAAGGATGATGTTTTCAACGGGGTGCGGAATAGAATAAACTCAAAATCCGGACGTATACGGAGTCGAGGTGCAGATTATTTGTTCTTCGCACTCTTGGATGCCATTATCGACAATTATTTTTTGGTTCTGGAGCAAATTAATCACCGTATTGAACTCTTGGAGGATGAAGTCTATGCCGACCCAAAACCGGAGGTGGCCCACCAGATACAACTGTTAAAGAAAGAGGTATTGAAAATACGACGCTGGATCTTCCCCGTAAAGGAGTTGGTGAGCAGGCTCATCGATTCTGAAAGCCCCCTGATCAAACACGATACCAAATTATTTCTACGGGACGCTTTGGACCACTCCCTGGAAATAAACGAAACACTACAGATCTACAGGGAGATGAGTATGAGCCTTATGGAAATGTACATGAGTAACATGAGCAATAAAATGAACGAGGTGATGAAGGTTTTGACCATTATGGCGTCCATTTTCATTCCACTGACCTTTATTGCGGGCATCTATGGTATGAATTTCGAACATATGCCGGAACTCCAATATAAATATGGGTATTATGTAGTTTGGGCCGTGATGGTCCTGCTTTTCATCGGGATGATGGTCTATTTCAAACGAAAGGATTGGCTGTAGCGGATTTTCCGATCAATCGAACAGATCCGAGGAAAGATAGCGGTCTCCCCGATCGCACACGATGGACACGATAACACCGTTTTCCAATTGCTCGGCCAAACGAAGTGCCACCGTAGCCGCCCCTCCAGAACTCATACCGGAAAAAATGCCCTCTTCCTTGGCCAATCGTTTTGCCATTTCCACCGCTTCGGCCTCACTGACTTCCATCACCGTATCCACTTTGGAGGCATCGAATATTTTGGGCAAATATTCCTTGGGCCATTTGCGTATTCCCGGGATTTTTGAATTGTCCGTAGGTTGTACCCCTACAATCTGAACATCCTTGTTCCTTTCTTTTAGGAAGGTTGAAGTTCCCATAATCGTGCCCGTAGTGCCCATGGCAGAAACAAAGTGGGTGACTTTCCCTTGGGTGTCCTTCCAAATTTCGGGTCCGGTGGTTTTGTAATGCGCCTTCCAATTGTCATCGTTGGCAAATTGGTTGATCATGACGAATCCTTCTTCCTTTACTTTGTTTTCGGCATAATCACGGGCACCCTCAATACCCACATCGGAAGGAGTGAGGGTGACTTTGGCCCCATAAGCGCGCATGGTCTGTACGCGTTCCTTGGTGGAATTTTCGGGCATGACCAGTTCAATATCCAACCCATATACCCCTGCGATCATGGCCAGGGCAATGCCCGTGTTTCCACTGGTGGCTTCAATAAGTTTATCCGTAGGTTTTAGGGTGCCGCTATCCAGTCCGCTTTTAATCATATTGTACGCCGCTCTGTCCTTTACGCTACCACCTGGATTATGGCCTTCCATTTTAAAGTACAGTTTTACGTTGGGATTGGTATTCAATACCCGGGATTCCACCAACGGGGTATTTCCTATAAGGTCAATAATGGAATTAGACATCGGTCTGGGTTTTTATTTTTATTTCAGGCGAATGGTACACCGTGCTATTGGGAGGTACAGAAGCCGTTAACCAGGCATTCCCGCCAATAATGCTATTGGCCCCTATAACGGTATTTCCCCCTAAAATGGTGGCATTGGCATAGATGGTCACATTGTCTTCAATGGTGGGATGTCTTTTGGTCTGCTGCAAGTGTTTGGCAACGTACAGTCCGCCCAAGGTCACACCCTGATAGATTTTTACGTGGTTCTTGATAATGGCCGTTTCACCAATGACGACGCCCGTACCATGGTCTATATGGAAGGAATCCCCAATTTGGGCCCCTGGATTGATATCCACACCGGTTTGGCGATGGGCATATTCCGTCATTAATCGGGGTACCAAGGGAAAACCAATGGTATATAGCTCATGGGCGAGCCTATAAATGGCAATCGCATAAAAGCCAGGGTAGGCCATATAGACCTCCTCAATGGATAGGGAAGCGGGATCACAATTTACGGTGGCTTCCGCATCAAGATTCAATTTCTCTAGAATGGCCGGGAGCTTTTGTACGTAATTGCCCCAAATTTTTTTGCACGGTTTTTGACATTCCCAACAGGCCAAATCGACCAGATTATCGAATTGGGCCTCAAGTTTGTCCAAATTTTCCGATACAGGGGTTTCTATGTCGAACAAGGTGTAGAACAGCAGGTCCGTAAAGGTTTCGGTATCCTTTTTCAGACGAAAACGTAAATTGGGCTGCTTCTTATGAAGGTTTATCTTCTCAACGATGGATGGGTGGCTCATCAACTTGGTTTATCTTTCAAAATTAACCATTAATTCAAAAGGTCTTTCCAGCAAATGGTTAACTTTAGCTTAAAATCACAATACTGTAGTCGTATGTCACAAACCGTAATTACTAAAAATACCCTCGATTTTTTGAACCAGCTGAAGAAGAACAACAATAGGGATTGGTTCGAGGATAACAAAAAGCGATTCAAAGAGCAACAGGTAGGGGTCAAAAAGTTTTTTCAGGAGGTTATGGAAAAACTGAACACGCACGACAAAATAGAGCGGATGAAGATGTTCAGGATTTATAGGGATATCCGGTTTTCAAAGGACAAAACACCGTATAAGTTCAATTTCTCAGCCTCTTATACCAGAATGGGCGCCGAAAGAAGGGGCGGTTATTATGTGCATATCCAACCGGAGGGCAGCTTTATAGCCACGGGGTTTTGGAATCCTGAAAAGGAGGATTTGCATAGGATACGAAAAGAGTTCGAGGTAGATGCCATTGAATTCAGGAGCATAATGGAAAATCACGACTTTCAAAAAATATGGGGAAATCTGGAAGGCGAGGAGCTAAAAACAGCGCCAAAGGGTTTTGACAAGGAAGATCCTAACATAGACCTTATCAGAAGGAAACAGTATATATTCATGAGAAAGTTTACCGATCAGGAGGTACTCTCGCCCAATTTTCTGGATACCATCAACGAATCCTTTATGGCCATCCGTCCATTTTTTGATTTGATGAGCAACATCCTGACGACCGATTTAAATGGGGAATCCTTGTTAGACTAGTACCTTGTCCTCAAAATATTGGATCTGGTCTTGAAGCCTTTTGATGACCATATTCATCATTCTTTTGTTCAGGGCCGATGAGTTTTTGATATAGGCTTCGTATTCCTCCAAGGTAAACTGACCGATAATCATTCCTTTTAAAGAATTCCGGAATTTGATATCCTTTTGGATGGCATTGATTACATAGTTCAACCTGTTCTCCAAACTTAGAGTATAGAAGGAATTCTTGCCTTTCACGATATAATTTTGAAAGGAAGCCAGCAACAAACCGTTTTGTAGTTTGATTACCGGGCGTAACGTTTCGTTTTGAAAACGTTCCTCATCGCTCATATTCGGGAGAATTTTTGCTGAAGGAATTTCGGGACGAATCTGAAGCAACTTTTGGGACCTGTCGTTCATTTTGTGCGGTTTTTATAAAGGTAGCGATTAAAGTCTGCATGCACTTAAGTTGGGGTATTAGTTTTTAACGGGGTTATAAACAATACTTTTAAATGTTGATTTTTAAAACTTTAGAATACCTAGGCCCCATATTTGCCTATAATCGGTATAAGTACTGATAAATTGCCTTATGGAATAGGGTCAAGGCCAATAGTATGTTAAAATAAGTAATGGCATGGCGCTTAAAACAGCGATTATGCTAAAATCCGACCTGGTTTTTTGATGATTACTTAGAACGGCGGCACAACATTTTACACCTTCATAAATCGTTCTGTTAAATATGGTTTAGGGTCATAATCTCTTTGTTTTTTCGTTATAATTTTGACCTATAAAACAATACGATATGAGATTCCATACTAGAAAATTGGTAAAGCCGGAAGACCTGAATTCCAACGGAACGTTGTTTGGTGGAAAAGTATTGGCCTGGATTGATGAGGAAGCCGCCCTATATAGTATTATACAACTGGAAAACAGTAAGATAGTCACCAAATATATGTCTGAAATCAATTTCATGAGCGCCGCCAAACAGGGCGACATCGTTGAGATTGGCGTACAGGTCGTAAAGTTTGGCAAAACTTCGCTAACCTTGAACTGTGAAGTTCGTAATAAGATGAACCACGAGACCATTGTCACCGTGGACAATATAATCATGGTAAACCTTGGGGATGATGGAAAACCCGCCCCTCATGGTAAAACAAAGATCGAATTCGTTAAGGACCGATTGGCAGCTTCGGAGACTTCCTAAAAAATTAGGACATGGTCTTGGCGACAGCCTGTACTTGGTCCAGTACCCGTAGGAGATTTCCGCTCCAGAGTTTGGCGATTTCTTCTTCGGTGTATCCACGTTTTACAAGTTCCAAGGTAACATTGAAGGTTTCCGAAGCATCGGACCACCCATCAATTCCGCCACCGCCGTCAAAATCGGAGCTAATACCCACGTGGTCTATACCTATCAATTTCACCATGTAATCGATATGGTCCACAAAGTCCGCAACATTGACAGCTTCAGGGGCATCCTTCCTACTTTTGACCAGTTCTTGTCCCATTTGGGTGACCTTGGGGTAATTCTCCATAAACACGGCCCTTTGCTCGTCCGTAAGGCTTCTAAATTGAGAACGTTCGTACCATTCAATACCTAGGGAGTCGGCAATCTGCTCGTACACTTCTTTCATATAAGCGGCCCGGGCCTCGTGCTTTTCGGTATTTAGATAGGAACTGAAAGCAACGGTTTGCACCACCCCGCCGTTTTCCTTCATCAGCATCAACTGTTCATCATCCAGATTTCGACTGTGATCGCAGAGTGCCCTTGCCGAGGAATGGGATGCGATTATCGGGGCCTTGGACAAGGCGATCATTTGCTTCATTGCTTCTTTGGACGGATGGGAAACGTCCACCATTATTCCAAGTCTATTCATCTCTTTTACAGCCCTTTTACCTAATTCACTTAAACCATTATGTAACCAAATGGAATCAGCTTCGCCCGTGTTGGAATCGCTGAATTGACTATGTCCATTATGGGCCAATGAAACGTATCTGGCCCCAAGTTCATGATAGCGTTCAAATTCCGTTAAATCCTCTCCCATGGGATAGGCATTCTCAACCCCGATCATGGCCACTTTTTTTCCTTCGGCATGGATACGCCTTACATCTTCAGATGTCAGTGCCAGATTTATTTTATCAGGTGCTATCTCTTCGCAAAGTCTATGGATGGCATCAAATTTGGCCATCGCGTTCTCCTTTCCTTTGGTATATCCTTCCGCCGTTAAGGTATCTTGGCCCGTGTAAACGATCAACCATGCAACATCCAGGCCGCCTTCCTCCATTTTGGGCAGATTTATCTGTGTGTTAAGGCGTTGGGTATAGTTTATACTGTCCGTAAAGTTCGCCACATTGATATCATCATGCGTATCCAGCGTAATGACATTTTCATGGATTCTCATGGCTTTTTCTTCCAATGATTCCACCGCCATTGGTTTTTCCTCTTTACAGGCCATTACGGCCAAAACGCCCAGAATATAAATGTATCGCTTCATTTTGTAAGATTTTATACCTACAAATAAAGGCCATTCACAACAAAAAAGGAAGCCTAGGAAACATTTAATTGTGGTTAGGGCATGAAAGGGTCAATTTTAGATTCTGAAAACTAAGAAAGACCTAAAATCTACGACCCATTCATGGACGGTGTACAAACAGAAAACTTACTGAATCAATTAAAACATTTGGAATCAAGCCTTTCCAGCTTTTCATTTGAATCGCTAAATGCAAATGAGGCCGCTTCGTTGAAGAGTTCCTTTAAGGCATTTTCTCACCTATTGGAGGAAAAAATCCAAAATCCAAATGATCCCATTCCCATCATTAAAAAAAACAATAACTCTAAGGGGGAAGGTAATGCAGCGGAGGCCCACGCTAAGGATAACAAGTTCATTGCGCATATCAGCCACGAAATACGAACTCCATTGAACGGAATCATAGGTTTCACCAATCTCTTGCGAGAGGACGGCCTCAACGAAAGCCAATCCAAAAAAGTAGACGCCATATATATGGCCTCACAGAACTTAATGGAGATAATCAATGAAGTTTTGGAATATTCAAAGCTCTCTTCGGGCATGGAGGATTTTATGTCTGTCGATTTCAATTTACATGCCTTGATAAACGATGTTATTTTTCTGTGCCAGACCTTGTTGGTGGATCGGAACGTGGATTTGCAATTGAAAATAGACGCTAAAGTTCCAGGGATTTTGGTGGGAGACCCTTCAAGATTGTCCCAAATACTTCTAAACCTAATGGGGAACGCCATAAAATTTGTGGAGAAGGGATTCATTCGGTTAGGGATTACTCTTTTGGAACAGGACCAAGAGGATTTCAAGCTGCAATTTTCAGTGGAGGATTCTGGCATTGGCATGTCCAAAGAGCAGCTTGGTGATGTATTCAAATGCTTTAAACAGGCCAATGGGAATATTTATCAAAAATATGGTGGCACGGGCCTTGGACTTTGTATTGTAAAGGAATTAGTGGAAAGGCAGGGAGGTGAAATATCCGTAGAAAGCTTTTTGGGTAAAGGATCAACCTTCAAGTTCACCATCCCATATAGAAAGGGAAATTCCAAGAACATTCCCCTAAAATCTTCCGGAAAGGTTACGGCCGTTAAGGGAAAAGAAGTGCTTAACGGTACCAAAATTTTGGTTTTCGAGGACAATCCCTTGAACCAGCACCTAATCAAGGAACAATTGGACAAGTGGGGTTGCAGGGTTTACGTAACCTCCAATGTGGACAACGGTTTGGGGATATTGAGGACCCAGCAAATCGATTTGATCTTGATGGACCTGAAAATGCCCGGACTAAACGGTTTTCAAATAACCGAAATCATAAGAGGAGATGCGCATATGGAACAAGTGCCCATCATTGCCGTAAGCGCGGATTATACCGCGACGGATGAAGAGAAATGCATTGCTTCCGGTATCAATGACTTTTTATTGAAACCCTATACCTTGGACGAATTGCTGAAAAAGCTTTTAAAGGCCATAAACCAAACCGCTCTTTCAAAAAATAGTAAGGACCTGTTGCGTAGGAGCGTAATTACAGGAAAGGCTTCTGCCGCAGTCGACCTATTAGGAGTTTTGGAAGATTGTTGTGGCGAAATCAGCGTTCTGGAAGAACTCATACGTTTGTTCAAACAAAATGTATATGAGTTTATAGGTACGGTAAAAATCAATATCAAACAGAACAACCTCAAGGAAATAGGCTTTGCGGCCCATAAATTAAAGGCAGGTATCAAAATGCTGCAACTGGAAAATCTGGTGAGTATTGTGATGGATATGCAGACGTATAGTGAGGAAGGCAACGAAATAAAGCTTCGTGCCCTCTTCGATGAATTCCTTATACGGTATCCTAAGTATGAAAAGGAGATCGATACATCCCTTTCCATACTAAAAACGCAAAAGGAAGACTGATGATGAACGTATTATTGGCGGATGACGATGATTTACTGGCGTCCCTTTTAGGGTTTAGGCTTAAAAAGGGTGGGTATAGCGTACACCATACCTCCAACGGCAAGGAGGTTAAGGAGTATTTAAAAACCAATAGACCCGATATCATCGTGAGCGATATTATGATGCCCTATTTTTCTGGAATCGAATTGATCAATTATGTACGAAAGGACCTTTCCCTGGATACGCCAATAATCATTATTTCCTCTGCAGGTAATGAAGAAAATGTATTAAGTGCCTTTGAATTAGGTGCGAACGATTTTATCTCGAAGCCCTTTAGTCCATCGGAATTAATGGTCCGGTTGGCACGTGAACTAAAAAAAACATAAATCTATAGTCATAGTCCCCCAGAACTATAAAATAACGACCTTGATTTCAAGCCCCAAAATCCCAACGGATTTGTTGTGGGGTTTGTCCTCTTTTTTTATAGGGCTGGCCGTGGTATACCTAATATCCGTGTTCTACTTTAGGAACAAGATTACGAGGGAAGCCCAAAAAATAAGGGAGAAGAAAAAGGAACTTTCGCCTATAGTCAGTGAGTTTTTGTTCTATGACGAAAATGGGGACAAGATCGAGAAGATAAACTATATAGGGCTAAAAATTGAAGTACGGGAGCTGATCAAACATGCCTTCGACCGCAAGGTACTTACTGAAATCCTGATGGATTTACGAAAAGATGTTTCCGGATCTACGCGAAAGGAATTATTCCATATTTATCAGGATTTGGGATTACATGAAGATGCCTTTAAAAATTTAAAAAGTTGGCGTTGGGAAATCATATCCAAGGGAATTTTCGAGTTGACCCAAATGCACGTGGAGGAGGCCTACAAGCCCATTACCCGTTTTATCAATGACAGGCGTCCTACGGTAAGAAAACAAGCCGAAATAGCGGTGGTAAGCCTTAAAAGAGAAGGTATCACTTTCTTTTTGGACCATACCAAATACAAAATATCCGAATGGCAACAATTGAAGCTTCTGGATGTGGTTAGAAACCAGGAGGATTATATTGCGCCGCCATTTAGGCTTTGGTTGACCTCAAAAAACAACCATGTAGTGCTTTTTGCCCTAAGGCTTATAAAACATTACAACCAAAATGACGCCAACAGTTCCTTGATTACTTTGGTAAACCATAAAAGTAATTATATCAAGCGAGAGGCCATTCACTGCATCAAGGAATTCAATATTACAGAGGCACTGCCCGTTTTGAAATCGGTTTTTGATAAAAATAGTACTGATATACGGATGCATATTCTGGATGCCATAGCTGAAATTGGAAGTGAGGCCGACCTTTCATTTTTGGAAAATATAGAAGGAGAAAACTATAGTTTCATGGTGAAGAACAAGGCCGTTAGGGCTATAAATACCATAAAACCGGAAGCTATTCTTCCAACCAAGGACATTGAAAGCGGAGCCGACAAACTGAAACCGGCAAAAGCATCGGAGGAAAACACTCTAGAGGTTGTTAAAACCGATGTGACGGAGGCATCCCAAGAAGAAAAGGATAACCAGGAATCCAATATGAACGCTTCGGAGCCCAATCAGGAATTGATAGATACAGCATTGGGTGTATTTTTCGAGGCCGATGCAGATCCGTTGGAAAAGCAAAGTTTGGAGCCTTGGAAGGAAGCGATTGAACTGGATGGAGTCGATATCGTGGATTCCAACAATGCTTTGGAATTGACCGACGAAGAGATTGCATTTTTACCATTGATAATCGACCCGGAAACAGAAACGTTGCCAACCTCCACCAAAGGCTATGGGAAGACCTTACCGGAAATAGAGGTAATCTTTGAGGAATTGAAACCTAAAAGAACCCCGGTGGACTTTGATTACAGTTTTTTGCCATTCGTTGTAGAGCCCCAGAAGGAACCAATAAGAAATATTGCAACGATACCTGTGGTATTTGAAGAGGTGTTGGCCATGGAGGAAGAAAGAACCGTGGATATCGCAACGCTGGATGTGGAATATGAGCCGGTCGTGGCCGTTCAAAAGGAGAAGCCTGTAGACATCCTATCCCTACATGTTGAATATGAGGAGGTAATTGCTCCGGAAGATGCTACGACCTCCGAAGCGTTTCCAGTGGATTTGCTCGATTTTTCGGATTTGAACCTATCGGAAGTAAAAAGCATGGAACATGTAGAGGGGCAAAAGGATGCAGTATTGGATTATATAGACTGGCCCGTGGATTTCGAACTTCTGTTCCAAGAGCAAACAGGGGACCAAAAGGGGGAATTTGAGGAGCAGGAATTCAACGAAAATAGGGTATCCCTTGACGCAATAATCCCCAAACCAAAATTCCATAAGGAATTGGAGACAATGGCACTTCTCGAAAATATAGAGGAACTGGGCGATGAAAGGGAAATTCCATTTCTGAAATCCTTAATGGAAACCGAAAGTTCCCCTGCTGTTTTAGAGAGAATTGGAAGTGTTTTGGACCATTTTGTTACCGTTTACAAAAAGCAGGATGTACCAAATAATTTAGAACCCGAAAAGGAATACAGTGTTTTTGAGGAATTGATTTACAAAGGTGATTTGGAGACAAGATTATTTTTATTGAATGAAATTGCACAATTGGGGGATGCCAAGGAACTGCCTTTACTCCATACCCTTGTTTCTGATAAAAACAAGCTTATAAGGGAGACCGCGCTAAAGGTTCTTCATGCACTACAGAACCGGTTGGAGGAAGCTGCTTTGGCATTGGGTAGTCACAATGACAATGCTTCCATTTCCATTGAAGAAATCATAAAAAAGGACGACCCAGATTTCTTCAAATTGAACTTTGAACCAACGGGGACGACAGAAAAAACGGAGGAAAGAAAATACAAAGGACCTTCAAATCCCGGGGATAGGAATACCCTCTTCGATCATCTTTGCACTATGTCCACCAAATTTTATAACAAAAAGAATGGCTAACGGGTTTCTGGACATATTGATGGAGTATATAAACATCGTTTTCTTCGTGTTTACGGTGGTCCTGTTCTCCATGTTTTCCATCATGGGCTATTTGTCCACCAGAAACTCTATTCACTATAGGAACAAAAATAGTTTTGGGGACATGTCCAAGCTGATGGCCTCTCCCTTGGCCCCCAGCATTACCATCATTGCGCCCGCTTACAATGAAGGACTTACCATTGTGGAAAATATACGCTCGCTTATGTCCTTGCGGTATGTAAACTACGAAGTCATGGTGGTCAACGATGGAAGTAAGGACGATACCTTGCAAAAAATGATCGAGGCTTACGATCTCTATAAAATTGACCAGGAAATAGACCCGGATTGGAAGAACAAGCCTATTAGGGGTATCTATAAATCCCCCCATAAGGCCTTTTCCAAATTAACGGTCATTGATAAGGAGAACGGCGGAAAATCAGATGCATTGAACACGGGGATGGCCCTTTCCACCAATCAATATGTGGGCTGCATCGATGTGGACTGTCTGTTATTGCCGGATGCGCTTTTGCATGTAGTGAAGTCTTTCTATCAACGGTCCGAAAAACAGGTAATTGCGGTTGGCGGTGTTATCCGTGTGGCAAATTCCTGTATCATCCAAGGGGGACAATTGGAGGAAATTCGCTTGCCCACCAACTGGCTTGCCCGTTTTCAATTGTTGGAATACACGCGCTCCTTCATTTTAGGTAGAATGGCATGGGGCCGTATAGACAGCTTGTTGATCATCTCCGGGGCCTTTGGTTTTTTTGACCGTGAAATCGCGTTGGAAGTAGGGGGGTATGATACCAATACCGTTGGAGAGGATATGGAAATCGTATTTAAGATGCGTCGCTATATGCATGAGCGCAAAATACCTTACACGGTGGAATATATCCCGGACCCCTTATGTTGGACCGAAGTGCCGGAGGACCCAAAAATTCTGATCAATCAGAGAGACAGATGGGCGAGGGGAAACCTCGAGACCCTTTTCAAGCATAAAGACATGTTCTTCAATCCTAAGTTTGGTAGGTTGGGCATGCTCAGTTACCCCTATTGGTTCTTTTACGAATGGATGGCCCCGCTGCTGGAGTTTTTCGGCTTTTTTACCATTATCCTTTTTTATTGGTTGGGCATTTTGAATTGGGATTTCTTTTTGGCCATTACTGCGGCCGTTTACGTTTTTTCAATTATGTTTTCGTTTTACGCCATACTATGGGACGTGTATTCCTATAATGAGTATAAGAAAACAAAGGACATCCTCATTTTGATGTTTTGTGCTATCGTAGAACCCGTAACCTTTCATCCATTGGTGGTATGGTCTGCGGTACGGGGTAATTATAAAAAATTGTTCAAGATTAAGTCGGGTTGGGGATCTCAGGTCCGAAAAGGATTTGCAAAAGCTAGTTGACCATGTTGGAATACAGGGAAGAACATATCGAAAGCAAGGAGCGTAAACTGCGGGATTTTATTCCTGTGGTACTTACCTTCTTTGTTGGTTTGGCCGTTCTTTCCATCTATCAAAACACCATGCTATATTCCATGGGTGTATTGGACAGTATTTTCAATAGTAGTTTCTTCCTGTACTTATTGCACCATTTGGGGTTTGCTTCGGTCATTTCGCTTTTTTTGGCCTTCGTTTTCAATCTCTTGGAGAACAAAAGACCGGGCCTTGGTCTTAGGACCGTTAAAATTACCATACCCATTTTGTTGGTACTGGAGGCCGTTCTCATTACCTATTACATTCAGAATTTTGAACCGTTGGGTTCGGATATTTTTGGATTGTTCAGCACTAAGGAAATACGCTTTTCCCTATTGCAGGCTTCCATGGCATCCCTCATTACGGGGGGCGTCTGTTTTATTTGTTACAAATACATTGCCTCCCTGTATACGGTTATCAGTAGAATGTATCCGCTTACAATAGTGTTTTTCAGTATTTTCCTTGCCACCTTATATTCGGATAAAAAGCCGGTCAACGAAAACAAGACCCAGTATTTGGCAGAACACCTGACCGAGCGCCTCCTGCAATGGGAAAGTTACGAAGGTGCGGAGGAATATCCGTTGTTAAGGCCATTTAAAAAGGAAACAGGACTCTCCGCCTATTTTCGAACGATGGATTCCTTACCACATATTAAGATTATTCTGATAGACGGTTTGGGAAATGATTTCGTAAACGGATGCTTCACGGATTTTATGCCTCATTTACAGGGATTGAAATTACGGTCTTTGAGCTGGAGGAATTTTTTGAGCAATACAGGTGAAAGTCATGCCTCCTTTCCAACGGTCATTGGTTCTTTACCCTTTGGGGAATCCGGATTTACGACGCTTCCAGATTTCACATTTAGAAACACCTTGTACAGTGTTTTAAAGGACAATGGCTATGCAACAAGTTTTAGTTATGGGGGAAATACTGCATTGTTCAATATGGATCGGTTTTTGGAAGAGGAAAAAGTGGACCTGATTTTTGACCGAAACAACTTCGGAAATGAATTCAGGCTACAAGAGGAGGACGCGGCAGGTATTACCCTAGGATACCCTGATGGGGCCTTGTTTTCCAATTTCCAAAAAAATGCAAAGAAGTTCCATGGACCAAAGCTCGATGTATTTATGACCTTGAGCACCAAAGCCCCCTTCCACATACCCAATATTGACAAATACAGGGATAGGGTAGTCCAAATAGCGGAAAAATCCAATTTGAATGGTTCGGCCCAAAGATTTGTAAGACGCAATGAAGCATTATTTTCCAGTTTTGTATATGCCGATGAAGTTTTGGCTGAATTCATGGAAATGGAGCGTTCGTCTTCACATTTTTCCAATACCATCTATATAATAACGGGAAGCCACCAGCTTTCTGAAATTTCACAGGATAACCCTTTGGCCAAATATCGGGTTCCTTTATTGATTTTCAGTCCCTTATTGAAATCCCCCGGCGAGATGGAAAAAGTGGCTTCCCATGCAGATATAGCGCCCAGCCTGCTCGCTTTACTTTCTGCAAATAGACCCATTAAGGTTCCGGGTCAATTGGGTTTCCTAGGAGACGATCTGGTGAAACAGTTCGCCAAGAAGGGCGATAGACAGATACCTTTATTGAGGAGTGCCTATAAAATGCATGATTTCATCGTGGACGATTTTTTCTATTCCGATGGCGATATCTACCAATTGGACCAAAATTTAATCCTAAGGGAATTGAAGGATGGGAATACGACCGTTGTGGAAGCCATCGAACAAAAGTTTGAAAACTTTAAATCCATCAATCGCTATGTGACCACAAAGAATAGGATAATACCACGATCATTGTCGCTGATCGAAGATAGAAAGCCCAAATTTTCAAAGGAGGAAATGATTTGGATTGAAAGTGTTTTTAACGGAAAGGATTTTGACAATGCCTATTCAAACGCAAAGCACTTGGCGTTCCAAAAGGATTATGGTAGGGCGCTTTTGTTGTGTGAATATATTCTGAGCGAAATTCCCAGGCACGCGGATACTGAAATTCTTGTTGGAAGAATACATGCATGGAAAGGGGACTATGATAAGGCCATAGAAATACTGAACCGGGTTATTAAAAAGTATCCCAAGTACGGGGATGCCTATTGTGCGCTAATGGATGCTTATTTCTGGTCCGGGCAAAATGGCGGTACATATGAAATTCAACGATTATCGCGGAAAAATGGAGTACAGGATAAAATTTTGGACGAAAAATTCAAAAGGTCCATTGCACTGATCGTCAATAAGGAAGAAGAGGAAGGAGCCCAGACCATGCAGCAAAAAACCGTAGAACAAGTTTCTAAAAGAAAATGATAAAAAGGCTTCTTCTAATATTTCTAGTATTGATTACCCTTCATTCCATAGGGCAGGAAACCAGCTATTCCGGCGATCCGGATGCGTCCTTCTTTAAGGCCAGGGATTTGGCCTTTGCGGGCAATAGGGCATCGGCTAGGGATACCCTAAAAAGGATCCTTGACAAATATCCGGATTATACGGATGTTCGAAACTTGTTGGCAAAAACCTACAGTTGGGATGAAGAATACGATGCTGCCAGATTGGAATTCAACAGGGTTACTAGTAAGGAACGAAAAAATTCAGAGGCTTGGATCGGTTCCATAAAGAACGAACAGTATGCCAAAAACTACCTTATCGCCTTGGGCCTGGCAAACAAAGCCTTGATGTATTTGCCAGAAAACCAAGAACTGGCAGTACTCAACCAGGACATCGTGCAACAAATAGAGGACCAACAACTTTTACAGAATAGGCTAAAGGACACAAAACTGGAAGATGAAAGTACCCAAGCTTTCACTGTCTATACAGAAGCCGAGGTCTTTGACAGGGAATTGGACCCAATGTACTACGGCGGCTTGGAATATCAAAAAAAGACGAAATGGGGGGTTCTTATACCAAGGCTTAATTATAATCGTAGATTTAACATCAATGGAGTACAGGCAGAAGTGGATGCCTATCCTAGATTTTCAAAATCCTTGAGTGGCTATTTGAACTATGGATATTCCGGGGACCCTATTTTTCCGAAACACAGAATGGGAGGGGAGTTGGTAAAAGAGTTGCCTAAGGCCATGGAAGCTTCTTTGGGTTTCCGGCATTTGGTTTTTGAACAGGATGCCGCCACTATCCTTACGGGAACCTTTGGACTGTATCGGGGGAATTATTATGCCGTCCTTAGACCTTATATGGTGCCGGACGCCAGAAAGGGCCTTGGTATTTCCGGAAATCTGTTGGTTCGTAAATACTTGAAGGATGGAAACAATTATTGGGGCGTAAACCTAGTATATGGCTTCGATACGGAATTGAACCAATTCATCGTCAACGGACAGTTATTGGCGGAAACCTTGTTGTATCTGGAATCACAAAGGCTACGATTGGAATATCAGTTTACCAATAAAAAGGGTAATAATCAATACAAGGCCAATCTGGGGGTAAACCGACAAGAATTGGCCTTTAGCTCCGGAAGTTTCTTTGTATCGGTTACCGCAGGAATCGCATATCAGGTGAAATTCCGTTGAACCATTATAAATAATCGACGAACGGAATGTGTTCCAGCCCAAGTAGAATGGGGGTTTGCGACAACATAAAAACATCAGACCTATAATAACTGTATTTTTTACAACATAAATGGACGGGTTTACCACAATTAATTGTCAAAAAAGCAAGTAGCAGCTACTTTTAGACCATACTTAAAGAGTAACCAAATCGAAATTATAAACCTAAAAATCCCCAAACATGCTTTACGATACCTACGGTGAAGAATACTTGGTTTTTCTTCAGGAACTAAATGAAATTCTTAGCCTAAATGAATTAGCGGAATTGGATTATATGTAATTGAAAGCCCCTTAACCTTAAAATTAAACAGTATGGCAAATCAAGGCAACGACAACGCGTCCTATCATAATTTTATTGAAAGTTTGAACAATATTCTTGTAGACTCTAACATCAACAAGCTAACATATTCTTAGTGTATATTGTGTACTATTAAAAAAACGCCTTCATTTTTTGAGGGCGTTTTTTTATTGTTATAAATCAAGCGCAAACTATAATACACAACCAAAGGGTCGTAACAACATTACGTAGGCATACGATGGGTTCTTTTCCCTTGGTCCATTGGCCATGAGGGTATTTTGATGATTTATCCCAGATAGGTCTTTAAAAGTTTGCTTCTTGAATTATGACGTAATTTTCTGATCGCTTTTTCCCTGATCTGTCGTACGCGTTCCCTAGTCAGATCAAACGTATGACCAATCTCAGCAAGGGTCATGGATTGTTGGTCGCCAATACCGTAATAGAGTTTAACTACGTCCGCCTCCCTGGGGGAAAGGGTTTCCAAGGCCCTATTGATTTCCGTATTTAAGGATTGTTGTAATAAATGGTTGTCAGGTCTTGGGGATTCCCCTGACCTTAGCACGTCATACAGGTTTGAATCCTCACCTTCACGTAACGGGGCATCCATGGATACATGTCTTCCTGAATTCTTCAAGGATTGTTTGACCTCCGTTACGGTCATCTCGAGTTCTTTGGCGATTTCCTCCGCGGATGGTGGACGTTCATGCGTCTGTTCCAAATAGGAAAATGTCTTTTTTATCTTATTGATGGAACCTATTTTGTTCAAAGGCAATCTAACCACCCTGGACTGTTCTGCCAAGGCCTGTAGAATTGATTGTCTGATCCACCAAACGGCATAGGAAATAAATTTGAACCCACGGGTTTCGTCAAATCGCTTTGCCGCTTTAACCAATCCTAAGTTTCCTTCATTGATCAAATCGGGCAATTTTAAACCTTGGTTCTGATATTGTTTTGCTACGGATACCACAAAACGTAGGTTCGCGGTCGTCAATTTTTCCAAGGCCACTTGATCGCCTTCGCGTATTCTTTGGGCCAGTTCTACTTCTTCGTTTGCTGTTATTAGATCAATCTTACTGATATCCTGCAAGTATTTGTCCAATGATTTTGATTCGCGATTGGTTACCTGCTTGATAATCTTTAGTTGCCTCATGTATGTGTGTATTTATTTATTTAATGTTTGTCCAAGTTCTCATAATACATTTTTATTACGTCTTTTCCAAAGGGAAACCTATAATGTTTTCAAAAATTTGTTAGCTATACCGTAAATTATCAAGGATTTAGGTCGTTGTTCCAACAAAGCTTATTTTTGATGTAATTGACCTATTATGAGCAAAAGGGCGTTGAAAACGTATTTGTCCGGATTAAAGAAAAAGGAGCTTGAGGAGCAGATTATGGAACTGTATGACAAGTTTCCGTCTGTAAAGACCTACTATGATTTCGCCTTTAACCCTAAGGAGGACAAATTGATACAGGAGGCCAAGACCAAAATTTCCAACGAGTATTTTCCTGTCAAAAGAAAACGTCCCAAGGCTAGGAGGTCGGTCGCCCAAAAGTATATCAAACATTTTATCAAACTGGGCGTGGACAGTGCCATGGTAGCGGACCTTATGTGCTATAACCTAGAAATTGCGCAAACATTTTCAATGGAGCGGAACGTTCCGGATGCCTTTTATAAAAGTATGCTGAATTCTTTTTCGGAGATGACTACTTTTATTTCCCAACATGGTATTTTGGAGGAATTTAAGGAGCGAATCATTACGATTTATAATCATACACAGTCCAAGAATTGGCTTTATGGGGAAGAATTTTCAAAGGCCTTGGATATATTGGACTAAATCAAAACATTATGGCGATAGTAATCATTAGACAGGACGCAAAAATTGAGGCTTGGAAAAAGGCCCTGAAGGAAAGAAATCCATCGATCGAAGTGTATAGTTATCTGGAAGACCATCCTAAGGAAAAAATTACCATGGCCCTAATTTGGAAACACCCCCAAGGAAGTTTGGCCCCATATCCCAATTTAAAATGCATTGCCTCTGCTGGGGCCGGAGTGGATTATATTTTCGAGGATGCGCTGGCTCCGTCCACTGTTCCCATTACCAGGGTAGTAGACCCGTATTTGGCCAGCGACATGTCTGAACATGTACTGGCCGTAATCCTTGCTGAGTTGAAAAATTTCAATACATACAAACTGCAACAGGTAGCGAGCGAATGGAACCCCAGGATTTACAGAAGGATTAAGGATGTAAGGGTGGGAATCATGGGCCTTGGGGAATTGGGTGCATTGACGGCAAATGATTTAGTAAAATTTGGGTTTACCGTTCAGGGATGGTCCAGAAGCAAAAAGAAATTGAAAAATGTGGAAACGTTCGCGGGGAAAAGTGAACTGGAAGCCTTTCTTTCGATGACGGAAATACTGGTCTGTCTTTTGCCCTTGACCCCAGAAACGGAAGGAATCCTCAACAAGGATGTGTTTTCAAAATTACCAAAGGATGCCTATGTCATCAATGTGGCCAGGGGCGGACATGTAGTAGACCGCGATCTGCTGGAAGCTTTGGACAGGGAACATCTGTCCGGTGCCTGTCTGGATGTATACCACCAAGAACCATTGCCCAAGGAACATCCTTTTTGGACACACCCTAAAATATTTATGACCCCACATTATGCAAGTGTATCCGATACCGATTCCGTAGTCCCCCAAATTCTGGAAAATTATGACCGACTTAGAAAAGGAAAGGAACTTCTAAACACTGTAAATATAAAGAAAGGCTATTAACATGTATAGTTCATAAATTCTTTATGGAATACAGGCCCCTGCGGAATTTATATTTTAATTACCGATAAAAATCCTCTAATTTTAAGGTTTCGAAATTTTAACCTAACTAAAATTTTCTTGCCTTTTTGAAATCCACAAAAGACACAACTGAAAAAACATTGTACGGTTATCAGGAGGAAGACCTTAAGAAAATATTCGAATATCTTGAGGATAATCCAGATAATTCCAATCTCTTATACCAGTTGCCAACCGGTGGTGGAAAGACCGTCATTTTTTCCGAAATAGCAAGAAGGTACATAGAAAAAACAGGGAAAAAGGTCGTTGTGCTTACGCATCGCATAGAACTTAGCCACCAAACTTCCAAAATGTTGGGCGGTTTTGGTGTAAACAATAAAATCATCAATAGCGATGTAAAGGAATTAAGGGACCAGGACGATTTCAAGTGTTTTGTAGCGATGGTCGAGACCTTGAACAACCGGTTACAGGAGGATAAGGTAGAAATCAATAATATAGGGCTGGTCATCATTGATGAGGCCCATTACAATTCCTTTAGAAAACTATTTAAATACTTTGATAAATCCGTAATTCTTGGTGTAACCGCCACCCCTTTGAGCTCCAATATTAAGCTTCCCATGAAGGATAACTACAAAAAGTTGATCATAGGGGAGTCCATAGAATCCCTGATTGGGAAGAAGTTTTTGGCCAAGGCCAATATGTTCAATTATGACGTAAGCCTCCAAAGCTTGAAGTTGGGTATTAATGGGGATTATACCGTAAAGTCCTCGGACGAGCTTTATGGCAACCATAGTATGCTGGGCAAATTGATGAATGCCTACCAAGAAATCGCAAAAGGGACCAAAACTCTGATTTTTAACAATGGCATCAACACGTCCAGATATGTGTACGATCTCTTTAAAAAGGCCGGTTATAACATCAGGCATTTAGACAATAAAAACAATGCTTCGGAGCGGAGGGAAATCCTTAAATGGTTCCGGGAAACCCCAGATGCCATATTGACCTCCGTGAGTATTCTTACCACGGGTTTCGATGAGCCATCCGTTGAGACCATCATTTTGAATAGGGCAACCCGCTCGTTGACCCTTTATTTTCAAATGATCGGTAGGGGCTCCAGATATTTGCCCCATAAGGAAGAGTTCAATGTGATAGATATGGGTAACAATATTGCCCGTTTTGGTATGTGGGACGCCAAGATAGATTGGCAGGAAATTTTTCATTTCCCTGATTTCTTTCTGGAGAACATCAAAAACGATGAGGAAATCGAGCGGGAGTTCGTTTATGAAATGCCACAGGAACTTAGGGACGAATTTGCAAAGTCCGAAAATATCGAATTCGACATTAAGGAAGAATACAAGAAGAGTTTTGCCAATGGCGAAAAATCCAAATTGGTCCTGGAAAAAAGTATAGAGCAGCATGCCAAAATCTGTGTTGAAAATGCGGAGGACGTTTTTGATGCCCGTATCCTTGCCAAAAAATTGAAGGAGGAAATCCGGTATCGGGTGCGGCAATATTCCTATTGCATTATGAACAATACCAAGAATTACAAAGAGTGGTTGGAGGAAGACTACGAACGCAAGCTTCGGTCAAAAATATCCAAGATGTTCGCCGCCAAAATGTAATCCCATTAATTACTGCATTTCTCTCGGCTTTCCTTTGGTTGGTAAATGGGCATATTTCCTAATTTGTCAAAGTTTAGGCTTTCTAAACGAACCTGGTGTGTTTCTAGGTTTTTCAGCTAGAAATTCTTGATATGTTGTTGTAAAAAGTCCAAAAATTTGAGGTATCCCTAAAAATTGACCAAAACAGTTCATAATTGAAGGGAGTTGGTTAATTTAAGGGTGTAAAGAAACTCCAACCAGTTCGAATGAAAAACCGTCAGCTTCTCCTCACTTTTATCCCAACTATAATTCTTACTGGGATTTATGGCTACCATTTCTTAACAGGTCTTCCGCCCATATTGATGATGCTTCTTGCCATTTTTAGTGGAATCTTGGTACAGATACTCTTTTACTTATTGTTCAAATTGATCCAGTTTGTTTTCAAAGGAATTGACGCCATTTATATTTTGGTCGTTTTGAGCGGAGTTTCCACCTTGGTTGCCCTAAAAATCTTCGGGTTTGGTTGGCCGGATGTCCTGTATTATGCCTTGGCTGGTACCGCATTGCTCGTAATCGTTTGTCTGTGGTGGTTTTTACGTACGAAATCCTTGTTTTCGTTTTTGACGCTGTCCTTTGTTTGCATCGGTTTGGGTTATGGGATTTATTTACTGGCGAATCCTGGGTCGGAACCCTATCAAAATGATTTTCCAAAATTTTCCATGGGAAAAGGGTATCAAACCTTAAAGGAAATTGGTGTTGAAAATCCGGCATCCCAAGGTAATTTCCAGGTAGATGCCTTTACTTATGGCAGTGGTTCGGATAAAAAAAGAACCGAATATGCACAAGATGTTCGGTTTATTACCCCAACCGTGGATGCATCACTATTATTGCCTGAATGGACGGGGAAAAAGAAAAAATGGCGGGAGCAATTCTGGGGATTCGGGGTAACCGAGTTCCCCTTGAATGGAAGGGTCTACATGCCGCAGGGCGACGGACCTTTTCCGCTTGCGCTTGTTGTTCATGGAAATCATAGCATGATTGATTATTCAGACGATGGCTATGGCTATTTAGGGAACCTGTTGGCCAGTAGGGGCATAATTACCGTCTCTATCGATGAGAACTTTGTCAACGGGCATTGGTCCGGCGATTTTAGGGGTAAGGAAATGCCCGTTAGGGCCTGGCTCCTGTTGAAGCATTTGGAACAATGGCAACAGTGGAACAATGATTCGGCGCACGAACTTTCAGGAAAGGTCGATATGGAAAATATCATGCTCATGGGACACTCCAGAGGTGGGGAGGCCGTAACCATAGCAGGGGGTTATAACCGACTCCCCGTTTTTCCGGACAATGCCAAGGTCCCCTTCGATTTTAATTTCAACATCAAGGGCATTGTATCCATTGCGCCTACGGACTATAGGTATGATCGTAAGATAGTTTTAAAGGATGTCAACTATTTGAGCCTGCAAGGGTCCTATGATTCGGATGAAGCCAGTTTTTGGGGTCTCCGGCCGTATCGGAGATTACAGTTTACGGATTCCGTGAGTCGGTTTAAAGCTGGGGTATATGTCCATCATGCCAATCACGGGCAGTTCAATTCCACATGGGGAAAATCTGATTTTGGTGCACCCATGAAATGGTTGTTGAACCTAAAACCACTTTTGATGGCTGAAGAACAGCAGCAGGTGGCCCAAGTATACATTAGTGCTTTTGCGGAGTCCGTCCTAAAGGGGAACGACACCTACCTGCCCATTTTTAAAAACTCGGCATTCGCCAAGGATTGGTTGCCAGATGAATATGTAATGACCCATTTTGAAGGGTCGGATTTTGTGATGCTGGTAGGTTTTGAAGAGGACATTGATATTACGACCGTATCGGATAGCATTTCAATAACAGGGCACTACTTGAATCTTTGGAAGGAGCAAGGCCTAACGACGCGCGACAAGGGGCAACAGGACAACAATGCAGTCATTTTGGGGTGGAATATGACGGATAGTATATCTACCGATACAAAACCGACCTACCAAATAAATTCGGACAACCTGTTTTGGAGGGATTCTGTACAAAGTGTACAGTTATCCATAGGCAGTGGTGACCCCAAGTGGTTGAAATCGGAATCCAAAGAAACCGTTGAGGGAGGAGATAAAAATGATGACACAAATTTGGAATATGATTTCAGTCTGGTGTTGGAGGATAGTTTGGGCCGTACCGCTACCATTAAAATAAGCGATGTCAAAAATATCATTCCACCGCTAAAATCGAAATTCACCAAGTTCGAGTTTTTGGATAAGGATATGATTGGTGACCCTTGGGAAGTGCAATTGCAGACCTTCCATATCCCGATTTCCAAGTTTGGAAAAAATGCATCGGATTTCGACCCTACCGCAGTAAAACACATTCGGTTTGTTTTTGACCAAAGTCCCAAAGGTGTGGTGGTTGTGGACGATATTGGGTACAATCCATTGAAATAAATACTTCCTATATATTGCATGGAAATGAAATCCAAAAGACTTTTGGTTATTGGTCTTACATGGCCCGAGCCTACGGCTACCGCTGCGGGCGTACGGATGGTTCAATTACTCGAAATATTTAAAAAGTATGAATTTGAGACTACTTTTGTTTCCACTGCCTCAAATACGGAACATTCCCAAGATTTGGAAGCCATGGGAATTGCAACACATTCCATAAAACTGAACGATGCTTCCTTTGATTCCTTTATAGAAAACCTCCAGCCCGATATCGTTCTGTTCGACCGATTTCTGACCGAGGAACAGTTTGGGTGGCGCGTGGCGGAGCATTGTCCGCACGCCTTGCGGATTTTGGATTCCGAGGATTTACATTCATTGCGGCACGCAAGGGAGAACTGTTTTAAAAAGGGCATACCCTTTACCGAAGCGCATTGGTTGCAATACGATAGGACCAAAAGGGAATTGGCCAGTATTTTGCGAAGCGACCTTACCTTAATCATTTCAAGTTTTGAAATGGAACTTTTGCAACGGGCGGTGAGGCTTGATACATCACTTTTATGGCATCTTCCGTTTATGTACACTGCCATTTCACAACAGAACGATTGGCCGGAATTTGAGGCACGAATGGATTTTCTTTTTATCGGCGGTGGATTGCATGCGCCCAATGTGGATGCTATAAAACATTTGGAGCAAGAAATCTGGCCAAATATCCACGCCCGAATATCGGATGCCAAATGCTACATTTATGGGGCCTATCTGCCCGATGCGGTCAATAAGCTGCATAATCCCAAAAAAGGATTTTATGTACGTGGACGTGCCCGTAGCGTTTCCGAAGTAATGAAAATGGCAAAGGTTTGTCTGGCCCCGCTGAGATTTGGTGCGGGTATCAAGGGGAAATTGATGGATGCCATGTTGAACGGTACACCAAGCATCACCACGGGGATTGGGGCTGAAGGGATGCACGGAGAAATGAACTGGAATGGTTTTATTACTTATTCCCAAGACGATTTTATAGATAAGGCCATTGAACTTTATACTAATAAAACATGTTGGCAAAAGGCACAGGACAATGGCATAAATATTATCAATAAACTGTACCACAAACCTCGTTTGGAAATGCTTTTTATGGATAGGATAAAAGAGATTATGGGGGATTTGGAAACCCACCGAGCCCAAAATATCATGGGCCGAATTTTGGAGCACCATACCTTGCAAAGCACCAAATATCTGTCCAAATGGATCGAGGAGAAAAATAGGAAAGAGTAAATTTAATTTTTTAGTACTTCAAGGATTATGGATTTGAACATTGCCATTCCTGTTGAAATCAGCGCATCGGGAAAATCATAGTCGGCATGGTGTAGTGAAGGGGTATTTTCTCCAGCTCCAATACCGAACATCGTAGCCTTATATTTTTTCGAAAACCAGCCAAAATCCTCCCCAAACGAAAACGGTATCGATTTTTCAATAACATTAAAATTGTTTTTACGGGCGACTTTGGTCACCAAATCAACGCCTTGGGAATCATTTAAACTTGCGGGAAAGTGTTCAAACCAGTCCAATGTAGATTTGATGGAATGCGATTGACTCATGTGGGATGCAATGTTTTCTATTTCTTTCTTCAAGGTCTTCATCGTTTCAGGATGCCAGGTCCGTACCGTGTAATGAAGCTCCCCAAGTGCAGGGGATATGCCATAGGACTTTTCACCCATTTGCATGTAAATGGGGGTCAGTATTTTATAATTGGTGTCAGTAGGGTCTTTAACGTTTATGGCATCAAAACTGTGAATTGCTTCGGCCAAGACATATGCGGGATTTATGCCATTCTCAGGTTCTGAGGCATGGGATTCTTTCCCTTTTAGGTACAAGGCGAAACTTAGAACCTCAGCCGAAAATCCCTTTTTGGGAACAAGTACGGAATGTAAGGGATATCCGGGAATATTGTGCAAGGCAAAAACATACTCAACATTCAAAGTTTGGAACCTGGTATCCGCTAAAATTTGGGAAGCACCTTTTCCTGTCTCCTCGGCAGGTTGGAAGAGCAACACAATTGTTCCCTCTTTAAAGTGCGGTTCCGCTACCCATAGGGCCAATCCGGCTACAATGGCCATGTGGCCGTCGTGTCCGCATTTGTGGGATATCCCATGATTTTTAGAACGATGATTAAATTGATTTTTTTCCTCAATGGGCAGAGCGTCCAATTCGCATCGAATGGCAATAACAGGACCATCCGAAGAAAACTCATATACCACTGCCAGACCGTTTCCTCCTAAACCTTCTAAAATTCGAGTGGGTCGGCTGTTTTGCGATATAAATGCCTTGATTCTTTCCGCAGTTTGCGACTCATTTCCGGATAATTCTGGGAATTTATGAAGTTCCTTTCTAATCGATATAAGTTTGTCCAGCATGCTAAATTATTTACCTGGGTAGATCAGTATAAAAAACAAGTATATTAAACCTCTGGGTCCCTTCTAAAAATCTGGATGACATCAAAAATAAGAATACAGAAGACTACCCAAATAAATCCCGCAATAAAACCTCCCGCAACATCCGACGGAAAATGGACTCCGAGATAAATCCTACTGATCCCTATACTCAAGATCAACAAGGCAAAAAGGAGCATTATAGCATACCGTAGCCCTCTATGGATTCTTAATTTGGATATGAGGTAAATTAAAAACCCAAAAAAGGCCATGGCCCCCATGGCATGACCGCTTGGATAGCTCAAGGTCTCAACGGTGACCAAATGTTCTATGCCCGGCCTGGCACGGTCCACAAATCGTTTTAGGGCCATATTTGAAAGGGTGGCAAGCACGAGTACCACCACCGACTGAAGCACGTATTTCCAACTTTTAATAATGCGCCAGGATAGTATTACAAAAAGTACTAAAACGATTAGGTATCCCGTTACATCCCCTATATCGGTTACGAACTTAAAAAAAGCTGTTAAGGATGGATTTCTGAATGAAATGATATAATCCGTGATGGTGGCATCGTATCGGGCAAGAGTGTCCGTTTTTAGGGTTTCCGTAAGTTCTATGAAAAGGTTAATGCCCCCTACCACGAGTACCAAGGCAATGATTACGGTAATAAAGTAGGGCAAACGGGAATCTTCCGAATGAAATTTTTCAGATAAAAACTGACGTACCGATGTTATAATTCTGGAGACCGTTTTCTTCATTGACAATTTTCTATGATACACCTAATTTAAGGCTATTATTAGATTTCTATGAATATAAATGGTACGGATACTAACTCATTTCATTTCCATTTGGCAGACTTCCTTAGGAACATCTATCTTTGACTTTAAATTAAATTGTTTTGAAATGCAAGTAGCTGAATGGAAAACCGCCTTGGAATTTGAGGATATTACCTATAAAAAAAGTAACGGGGTCGCCCGAATTGCCTTCAACCGACCCAATGTTCGTAATGCCTTCAGGCCCCATACAACCAGTGAATTGATAAAGGCTTTTTATGATGCCCAAGAAGACACTTCAATTGGCGTAGTACTACTTTCTGCGGAGGGGCCTTCTACTAAGGATGGTATTTGGTCCTTTTGCAGCGGGGGAGACCAAAAGGCAAGGGGAGAGAAGGGCTATGTGGGTGCCGATGGGCAACACCGACTCAACATTCTGGAAGTACAGCGTATGATCCGGTTTATGCCAAAAGTTGTCATTGCGGTAGTTCCAGGTTGGGCCGTGGGCGGCGGACATAGCCTGCATGTGGTCTGTGATATGACCTTGGCCAGTAAGGAACACGCTATTTTTAAACAGACCGATGCAGATGTTACCAGTTTTGATGCCGGATATGGTTCCGCTTATTTGGCCAAGATGGTAGGTCAAAAAAAGGCCCGTGAGATTTTCTTTTTAGGAAGGAACTATTCCGCACAGGAGGCTTTTGAAATGGGCATGGTCAATGCCGTGGTTACCCATTCAGAATTGGAGGATACAGCTTATGAATGGGCGCAGGAGATTTTACAGAAATCCCCCACCTCAATCAAAATGCTCAAATTTGCCATGAACCTTACGGATGATGGCATGGTAGGACAACAGGTATTTGCCGGGGAAGCTACCCGCTTGGCCTATATGACCGAGGAAGCCAAGGAAGGCCGTAATGCCTTTTTGGAAAAAAGAAAGCCCAACTTTGGGAAGAACAATTGGTTGCCTTAATTGAGGGCATAATCTGTTTGGGGACTGTTAAAAACTAAAAAGAGCCCAATCAGCGAAGACCGGACTCTTTTACGAGAACACTATATGAAAATGAAAAAAATTTATTCGTTTTATTAACACTGTAAAAGTAGCTAGGAAGGCGGTTTATTGGAAACTATTGTTGTCTCCCAAGGCAAAATTGTGGTCAACCAATGGAATCTTGTAGTCCGGTTGAAAAATCGTACAATTATTTAGAGAAAAACGGCCTATTCAATGGTTTTTAGGATATCGGAAATCAAGGTATTGAACTGCTCGTCCGACTGTTCCTCGAGTCCGGTCCGTACAATGACCACGTCCTTTGACGGAATGATAAACACGCGTTGCCCTTGAAATCCATTAGCGGAATATAGGTCCCGTGGCAGATCCGGGTATTTTCCTTCTGCGTTCAACCAAAAATGGGCACCGTAGGTGCCCTTGGAATTTTCCGTGGGTTTGGTGATGTAGTCCACCCAACTATCGGCGAAGATTCGGTCACCGTTCCAATCGCCCCTGTGTAGGTACAGGAGTCCGAACTTGGCCCAATCCCGCGTGGTGGCCCATCCGTAGGAGGAGCCAACGAAGTTACCCTCTAAATCGGTCTCTATCAGCATGGAGTACATGCCCATTCTATCAATAAGTTTGGAATAGGGAAAGTTCAGGTATTCCTGATGGGTAGAAAATTGTTTTCTCAAAATTCCAGATAGTAGATTACTGGTACCCGAGGAATAGTTCCATAGTTCCGTGGGCGGGGCAATGACCTCATTTTTGGCTTGAGCCATGGTCATGTCTGAATCGAGGAACAACATTTTGGTGACATCGGAGATTTTAAAGTAATCCTCGTCCCAGGCCAATCCGCTTTGCATTCGCAGTAAATGGTCCAGCGTTATTTGTGATTTTGGCCCATCGGTATTATAAAGCGCTTGAAAAGGGCGATACTTCAAGGAAATCCTATTCTCATATTCCAAAATGCCGTACAGGGTTCCCAGAATACTTTTGGTCATGGACCAGCCCAAAATTTTGGTATCCTTGGTAAATCGGTTACTATATTTTTCCCCTATAATGTGGTCTTTGTACACCACCAATAGGCTTCTGGTCTTTTGAACTGAATCCTGCATGGCCCGTGTTAAGGTAAATTCCAGCGCATCATAATCCACATTGGCCATCAGCGTATCCTTGTCTCCCTGGTTCCCGTAGGGAAAGGGTAGGGTGTCCCTTTTTTGGTTTCGTTCCGGGACTATGGAAAAGTTGTGTTTTTGATGCTCGGTATTGGTCAGAACGGCTCCCAGCCCTTCTTTGTAGACGGCTGTTCTTTCCATGAGCCCGAATACGGAAGCACTGGCTGATTTTTTTCCCGTATCCACTTCCGCATTCGCCAGATTTATTAAGGGCATATCGTGGTCAACCGTATTCACGAAATAAGCGTCCCTTTGTGCGAGAAATACGTTGGATGCCAAATTTTTGGAGGCATAACCGGAAATGAGGTTTAGTTTGGGATAATTGATGTAGCCGAATATAAGAAGTCCGACCAACAGGAGGGCAAAGGCCCATTTAAGTTTTTTCATATTCCATCTATTGGCTTCTAATTTAGAGAAAAAGGTTTATATCGGTTGTATTAACAAAAAGGGATAATTAGTATATTCCATCCTAATTTTTGAAAGTCATGCATCGAATTCTGGGACTTCTCATACTTTTTGTTAGTATCGGATGTGATGAACGGTCCAATTTAGAGGAGAATTATGATTGGATTCCCCTGAAGGTTACGGCCACGGCCTACAATTCCTTTCCTGGACAGACATCCTATGAACATCCGGAGATAACCGCTTGGGGAGACTCCATTAAACCTGGGGTAAAGTGGATTGCCGTTTCACGCGATCTTTTAAGAAAGGGATTAAGGCACAATACCTTGGTGAAAATCGATACTTTTGAAGGAATCTATATCGTAAAGGATAAAATGCATCCCAGATGGCGCAATAGAATCGATATTTACATGGGGGAGGACCGACAAAAAGCCAAGGAATGGGGCAGACGAAAGGTAGAAATTCAATATGCGGTCAAAAAAGTAAAGGACACCATAAACGAAATTCAAAAATGAAGTTTATAAAAGCAGTTGCCATTTTTGTATGCCTGACATCTTGCTCGGTGACCCGTACCATTGTGGACAAGCCCATAACCTTTGATACCGAGCGAAGGATTTTGACCTTGGAATATATGCAGGACCGTTACGGATTGGTAAAGGAATCCCCGGATATCGTACCGAAAATGATCGTGCTGCATTGGACCGTAATCCCAACGTTTGAAAAATCGTTCAGTGCCTTTGACCCTCCAACCTTGCCCAATTCCAGACCTGATATCAATGCTGCCGGGGCCCTTAACGTCTCCTCCCATTTTATGGTGGACCGTGATGGTACCATATTTAGACTAATGCCCGAAACGACGATGGCCAGGCACGTCATAGGGTTGAACCATTGTGCCATAGGCGTTGAAAATGTAGGGGGTGATACTGGGCAACCCCTTACCAAGGCACAGTTAAAATCTAATATATGGCTCGTACGTTATTTGGCCGATAAATACGATATAGAATATTTGATAGGGCATTATGAATACACCAAATTCGAAAACCATCCCCTGTGGTTGGAACAAGATGAAGGCTACAGGACACAGAAGTCCGACCCGGGAACGGATTTTATGGAAAATGTTAGAAACGCCGTAAAGGACTTGAACTTTAAATCCATACCTGAATGAAACCCTCATCGAGGGATTTGTTATGGCATGTTAAATACCAGTAAAAAAAGTAAATATTTAATAAACAAAACATTAACCTAATTTAAAACACATGAAGAAATTTCATTGTTTAAGTATTGCCTTTCTGATCCTGACAATTTTTACCAGCCATGCGCAGGATATTACCGAACAATTGTACGAGACCTATGAAAAATATAAGGAACCCACACTTGGGAAAAGAAGAATAAAGCACGCCGATTTGCAGCCTTTGTTGGAGAAATTCAGAAGGAATCCAAAGTTCAAGGTAAATAGGGTGGGGACGTCTATAGGGGGGAAATCGCTCTCTTTGGTCAGTATTGGGAGCGGTGACACCGATGTTTTTTTATGGTCCCAAATGCATGGGGACGAACCCACGGCAACCCAAGCTATTTTTGATATCCTTAATTTTTTCGACAGTACCGATTTTGAGGAAGAAAAAGAAGCGATGCTATCCAACCTGACCATTCACTTTCTGCCCATGCTCAATCCGGATGGGGCGGAACTTTTTCAAAGGCGAAACCTTTTGGGAATCGATATCAATCGGGATGCTCTTCGTTTGCAGTCGCCCGAGGGACTGACCTTGAAAAGGGTGAGGGACAGTCTGGAGGCCGATTTCGGTTTCAACTTGCACGATCAAAGTACATACTACAATGCGGAACGGACGGAGAAACCTGCTACAATTTCCTATTTGGCCCCGGCTTTTAACTACGAAAAAAATATTAACGAGGTGCGCGGGAATGCCATGAAAATCATTGTTTTCATGAACAACATCCTTCAAAAATACGCTCCAGGACAAGTGGGAAGGTATAACGATGCCTTTGAGCCTAGGGCTTTTGGAGACAACATCCAAAAATGGGGTACCAGTACCATTTTGATTGAATCGGGTGGGTATCCTGAAGACCCGGAAAAACAGGAAATAAGAAAGTTGAACTATGTCTCCATTTTATCGGCCATTTATACCATAGCCAAGGAAAATTTCAAGGAAATCGATATCTCGGAATATGAAAAAATACCAGAAAACGACCGGATGTTGTTCGACCTAAAGATTATAGGGGCGACTTACAATCTCATGGGGGATTCCTATGTCCTGGATTTGGGAATCAATCAAGTGGAGGTTGATTATGAGGACCATGATAAATTTTGGTACAGCAGCAGGATTTGGGACCAAGGGGATTTATCCACTTATTATGGTTATGAGACCTTGGATGCCACGGGTCATGAAATTGTTCCTGCGAACGTATATGCTAAATCAGTTTCCACTATGGTGGATGCAAAAAAGTTGGATGCTAAAAAATTGTTATCCGAAGGGTATGGCTACCTTAAAGTAACCAATATTCCGTTGAAAGAATTGAATTCGCCCATACCCTTACATGTGGTAGGTGAGAATTTCAAGGCTCCCGACTTACAGCTGCAACCGGGCATCAACCCTACTTTTTTCCTTAAAAAGGAAGGAAAGTACACCCATGCGGTCATAAACGGCTTTTTGATTGATTTGAGTGCCGATGACATCAGTATTCCCAACGCCATGATTTTTAGAAAGTAATCTAGTAACCAAATTGTACATTCAGATAATGACCATGTTTTAGCAGAAGATATAACATGGTGAACAATATGGCTACAATTGCGGAAAATATGAGTAAAACCAGACTTTTAATAGGGTTGGGTAATATGCCCAGGGCACTTTTCCAATAGATTTCTTTGAGTACATCCATGACATTTATTTTTTAGATTAAACATATACATAGCCTTTAGGATGTGTAAGTTTTGTATTCTTTGGGGTTGTTATAATATATAAACAATTAGTAGACCACAAAACCCTACTTTACTTTATTGATATAAAAAAGGGTGGCCAAAGCCACCCTTAATATTATTCATTCTAACATTTTTTAGTCAATGCTGGCCGTATCGGCATCCATCAAGGCAAAGAATTTGTCCAAATTTGGAAGGATAACGATTTTTGTCCTTCTGTTTTTGGCCATGTTTTCCTTACTATCGTTTTCTACCAAAGGAAGGTAGCTACTTCTACCCGCAGCAATCAATTGCTTTGGGTTTACATCATATTTGTTCTGTAGCTCGCGAACTATTGATGTTGCTCTTTTCACACTTAGGTCCCAGTTATCCTCGAATAAAGGAGTGTTAATAGTTCTTGAATCCGTATGGCCTTCTACCATAACTTCCATGCTGGGTTCGGAATTGATGACATCGGCCAATTTTTTAAGAACGTTGTCCGCTTTGTTGCTAACCCTATATCCAGCCGTGTTGAACAACAATTCGTCTGAGATGTTGATCATTACTACCGTTTTGTCGATGCTTACATCAATATCTTCTCCTTCATCGGCAATGGATTGTTTCAATTTATAAGAAACCGCTAGGTTCATTGAATCCTGTAAAGTCTTGGCTTCGGCAAGTTTGGCGGGGTCAACATTTTCCAAGGTTTTTCTCATGTTCGCCTTGGTATTGTTGCTCATTACGGCAACATCGTCTACCGTAGTATACTGACTGTCATTGATTTCCTTTAGGGAATTTATTTTGGAGTTGTACTCTTCTACACGGGCCTCAATTTTGGCCATTTTTGTTTCCAACTCTTCTTTTTCTACCTGGGTCTTGGTCAATCTACTTTGAGTTTGCGCCAAGTTATCTTCTAAGGCCACATATTTCTTTTTAGAAACACAGGAAGATAAAAGTACTATGGATGCTACTCCGATAATTGATAATTTTTTCATTTCAAGCGTGTATTTAGTTAATAATCTTTCATTACCATCTACGGGAAATTTTTAAAAATGGATGTTTTAAGTTTATCTGATTTCCGAAATATATAGGGTTAGATATCTCTTAACTATCTGATAAAAAGAGTCTTAATTGAGTCAATGATAGCCAAAAAAAAGAGGCAGTAAATGCCTCTTTTAAAATCAATCGGTATATTTTTTTATTCGCAACCTCCGGTAAATCCTTTGGCGTTGAACTTGGTCTGAACGGCACCTTGTCTACTGCCTGTATTTACTTCGATGGCCAAATTGTTTTCTCCACTTCCATCACGTTTTGGGCTACAATATTCGAACAGATAGAAGCTATTGGCGCGCTCCGAAACCTTTTCGGAAATCTCGTTAAAGGTATCTTCCAAATCATCCTTGTTACTCGCAAATACACTGGAAGTCTTTCCTATGTCCATCAATACCTGTGTATCGATTTCGCTGCCCAATCCAATACTAAAGAAGGAAATATTGGAATTGGCGTCGTTCACTTTTTTAAGGGCGGCCTCTTCGGTAAACCTGGAGGCTTGGTCCGTACCATCGGTAAAGATGACAACGGATGCAGCGCCTATTTTATCCCCAGTAGTTGTTTTATTGATGATATCCGTAGCGATATCCGTAGATTTTATTACCGCACCATACAAATCCGTGGAAGGATCGGAACTAATGTTGTCCGTAATTCCATTTATAGAATTGATTAGTTCATCCTTTGAAGAGGTAAGTTCGTTCAGTAAATGAAGTTCGTCTTCCCCATCGAACCAATAAATTGCCATTTTGAAGGAATCAGATTCGGCATTGGGCATAACGTTGTCCACAAAACTGGCACTGGCCATTTTAAGTTCTTGTAGACTGCTCTCCAAAACACTGTTGCTCAAATCCAGCACCAAAAGGGCGTTATTGGAGAAAATCTGTGAATTTGGGGAAATCCGCGCAAAGGACTCCGACGTGGAAATCGTATTGAAACAATCGTCGTTCCTACCTTGTTCGTAAATGGTAAATTGCTCTGCCGTTAAACCGGGCACTGGATTTCCGTTGGTGTCGGAAACCCTAAAAAAGATGGAGACCTTACCGGGTAGGGTCGTATACTGTTCTTGGATGGATAACACCAATTCGCCTTCATCCAAACCTAAACAATCGTCTACAGGGACTCCTTTTCCTAGGCCATCCCCAAAATTAAGGTCTAAGTTTACATCGTCATCGGCATTACCACAGGAAACAAACAGGGAAATCGCGCATAAAATTCCAAAGGTTCTTGAGAACAAATTCATATAGTTGTACATTTTGAGTTCAAGAAGCAGAACGTTCTTTCCGTCCATAAATTATGATTGAATAAAAAAATTATGTTAAAGAATGTTAAAGAAACTAGGAAGCCTTTAAAAAACAGGTGGGAATAGGTAATTTTCACCAAGATGTGGGTAAAAGCATATCCACAAAAATTGTAGGATGACGCACGAGCTGAAAAAAATATTCCGGGAGTATCACCACTTACGGGCCCGGGGCCTTAAAACGGTATTGGCAAGTGTGGTGGCCTTGGATGGATCTTCATATAGAAGACCCGGGGTCCGTATGCTGATTTGTGAGGACGGTACCATGGTGGGGGCTGTCAGTGGTGGATGTGTGGAGAAAGAAGTGCTATTTCAGGCCGCAAGCGTTTTTAAGTCCGGCATACCAAAAATGATGACCTATGACGGTAGGTTCCGACTGGGTTGTGAGGGAATCCTGTATATTCTAATAGAACCCTTTCAACCTAACCAATCGCTTTTGGAGGACTTTGATCAGGCGATAAAATCAAGAACCCCTTTTAAAATTACTTCCTTTTACGTTAAGGAATATGGGGAACATGCCAATATCGGTTCCACGTTTTTATTTGGTGAAAAACCGATTGCTCTGGGTGCAGAACCCGATTCAAGTGAACGTTCAACATACGAACAGACCCTAAAACCGTGTTATAAACTGGCCATTGTGGGCGGTGAGCACGATGCGGTAAAACTATCCAAAATCGCCCTGGAAATGGGATGGGAGGTTTCTGTAAGTGTGGTACCTGCGGAGGGGAAGACACTAGCCGATTTCCCCGGTATCGATGAACTTTGGAACGTGGAACCCATGGATTTGCCCGTTGAAAAAATCGATGATCAAACGGCCTTGGTGTTAATGACGCACAGTTACGTGAAGGATTTAAAATACCTACATGCGGTAAAGGCTTGTAAACCCATGTATTTTGGCCTTTTGGGGCCTTCCAAAAGACGGGAAAGACTCTTCAATGAGTACATCGATTTGTATCCTGATGAGGACTATGCTTTTTTTGAGAGCATTCATGGACCTGCAGGAATCAATATAGGTGCCGAAGCCCCGGAGGAAATCGCCATTGCCATACTTTCGGAGATTTTGGCGGTGATACGAAACCAGGAACCCATCATGTTGAAGGACAAAAAAGAAGGCATCCATAATTGAAATCGCACCAAAACATAGGGGTCGTATTATTGGCAGCGGGGCAATCCAGTCGGATGCAGAATATCAAGCAATTATTGCAATGGAAAGGTACTTTTTTATTGCAATATGTACTCCGTACCTTGGAGGAAACAAAGCCAGCAAAAATTAGTGTAGTATTGGGAGCCAACGCATCAAAAATAAAAGGGCGTTTGGTGATAGATGCAAATAGTACGGAAATCATTGAAAACCCAACTTGGAAAAACGGTTTGGGAAACAGTATTTCGGTAGGAGTCCGCCATATTCTAGCTTCCGATGTCCCACCAAAGGGCATCCTTATCTGTCTAGCCGATCAGCCCTTGGTCACCCCAGACTATTTAAACCGAATGTTGCTTGAATTCTCAACCCAAAACGTTTCCATCGTAGCCAGTAACTATGGAAAAAAATTGGGCGTTCCGGCAATTTTTGGACCGGATTTGTATGATACGCTCCTAAGGCTGGACTCCGATTATGGGGCCCGGGACATACTGGATTCCTACACATCCGTCACCCTGGGCTTGGATGCCCAAGGGTTTTTGGCCGATATCGATACTCCGGAAGTCTATCAAAAAATTTACAACGAAAATCACGACCAATAAATCCTTTTTTATGAACAAACTGTATACCCTTATAGCCACTGCCGCTTTCATTGTTACCTTACCCCAAGATATTTTTGCTCAGGAAATGAGTTTTGAGGAATACAACCCTACCTCGACCCTAGTAGTTCCCGGCAAGGAGATAAATCGGGCAAAATTTCGATTTATAGACGTCCACAGCCATCAAAGGGACATGTCCGTCGAAAAATTGGGCAGCCTGTTAAAAGATATGGAATCCCTGAACGAGGGAATTATGGTAAACCTGAGTGGTGGTTCCGGTGAAAGTCTCAAGGAGAAGGTCGATAATATCCAGAAAAGCTATCCCAATAGGTTCGTTGTCTTTGCCAATGTCGATTTTGAAGGAGCGGATGGTGCCGAATGGGGTCAAAGGGCCGCCGCACAATTAGAGGCGGATATCAAAAATGGGGCAAAGGGACTCAAGGTCTTTAAAAGTCTAGGACTTCGCAATACCGATGCATCCGGGAACAGATTGGCCATTGATGACCCCCGTTTGGACCCTATTTGGGCCAAATGTGCGGAAATGGGCGTACCCGTTTTGATCCATGCAGCTGACCCTAAGTCTTTTTGGGACGATATGGATAGCGATAACGAGCGATGGCTGGAACTAAAAACGCATCCCAGAAGAAAAAGATCCAATACCGATCCGGCACCTTGGGAGCAAATCATTCAGGAACAACACAACGTTTTCAAAAGACATCCCAAAACAAAATTTATCAATGCCCACATGGGCTGGCATGCGAACAATTTGGAAAAACTGGGCAAATTGCTGGATGAGATGCCCAATATGAACGTGGGAATATCAGCGGTGATTGCAGAATTGGGTCGGCAACCACAGAATGCCAGGAAGTTCTTTATTAAATATCAGAATAGGATACTTTTTGGAAAGGACAGTTGGAACCCGGATGAATTCCCCACTTATTTTAGGGTGCTGGAAAGCAACGATGAATACTTTCCCTATTACAAGAAATACCATGCCTTTTGGGCCATGTACGGTTTAAACCTACCGGACGAGGTGCTTAAAAAAGTATATTATGAAAATGCCCTGAATTTGATTCCAGGGTTGGATAGATCTCTGTTTGAATAAGGGTCTACAGGTCGGCTTCGATATCTTTTTGTGGAAGCTTTTCAACATCTTGAAAAACTCCACAGGAGATTTCCCTTTTTACCAAGGAGGCCGACTTCTTCCTTTTGGTCAGCGCCTCAATTTCTTTGTTCAAATACTGCATGATTGGATGTTTTTCAAAGGAAACGAATCCCTTTTTTATTTGTTGTATCCCAGCAAATTAAATCCAATCCAAAAAAGTTTTTTGCCCCGTTATGTGATTTTTTTGACACATTGCATACCTATAGGGAAATGAAGAAAAACTTGAATGGGGAATAGCGATGCTTTTGCGGAGGTTATACGGGAACATCAGGGGTTACTTTACAAAGTTTCCGCTATCTACACAAATAATGAACAGGATCGGGAGGATTTGTTTCAGGAAATCGTCTATCAGCTTTGGAAGTATTTTGACAGTTTTAGGAACGAATCCAAGATCAGTACTTGGATGTATCGGGTGGCGATGAACACGGCCATTACTCATTTGAAGAAATCAAAACGCATCCCAAAATCGGAACCCATCAAGGAATCCCTGGTTAGTATGGCGGAGGGCACTGACGACCTTTTTCAGGAACGCGTGCGATTGTTACATCGGCAGATTGAAAAAATGAATTCCTTGGAAAAGGGTATCATGCTGCTCTTGTTGGAGGGAAAATCGTATCAGGAAATATCCGAGATTACCGGATTGAATACCTCTAATGTAGGAACAAGAATATCCCGCATCAAGGAAAAACTTAGAAAAAACATGGTAAAATCATAAGCAGATGGAATTGGAAGAATTACAGGCGAATTGGATGGCCATGAGCCAGGAATTGGAAAAGCAAAAAAAATTAACGAACGAAATCATCTTAAAAATGACACGGAACAACTATCGGAACAAATTCAGCAAACTCAACAATTACGAGAATGTAGGGGCCATTATATGCTATATATTGGCAGGGTTTATAATTTTTAATTTCTGGAAACTGGATACCTTGTACCTAAAGCTTTCTGGAGTATTTACACTAGCTTTTTTAACGATTTTGCCCACCTTGGTGTTGCGTGCATTGCATAGGATAAAAAACCTCGATATCCTTACTAAATCGTACAGGGAAAACCTCATAGCCTATACTAAGGAAAAAAAACGACTCCTAAAACTTCAGCAAATTGCCATTGCCGTGAGCTTTATTTCCCTACTGTTCTCGCCGGCCTTGGCCTTAAAGCTGCTCAGGGACAAGACACTGATCCTTTCGGAAATGAAACCTGAACAGATAATAGCCATAGTATTTGTTATCGTTCTTATGGTTTTTGTAAGCCGATGGGGCTATAGAAGTTATAAAAAGGTAACGAATTCTGCCGAAGCCCTGTTGGAGGATTTGGAAGCATGATTATTCCGTCAATTTCTTTTGGATATAATTGAGGATCAACATCCAGTTCATTTTTAATAGGAGGGAGGCGGTGGGCACGTTGTCATCGGCAATGGCAGAAATTATGGCCTCATGCTGATTGTCGGATTTATTGTAAAAGGAATCGTCAGAAGTAAAGGCTCGCTCGTAAAAGAATATTCGGGTTCGTAAATCTTGCAGGATTTTTAACGCCAGTTCGTTTTCGTACCCTTTGGTAAGCAGGTGATGAAATTCCAAATCGGCCTGAATCCGGCTAATGGCATCTTGGGCATTTTCGAATACATCCTGTTGCTTTCTAAGCGCGTCGATATGATTCCTATTGAATTCCGAGTTTTCAATGGCCATAACCTCTAAGCTGGCGACCAGTCCGTAGAGGTCCTCGGCTTCCTTAACATCAAGCTCCGCAATGATAAATCCCCTGTTAGGTACCGCTTTAATGATATGGGACTGCTGTAGTTGGGTCAATGCCTCCCGTATTGGGGTCACACTAACTCCTAATTCCCTGGAAAGGGCGGCCAAGTTGATGGTCTTACCTATTTGCAGCTTCCCTTGCTTCATTTGAAAAAGCAGGTAATCCCGTACCTGGTCCCTAAGATTTATTTTTTGAATCATTTTCAAATTTAATATATCGTATATGATTTTAACTCGGTTTTTGGGTTTCTAGTATATAGTTTTAAGTCGGCTGCCCGAAATTATTCGTTGAAATGCACGGTTTGCGTGCTCTTAAACCATACTATTTGTTGTGGTTGCACGTTTTTATGATTGTAATAAGTAACCCTTTAAACAAATCAAAAAAGTAAATAGCATGAAATGAACCATAACAAGTCTTAATACCTGTCTAGATGGTTTATGGTGAATTGCATCTAACCTTTTAAAAACAATTAAAATAAACAGATGAAAATTTTGAAAAACACGTTGAAGAATTTAAGTCTTTTGGCCACTGTCCTGATATTAGGGTACAGTTGTAGCGATGATGCCGAAAAGGACAATAATGACATAGTACTTTCACAAGCCGACTTGGAGGCGGTGCTGGAAACGGACGATATTGTAGGCGGTATCGATGTGGCCTTGTTTGAACTTTATAATAATAACGGTAGCACGGGGAAAACCCTGTTGAACGAGTGTTATAGTGCCCAGTATACGGATACGGGATATGTAGCTACATTTAACAATTGTGTCCTGAATGGCACCGAGAATATTAACGGCACTTTGACGGTAACCTATGACACCGATGGCGAGCAAGGTTCATTTTCCGCTAGCTATGTCGACTTTTACGTAGGCGAAATCAAAATCAATGGAACCAGATCATATCAGTTAAGTGCCAATTCTGAAGGAAATAGTGTTTCATTTTCGGTAACTAGCAACCTTACGGTTGAAATGGCCGATGGCTCTTTAATTTCCGACGAAGGCGAAAGGTCTTTTACCCTTACCTTTGGTGATTCGCTTGAATCGACTACCTATAGCATTGCTGGAACCTGGACCGTTGTTTACGAAGGAAATACGTACAACGTTACGGTAAATGCTCCGTTGACAAGTAGTGTTAACTGTGGGTATGTAGCCGCCGGGGATATGACCGTTTCCAAAAATGGCCTTACCGTAAATGTAGATTTTGGCGATAGTACGTGTGATAACGTTGCCACCATAACCTACCCAAATGGGGTGGTAGAGGAGATTACTTTGCGTGACTAAAAGATTTGCCCTTACAATGGCAAACTAAAAAAAAAGGATAAGATTGATGAGGTCTTATCCTTTTTTATTTTCTGTATACTCTAAACCAAAGCTATGACTTCCTTGGCAGCTACCCAACGGACTTTACCTTTGGTAAGCCTTTTCGCTTCGGTTATTGATTGTCTGATAAAAGTTCTCATGTTGTTCGTTTTTGTCCCGAAATGAATCGGGAGCTGATTGATGATTAATTGATTGATGAATTCCGGATTAATGGGTATGGTTTCTAACCTCGGCCCATTGCACGCGTTTACTGTTTCTAAAATTGCTGAAGAATGAATGTCTTCTGGCTTCCGTTGGTGATTGTCTGATAAAAGTTCTCATGCTGTTCGTTTTTTATGTCCCGAAATGAATCGGGAGCTGATTGATGATTAATTGATTGATGAATTCCGGATTAATAGGTATGGTTTCTAACCTCGGCCCATTGCACGCGTTTACTGTTTCTAAAATTGCTAAAGAAGGAATATCTTCTAGCTTCCGTAGGTGATTGTCTGATAAAAGTTCTCATGTTGTTCGTTTTTTTTATGTCCCGAAATGAATCGGGAGCTGATTGATGATTAATTGATTGATGAATTCCGGATTAATGGGTATGGTTTCTAACCTCGGCCCATTGCACGCGTTTACTGTTTCTAAAATTGCTGAAGAATGAATGTCTTCTGGCTTCCGTTGGTGATTGTCTGATAAAAGTTCTCATGCTGTTCGTTTTTTATGTCCCGAAATGAATCGGGAGCTGATTGATGATTAATTGATTGATGAATTCCGGATTAATAGGTATGGTTTCTAACCTCGGCCCACTGCACCCGTTTACTGTTCCTGAAATTGCTGAAGAATGAATGTCTTCTAGCTTCCGTTGGCGATTGTTTGATAAAAGTTCTCATGTTGTTCGTTTTTTTATACCGATATGCATCGGGTTGATTAATTGATGATTTAATGTTCTAACTATTAACAAGTAATTGTTATATCTAGAAGACGAGAAGGTATTCTTTTTGTTACAGTACTATGTAATAAAAGGTACTAAATATAAAATAGCAATCAATAACTATTTGATAATAAGTAATTTATAAAAGTGTTAAAATTATTTTAATTTCTTAAATCAATTTTTTCGGCAATTATCAAATAATTTGGAAAGCAAATCGTACTTTATTAAACATACAGTATCTTTGTCCTTTATATAAAGAAAAGAGTAGAATCTTGCTCCGACAAAAACGAATCCTTTGTGCTAGCCCTCGTCCATGTCATTTCGTAAAAGTCAAACTTGAACTTCTGTTCTTTATGTATTTAAAATAAATTAGAAACATTAAAATTACGAATGGCAAAATCACAGCAAACTTTTAATAAAACTGAGAAAGTAAAAAAAAGACTAAAGAAACGGGAAGATAAGCAGAAGAAGAAAGACGCACGGAAACAAGCTTCCAAGGAAAAGGGATCTACAGGTATTCCGCTCGCCTATGTTGACTATAATGGAAACTTGGTCGATTCTCCACCGGACCCGTCGATGAAGGTGGAAATTGAGGTAGAGGACATTATATTGGGAATCCCCAAAAAAGAAGAGGGCGATGAAGAGGAATTTGATCCCGTTAGAAATGGTAAGGTTTCTTTCTTTGATTCTTCAAAAGGGTTTGGATTTATCATTGATTCTGAAAATAATGAGAAGTACTTCGTGCATGTAAGCGGGCTTATCGATGAAATTTTTGAAAACGATAAGGTTTCCTTTGAGCTTGAAAAGGGAATGAAGGGAATGAACGCAGTAAGGGTCAAGAGGCTTTAATATAGCTTATTTCTTCAGATGATCTTGGCAAAACGTAATACACTAGTCATACTATTGGCGTTCTTCGCCATCTATGTCATCTGGGGTTCTACCTATTTATTGAACAAGATTGCGGTAACCGAGTTGCCGGCTTTTATGTTGGCCGGTATTCGGTTTGTTACCGCGGGATGTCTTATTTTTTTAATTGCCAAATTTTTAAAAATACCCCTTAGAGTTACCAGAAAACAGCTTTTCAACGCCGTTATAGCCGGGTTTCTATTTCTTACATTTGGAAATGGCGTGGTGGTATGGGCTCTTAAATTCGTTGATAGTGGGTTTGCCGCACTTGAAATTTCCGCACAACCCCTTGTGGTATTACTACTTATGAGGATACTTCAAGGTAAGCGTATACAACCCATGTCCTTGGTAGGTGTGGGACTGGGTATGATAGGGATCTATCTTTTGGTGAGTCAGAAACAGATTATTTCACAAGAAGGAGCGTTTCTTGGAATGATCCTTATTTTCTTTTGTATGCTTAGTTGGGCCTATGGAAGTCTTTTCGTTGGTAAGGCGGACTTACCGCCCAATTACTTCGTAAATACGGGTTATCAGATGGTTACTGGAGGTATTTTACTCTTTGTAATCAGTGCTATCATAGGCGAGGAGTGGATTTCGCCCGTAAATTGGACGGTGCCCGTACTATGGTCTATGATACTTTTGGTCTTATTTGGAAGTATTGTCGCCTTCACGGCGTTTAATTATTTGCTAAAAGTGGTATCCCCGGAAAAGGTAGCTACCTCTTCCTATGTAAATCCCATAATCGCGATGATTTTAGGATGGTACTTTTTAAACGAGCAAATAACTTATCAATCCGCTATTGCCGCTTTGGTGCTGCTCACGGGCGTCTATTTTATCAATACGAAAAAAAGGCTGACTCTATTTTCTAGATTCACCTCCAAACAATAGAGTAGGTAAATCAGGTAGGTCTTGCACGGAGCCTTCTTTTAACCCATTTAATGCAATGGGGCCAACACGCACCCGTACCAATCTAATCGTAGGATATCCAACGGCTGCGGTCATTTTGCGTACCTGTCGAAATTTGCCCTCGGTTAAAACAATCTTGATCCATGAAGTTGGTCTATGAAGGCCGATACGAAGTTTGGGACTTGCTTCGGGCAGGGTAGGGGCCTCGTCCAATTTTTCGATTTTATAGGGTTTGGCAAAATAATTCTTTCCAAAAATCCCAATAGTAACGCCCGCTGCAAGTTTTTCTATGGTTTTTTGGTCAATGATACCGTCCAGCTGCACCCAATATTCCTTTTCAATCCCCGCATTATTGATATAGTCGGTCAATTTTCCATCGGTAGTCATCAATAAAAGGCCTTCAGATTTTTCGTCTAACCTTCCAATGGGCATGGTTCCTTGGGGAAAGTCATAAAGTTCTGTCAGGAATCTCTTTTTGCGCAATTGTCTTGCTTCACCCGATGTCATCTGACTCAATACCCCAACAGGTTTGTATATTTTAAAATGGGAATGGTCGTTCATTCGTGATGGGGTAGCTTCATAAATTGATTCATTAAATTTAAGTTCAATTGTCCTGTATTTGAAAATTCCCTCTTTTGGAAGCTTTTGGATTGCATTAGAAAAACCCTCTATGAGGGTTTCATTGGTCGGAAAGATACCCTTTTTATCCCATGAATTAGTATTAGGCCATTGAAGGTGTTACCTTTGCACCCTTCAAGGAAAAAGGATTACATGCAAGAGACCGTATACGAACTGCAGGAAAAAAAGACAGATAAAGAGCTTTATAGTTATCAGCAGGGTGCCATCCAACAAATTTTCGAAAAGTTCGATAACGAACGAGATGATTACCACTTATTATATCAATTACCTACAGGAGGTGGTAAGACCGTAATTTTCTCCGAAATTGTTCGCCAGTACTTAAAGAACCATAATAAAAAGGTTTTGGTCATGACCCATAGGGTGGAGCTTTGTAACCAAACTTCGGACATGCTTACCAGTTTTGGGGTGGTGAACAAAGTAGTGAACAGCAAGGCCAATCTTGACGATCAGGAAAAGTACAGCTGTTATGTGGCCATGGTGGAAACCTTGAACAATAGGCTTAATGATGATAAATTGGATATTTCCGATGTGGGGCTGGTCATTATCGATGAGGCCCACTACAATTCCTTTACCAAGTTATTCAAGTTTTTTGAAGGTTCCTTTATCCTTGGGGTTACAGCGACCCCTTTGAGCTCCAACAAGGAAACCCCCATGAACGGAAATTATGATGAACTCATACCGGGGGAATCCATTGAAAACCTTATTAAAAACGACTTTTTGGCCAAGGCCGAAACCTATCAATACGATATGGGCCTGACCTCCTTGGAAGTCGGCTCCAATGGGGATTATACCGTAAAATCCTCGGCAGACCTCTATACGAGTCCGGCCATGCTCAACAAGCTTTTGGAAGCCTATACCAAGCACTCGAAGGATAAAAAAACACTGATTTTCAATAATGGTATTGAAACTTCCATTCAGGTGTATTATACCTTCAGGAATGCCGGGTTGCCCATTATGCATTTGGATAATACGGCCACAAAAAAGCAGCGGAAACAAATCTTAAAATGGTTCAAGGAAACACCTAACGCCATTTTGACGTCGGTAAGTATTCTTACCACGGGATTTGACGAACCCACCATTGAAAGTATTATCCTTAACAGGGCCACCAAATCCTTGACCCTATATTATCAGATGATCGGTAGGGGCTCTAGGGTATTGAACAACAAATCGAAATTTACGGTCATTGACTTAGGCAACAATATATACCGATTTGGACCTTGGGGTGCCGACTTGGATTGGGAGGCGATCTTTAAATCTCCTAATTACTACATAGACAAGATCCGTGATGATGAGGACATCGAGGCTGATTTTAAGCATGACCTGTCAGACGACATCAAAGAGGAATTCAAGAACTCCAAAGAAACCTATTTCGATATCAGGGAGACCTATGAACAGGCAACGTTTGCGGGAGAATCCTCAAAAGTCGTTTTGGAAAGGTCTATAGAACAACATGCCTATATCTGTATTGAAAATAGCGAGGATGTGTACGATGCCATTGCCTTGGCCAAATTGTTGAAGGAGGATATTGACAATCGTATCCATGTCTACGCCAAGTGTATCAGTAAAAGTACCCACAATTTCCTGAGCTGGTTAAAGGACGACTACCAAAAGAAATTGAATACCTATTTACGGGAAAACTTTGATTCTGTTTTTGAGGATATTCATGGTCATCCGCCAGAGGACTAATCATCTATATATTTTTATAATAAGCTTCTTAAGTACGCACTTTTCGTTTCCTATCTTTACCCTATGGAAAAGAAATCTACTAAAATTGCCATTATTGGTGCAGGAATCAGTGGTTTGATTGCAGCCATTACACTGGAAAAAGAAGGATACGCTCCCACAATTTATGAAGCGACGGACGCCATGGGCGGTCGCGTAAAAACGGATATTCTGGAAGGATATCAGTTAGACCACGGTTTTCAGGTGTTGTTGGATGCCTACCCCATGGCCCAAAAGTATTTGGACTATGGACAGCTGGAATTACAAAAATTTCTACCTGGAGCACAGGTTTTCCATAGGGGAAAAAGCTCCGTCATCGGTGACCCGCTTCGCAACCTTAGTCTTTTAATTCCTACGCTGACCTCTGGTATCGGTACTTTTGGGGACAAGCTAAAAGTGTTGAAATTAAATGCATTGTTGAAGGAAAAAACCTTGGAGGGAATTTTTGAGGAACCGGAAACTTCTACACTAGAGTATCTAAAATCCTTTAATTTTTCAGAAGAAATAATCAACCAATTTTTCAAGCCCTTTTTTTCCGGTATCTTTTTGGAACCTAATTTGGCTACATCCTCAAGGATGTTTCAGTTCGTTTATAAAATGTTCGGCGCAGGACTGGCCGTATTGCCCAAAGCAGGAATTGGTGCTATACCCAATCAATTAAAACAAAAATTAAAGGCCACAAAATTCATTTTTAATTGTCCCGTAGAAAGTTGTACGGATGAAAAAATCACCTTGTCCGATGGTAAAACGGCATTTTTCGATTATAAGATTATCGCTGCCGATGCCTCGCCGTTAGTGCCAAATTTGCGCAAGCAGCATTTGGATTGGCATACATCGGACACGTTATACTTTACGACAGAGCACAGAAAAATCAATAAACCACTCATCGGTTTGATTGCTGACCAAAAGGCATTGATCAATAATATCTTTTTCCATACTGCACTGGAAACAGAACAAAATGGAGCAGCGGAATTGCTTTCCGTTACCGTTGTAAAGGAGCATGATTTAACCGAATATCAATTGGTACAGCGGGTAAAGGAGGACTTGGAAAAATTCTGTGGAATTACTACCGATCGCTATATAAAACACTATAGTATTAAGAAGGCTTTGCCTAAGTTAACCGATATCAGGTATTCGTTAATGCCTTCTGAAACCCGAATTACGGAAAACATGTTTTTAGCGGGTGACTATCTATTAAATGGCTCCTTGAACGCCGCTATGATTTCTGGGGAAATGGCGGCTAAAGGTGTTTTGGAGGTTATTGAAAAGCGATAGGCATTAGTTGTTCAACCAGTATGTAAACTTTATCGTTAATCCCCAGTTCCTTGTTTCAAAAGGGGTTACAAAATAGTTGTTGGTATAAACCAAGAACAGATCTGAAGCTGGACTATAGCGCCACTGAAACCTGGAATTCAAGTTCATATTGCCTGTCTGTTCATTGTACTGGACCAAATTTGCAAAAAAGATCTTATTGGTAAAAGTGATGTCCGCCTCAGCACCGATCAACCAAAATTCATTGGTGTTCCAAGGTGCGGGGAGATCGATGTGATTGTAGTTCAGATTCGCGCTTAAACTTACATAAGGTTGAAACCGGTATCCAAGTTCGCTAGTCAAGCTGGTGCGATTTCCATCCTGATAATACCCACCCAAACGTCCCCCTAAGGAATAGGTAAACAAGCTTTGGGGTTTGGACTGATATTCCCAACCAAAGGCGTTCCACTGGTGTTTTGTTCCCGTTGCCAAGTCGGCTATTCCCAATCGGGTGGGATCAAAGGGGTCCAACAGTTCTACATAATCATCGGATATAAAGAAGAAGGCATTGCTTCTATTTCGGAATTCAAAATTATAGGTCATATAGCTTAAATGGTCCGTTTCCCTGAAAGCTTCATTAAAGAAATAGGAAATGTTCAGTTCCGGTCCATGGCTTACTAAGGGTCCACCTTTTGGAAAGAACAAGTGTCCCAGTTTGCCGGAAAAATTCACATAATTTCTTCTGGGCACATAACCAACCTCAGTGGTATAATCGTTACTGACCCATTCCTGCTGGACCCTCCAGAGCCATTTTCTGCTACTATACTGTAGGTGGGCCCCTTGTGCAATCCCTCGGCTATTTTCATCGGGCGCGAGCGACTTTAATAAAAAGGCCTTTCCGTTCCAAATGTTATTGGAGGACGCCAAGTTGTACTCCATTCCCAAGTTCCGATTGTATTTTGCAAATTGCTGATTGATGGAGTCGTTTTCCGACGGATAATTGATGGACTGCTTGTTTACGACCATAAGCCCAATATTACTTCGTCCAAAGACTTTACGCTGTAACGAAAGCACCCCAAAATTCTGACTAGGCAAACCGGTTTCATCCACAGATGCAGTCTGCATATCCATGAGCCCCATGCGCCATTTGTCATTCAAGTTGCCACTGACACGGGCACCTGCCTGTATGGGGACACCTAAACCAATACGTCTGGAAAAAAAAGGTCGTATCGTCTCATATCCAAAATTTGCAAAAAGGTCGCCATTCTCCAAGAAGAATTGTCGTCGCTCAGGAAAGAAAAGTTCAAATCGGTCCAAGTTGGTCACTTGTCGGTCTACCTCAACTTGTGAAAAATCGGGATTTACGGTAAGGTCCAGATTTAGTGAAGACGTGAGGCTAAACTTGACATCACCTCCAAATTTACCATTGGTCTTGCTATCTTCATTGGCCTCCAAATCCCTGTTAACCTCTCCCAAAACATAGGGTATAATGGAAAAATTGGTTCCTGGGGCAGGAGGTGGGGCATCCCAAACCAAGGTGCCCGTATAGGCAAGGGCCGCTGTAGGAAATTGCCGTGGAATAGGGGTCCAGCTCGACTTTTCGCTGGATTTTAGATCTAACCGACTAAAATTAATGCCCCATTCGGTAACGCCCGCTTCATAGCGAATGGATTTAAAGGGAACGGCCATTTCAAAAACCCATTTATCGTCATCACGGGTGACCTCGGATATCCATTTACTGTCCCAGTTCAAATCGATTCTGGAACCATCGAACATGGTACCGTCCCATTGTGCACCATAGGCATTGGACCCAAATGAAAACCCTGTTGTCTGATTGTTGAACGGATCCATGAAGAGCAAAAAGTTATCGTTTTGGCCAAAGGAAAAATCCCTTCTAAGAGATTCAACAAAATAATTGGCTTCGGTAGCATTGTAGAAAGTGGCCAATAGGTATAGATTCTTATCGTCATAGGTCATTTTTATGGCAGATTGTTCATTGGCCAAACCATCGTCCATGGGTAGGACCCTGTAGAAATCTTTGGCGACTTCGGCATCCTGCCAGGCCCTGTCGTCCCCAATTCCATCAATTTCTACAGGAAAATTCGTCTTTTTGATGTGCAAACGGTAATTACCGTTCTTTTTCTGTGCTTGCATAATATGGGCACATAAAAGAAAGCACACAAGAGCGCATATGTTAATTTTCATTGAGTTTAAGTTGGTGCTGCAACTTACTTAAATTTTTAAAGGATACTTTTCCATGAGACAAAAAATAAGCTAAAATTCATGTAAACCATATTCCAAACGTTTTCAAGTAGCTTTAAAATAAACATAGAAGATTTGAGTAGGTAATACCTACTGGGCAAAGAGAATGTCTTTCCTAGAAATTCCCCAAAACCGATTTTGTTACAGATACAATTTTAGCCATAAGAGCTAAGGATATTCCGCTATTCAATGGAACTTTGTTAAAACAAAAAAATTGTATGAAAGAACAAGCACTATTAGAGCCTTATAAAGTAAGTAATCTATCCTTGAAAAACAGGGTAGTAATGGCACCAATGACCCGTAGCCGGGCAGCCAATGAGGATAAAAAACCTGAAAAGGGACTTCACGATATTTATTATAAACAAAGAGCGTCCGCCGGACTCATAATTACCGAAGGATCACAAGTGTCCGAAGAAGCGGTAGGCTATATAAATACACCTGGAATACACACTGAAGATCAGGTAGAGGGTTGGAAGCAGGTAACCCAGGCCGTTCATGAAAAAAATGGTACTATCTTCATTCAGTTATGGCATGTGGGCAGAATGTCCCACCCTGATTTCCATGGTGGAGATTTGCCACTGGCGCCTTCGGCAATTAACCCAGAAGCACAATCCTATACCCCAGAAGGTTTTAAGGATACGGTAACGCCGAAGGCCATGACCAAAGAAGATATTGCCAAAACAATCGAGGATTTTAAAAATGCTGCCCAGAATGCCGTAAAGGCGGGATTTGATGGCGTTGAAATCCACTCTTCAAACGGGTATCTTTTTCACCAATTTTTTAATGCAACATCGAACATGAGAACGGATGAATATGGCGGTAGCATCGAGAATAGGGCACGATTCTTTTTTGAAGTTTTGGATGAAGTCAAAAAGGTTATTCCCGAATCTAAGATTGGCGCACGCTTTAATCCGTCTTTAAATGGAATGTTTGGAATGACCATGGATGAGGAAACCATTCCAACTTTTGAGTATATCATTAAAAAATTGGATCATGAATATGACCTTGCTTATATACATCTTTCGGAGCCTTTTAATGATGTCTCAGATATCCCATTTGCGGTTGAGAACATAGCGGAACATTTTAGACCCATGTATAATGGCACTTTAATGATAAACGGTGGTTTTGACCAGGAATCTGGAAATAAAGTCATCGAAAGTGGAAATGCCGACTTGGTCTCTTTTGGGAAATTGTATGTATCCAACCCCGATTTAGTGGAACGGTTTAAAAATGATTGGGATATGGCCGACTGGGACGAAGATACTTTTTATACTCCCGGGAAGGAGGGTTATATAGACTATGAAACCCACAAGCAAGAAGAGTCTGTTCAGAAAAAATAATTAAACTAAAAATTGATAATTAAAAAAAGATAGAATGAATTTTACACGAAATGCGAAAGCACAATGGAAAGGGAGTGGAAAAAAAGGACACGGAACATTAACGACGGATAGTACCGTTTTGGAAAATACCCAATACTCCTTCAATACGAGATTTGAGGATGGAAAAGGTACCAATCCGGAAGAGCTCATTGGAGCGGCACACGCGGGATGCTTTGCCATGCAATTGAGTTTTTTGCTTGGTGAAGCCGATTATACGCCCAATACGCTTGACGTTAGTGCCAAGGTATCCTTTAAGGATGGTGAGATTGTAAAAGTGACCTTGGATTTAAAGGGTGATGTACCTGAAATTGAGGCTTCGGAATTTAAAGAGATTGCTACAAAGGCAAAGGATGTTTGTCCCATTTCCAAACTATTGGATACGGAAATCGTACTAAATGCCAGTTTAGCATAGAAACAAAAAACACATTGCAAAGAAAAAGCAGCCATCTAGGCTGCTTTTTTTATATCGTAAATTCAAAAGTCTATCTGATATGGTCCCTGTTTCGTTCTAAATCCTCATTTCCTGAACCTCCCTGACTGTACAGTTGATTTTCTTCGTCCTTAACCATTTTCTTCGTTTTGTCTTTGGGTAGATTCCGTCCCGGAATATCCAAATCTGAACCTGCAAAATCCACATCTTTTTCTCTTTCCTTTAATTGTTGGTCATCACCTTGATCGGTTCTCGAATTTTTTGTTTTTTCTCCCAAAGCGTTCATATCCTCTTTAGTAATATCTGAATTATAGGTTTTCTCTTTTTGATTGCTCATATTCTAAATTTTAGATTAATATGTTTCTAAAAGGTAGCGGTTTTATTACCGTTGGATTGACCTATATCCAAGATAATTAGGCTTTTTTCAAAATTTTGTCTAGAAATCATTCTATTGGGATTAGAGCTAATAATAACTCTATATAAGGTAAGGTCCATCATTGTATCTACCTATCTTTCTTTAAATGAAAAAAGAAAACACTATGGAAAATATTTTAGTAGCAGGTGCCAATGGAACCACAGGAAAAAAAGTAGTTCATTTATTAAAGGCATCCCAATATTTTAATCCTGTTGCTATGGTTCGCAAGAAGGAACAATTGGCACAATTTGAAAAAGACGGTATAGATACGGTGTTAGGTGATTTGGAGGAAGATATCACACATACCGTCGCAAATATTGATAAAGTCATTTTTGCCGCGGGCTCAGGAGGTGAAAAAGTGGTAGCTGTAGACCAAGAAGGAGCCAAGAGATTAATCGATGCATCTAAGAATGCAAACGTAAAAAGATTTGTAATGTTAAGTTCCATGGGAGCTGACAATCCGGAGGTAGCCGAAGATCTCAAAGAGTATTTACAAGCAAAACATAATGCGGACGAATACTTAAAATCGACGGATTTACATTATATGATTGTTCGGCCCGGTTCATTGACCAATGAAACGGGAACAGGAAAAATCAGTTTAAAAAGGCATTTTGGAAAGCATGGTTCCATTACCCGTGACGATGTGGCCCAAACCTTGGTTCATGCCTTACATGAAGACGCAGGAACCAACGAAACGTTTGAAATTTTGGAAGGCGATACCTTGATCGGAAAAGCGTTGGATTCGGTTTCCTAGATGATTTTCACATGATTAAAATTTTTTAGGTACCTGATAATTAATTCTTTAAATCGTTGAAAATCTTTAGTTTACTAAAACAAATCCCTCGATAAGGGTCTCATTTATAGAACCAAAAAAAATAGAGCAAATAGAAAAAGACAAAAGAAGATGGCACATAAAATAAATATTCAAGATATAGGATTTATAAGACATAACGTACTCCAAATACAAACGGACAGACCTTCGGGATATGATTTTACACCAGGTCAAGCTTGCGAAATGTCCATTGACCAACCCAAATGGAAAGAAGAAAAACGACCCTTTACATTTACCAGTTTACCAGATGATGGTTTCTTACAGTTTACCATCAAAGTGTATCCGGACCACGATGGAGTTACCGATCAATTACAGACATTGGAACAGGGAGATTCGCTGTTGATAAGTGATTCGTGGGGAGCAATTTCCTATCAAGGACCCGGAATTTTCTTGGCCGGTGGGGCAGGAGTTACCCCATTTATCGCAATTATCAAGGATTTGGCCAGAAAAGGAAATTTAAAAGGCAACAAATTGATCTTTGGTAATCAAAGGGAGCGTGATATTATTCTTCAATCTGATTTTGAAAGGTGGCTGGGAAAAGATTTTATCAATATACTTTCCGATGAACATAGCAGCAAGTTTCCCCATGGTACCATAGACAAGGAATTTATAAAAAGCAATACTGAGAATCTTGACAAAAAGTTTTACCTCTGCGGACCACCTCCAATGATGGATAGTGTGTATAATGCCTTGTTGGAATTGGATGTTCCAAAAAAGAATATTATTACAGAAGATTTTGATTGAACGCAGAATAATCGCATCGAAAAAGGAATTCACGTTTTAATAATAGCATGTGGAAACAGTAACCGGTGAGAACAAATAATTTTTTTTGAACCGAGCAATTTGAAGGATTGGTACTTTCAAAAAAACCAAAATTAAAAGCTAAAAGCCGAACAGGTTTTTAGCTTTTGATTTTTAAAACCTTACCGGAAGGATAATTCCCTTTTCTGAGCAATAGGAATGGTTGAAAATCTTTCAATATGTAAGGATGCTTCAGTATCTTAGCGGTAAACGGAAATACAATGAAAAACAAAATATCACTTTTAAAGATTACCTGTGCCGCTGCACTAGCATTCAGCATATTTTCCTGTAAGGAAACCAAAAAGGAGGAAAGTACTGATGTCAAGGAGGAAGTACCCATGGATAGTACGGACTTGGCATTAATAGATCTTAATTTACCCGATGGTTTTGAGATAAAGGTATATGCCAGGGGAGTGGATGGTGCACGTTCCATGGCCATAGGACCTGACGGGACACTGTTTGTCGGAACCAGAAACGAGAACACCGTATACGCTATACAGGACAAAGATGGGGACTATAAGGCCGAAACGGTCATGGTGCTCGATACTATGGAGGTTCCCAACGGAATTGCCATGCGAAACGGCGACCTGTATGTTGCCCAGGTAGGTAGTCTATGGAAATACCCCAATATTGAAAGCCAGTTGGGCGGTACATTGAGCAAGGAATTGGTCTATGATGATTATCCAACGGAATTCCATCACGGTTGGAAATATATTGCCTTTGGACCTGATGATAAATTATATGTTCCAGTAGGAGCGCCCTGTAATATATGTGATTCGACCGTGGTAGACGAACGTTTTGCCACCATCACCAGAATGGACCCTGATGGCAGTAATCGTGAAATTTATGCCCACGGCGTGCGTAATTCCGTTGGCTTTACCTGGGACGATAATGGCGAAATGTGGTTTACGGACAATGGTAGAGATATGTTGGGCGATGATATTCCTCCCTGTGAATTGAATCATGTTACGGAGGCCGGTCAGCATTTTGGTTACCCTTTCTGTCATGGAGGTACCGTGAAGGACCCTGAATTTGGTGATCAACGTCCTTGTTCGGATTTTGTGCCACCTGCAAAAGCCTTGGGTGCACATGTGGCACCGTTGGCGGTTAAATTTAAATCGGGAAATATGTTTCCATCTACCTATAATGGAAAAGCATTTATTGCCGAGCATGGTTCATGGAACCGAAGTAAAAAGGTAGGTTATAGAATTATGTTGGCCGATATAGAAAATGGTGAAGTAAAGAGTACAGAGCCCTTTATTGATGGGTGGTTGAATGACGAGACTCAGAAGGTAACAGGCAGACCCGTTGATTTATTGTGGTTAAAAGATGGGTCTTTGTTGATATCCGATGATTACGGCGATGCCATTTACAGGGTGACCTATTCCAATACGCAAGTAGCTGCTAAATAAAACAATGTCAAAATATCCCGATAAAGTATATCTGAACGGAGAAATTCTACCCTCTGAAATGGCCCAAGTATCGGTCTTTGACAGAGGGTTCATTTTTGGTGACGGTATCTATGAGGCCATGGCCCAAATAAATGGAGCCTTTTTCTATGAAGAGGCGCATTTGAGTCGGCTTGAAGAGGGACTTGCCAAAATCGGAATCCAATATGACGTCAGTCGGATTCCAAAGGAAATCAATCGCTTGTTACAGGCTACCGGATTAATCGGTAAGGATTGTTTCCTATACATACAAATTACTCGTGGGGTAGCTCCCAGGCAACATTCCTTTCCAAGAGACATAGACCCAACTGTATTTATGTACGCCTTGCCCAAGGTGCTACCGGATATTAATACGATACATGCCAAGGTAATCACCAGTGAAGATTTTAGGTGGTCCCGATGCGATATTAAAATGACCTCGCTATTGGGCAACGTTATGCTCAATGAGGAGGCCATGCAGCATGAGTGTTTTGAAACGGTATTATGTCGGAACGGCGTGGTTACGGAAGCATCTCATTGCAATGTATTTTTTGTAAAAGACAATATGGTCTACACCCATCCTGCAAACGAGTACATCTTAAATGGCATTACCAGATTGGTGGTAATCCAACTTTGTGGGGAACTGGGCTTAGAATTGAAGGAAGAGGCTATCGGGGTGGATGAGATTTACCAAATGGACGAGGCCTTCCTTACTGGTACGAGCACCCAAATAGCTTCCATACAGCAAATAAACGATCATTATTACTATACCGATTCTACTGTTGGCCCTATTACCCAAAAATTGCAGAGAGCTTTCCATCGCTTAAAAGATAATTGAATTAAAGTCTTCAATAATCGCTTGGCAAAATGGTTTTGTATATTCGAGGGAATCGCTTACTTTAAAGGATTAAACCAACTTAAGTATGAAACGATTTTACCTTATTTTTTTCGCCCTTCTGATTGTTCCATTTTTATCAACGTCCGCACAAAGCACTATGGATGGCACCTATACCGTAGTTATAGACGCCTATGATTGGGGACCCGGTGTTAATAAGGTGATTATACGAAAACCGAACACTGAAGATAGGCTGAGCCATAACGATTTTGAGGTAAAGGTCGTACGGAGTAAGGAAAATGTTGAAATGCGACCTAGTGAGGCCGAAGGAATAAGAAAGGTACTCTACGCCTACCCATCAAATGCGGATGGTGACCGCGATGAAAATGGATTATTTACCACTTTGGTGTTATTGGTGGCGCCCAATGACCCGTTAAGTTCACCCATTAAATACTATCGTAGCAGTAATGGAAGGGCCAGTAACCAATGGATAGACTATAAATTGACCGTTACCCATGTGCCTTCGGGAACTAAATGGAACAAAGAAGGAAGAAGGATAATCCCCGATTTGGATATTTTCCATTTAAACGGAAGCTTCAGCCATAAAGATATCGACCTTACCTATGGAAGTTTTACGCCGGAAGGAGATGGAATGGTTCCGTTGATCATTTGGCTACATGGAGGCGGCGAAGGAGGTACAGATGCCAGTATTCCGTTGATTGCCAATAAAGCGACCAATTATGCCTCCGAAGAAATTCAGGAAATTTTCAAAGGCGCTTATGTATTGGCCCCACAGACCCCAACCTTTTGGATGCAAAGTGAATCTGGGGAATATACACGGGGGAACACCAATGATATCTATAACGAAGCCTTGATGGCCTTGATCACGGATTTTGTAAAGAAAAATCCGAAAATAGATTCAGATAGAATCTATATTGGAGGGTGTTCCAATGGGGGATATATGAGTCTAAAACTTCTATTAAACCATCCCGATTATTTTGCCGCCGGCTATATTAGTGCTCTGGCCTATCACAATGAATATATATCCGATGAACAGTTGAACAGCATCAAAAATATTCCGATATGGTTTGTACATTCCAAGGATGACACGACCACGATTCCCGAAGAAACGGTAATTCCTTTATATGAAAGACTGGTGGACGCTGGAGCGCCCAACGTACATCTTTCCCTTTACGACCATGTCATTGACTTAAATGGGATGTATGGTGGAGAGGATTATCATTTTCCGGGCCATTGGTCCTGGATTTATTCCCATGATAATGACGCCGACTTTGATTATGACGGCACCCCGGTCCTAATCGACAGCAGGCCCGTTACGATTATGGAGTGGTTGGCACAACAGCACAAATAACAATTTGAAGCATATCCCGATGGATTATCGGAATTTTTGCATATCCTACGCCAAAGAATTTCGATAATTCGAAAAATTCATTTTGGGAATTGGTAAACTTCGAGTATTGCGTAACTTTAGGCAAAACCAACATTCAAATACCATTTGTTATGAAAGGGCTATCGCTATCCACTATTTTCCTTTTTTTAGGAGTTACCGTTTTTTCCCAAAACTTTGACGCTTTCCAATACCGCACGATCGGGCCCAATAGGGGCGGAAGGGTCACCACCGTGACGGGAACGCCCATGCTTCCGGGTACATTTTATTTAGGTGCTTCCGGGGCCGGGGTCTGGAAAACCGAGGACTACGGAACTACATGGGATAATGTTTCGGACGGATTTTTTAAGACACCGTCCATAGGGGCTATTGAAGTGGCCCAGAACGACCCGAATATCGTCTATGTGGGTACGGGTTCGGATGGTATCCGAAGTAATATCATCAGCGGAAAAGGGGTCTATAAATCAATCGACGCTGGAAAAACCTGGACCCACATCGGGTTGGAAAATGTCGGACAGATCGGTGCCGTTGAAATCGACCCTACCAACAGCAACATTGTATGGGTAGCTGCCATAGGAAATGCCTTCAAACCCAATGAGGAACGCGGTATTTACAAAACTATGGATGGCGGAAATACTTGGGAAAGGGTACTTTTTATTTCCAATGAAACAGGTTTTGCCGATCTGGAACTTTTACCTGGTAACCCCAACGTTGTCTATGCTGCCGCATGGAAGGCGCAAAGAACACCTTGGACGATTATTTCAGGTGGAGAAAATAAAGAAGGGGGTATCTACAAATCCTTCAACGGAGGTAAGGATTGGGTTAAATTGGAAGAAGGACTGCCAAAAGGCCTCATCGGAAAAATAGATTTGGCCGTTTCACCTACCAACTCTAGTATTCTGTACGCGGTTATAGAGGCTCCGGGCAAGGAAGGTGGCGTCTATAAATCTGTAGACCAGGGAAAAACCTTTACCCAAACCTCCAGCAATGAAGGCTTGGTCAATAGGCCCTTTTATTATACCAATATCGAATTGGACCCAACCAACCCAGATATTGTTTACTCCAATGCAAATCCGCTCTTAAAATCGGTTGATGGCGGTAAGACCTGGAAACGGATGAGCGTTCCGCATGGCGATAACCATGATATTTGGTTAAATCCCAATAATCCGGATTTATTGATCCAATGTAATGACGGAGGGGCCAATATTTCCCACAATGGGGGTAAAACATGGTCAACACAGTTCAATCAGCCAACGGCGGAAATCTATCAAGTGGCTGTGGACGACCAATATCCCTACTGGGTCTATGGGGCACAGCAGGACAACACCACCATAGCTATCCCGAGTACGGCGCCGACAGCCAGTGGGCCACAAGGTACACAGATCATGATGGATGTTGGCGGCTGTGAAACAGGTCCCGCCATCCCAAAACCTGGTGACCCTAATGTGGTGTACAACAATTGTAAAGGTCGGTTTAGCGTATTTAATAAGATAACTGGAACGGATCGGGAGTATTCCATTGGAGCCTCCAATATTTACGGACATAATCCAAAAGACTTAAAATACAGGTTCCAAAGGGTAGCACCCATTCATGTCTCTCCCCATGATCCGGATGTAGTCTATATGGGTTCTCAATATCTTCATAAAACGAGGAACAACGGTCAAATTTGGCAAACCATTTCCCCAGATTTAACGGCCAATGAAGATGATAAGCAAGTAATTTCAGGAAGTCCCATTACCCGTGATATTACAGGGGAAGAATATTATAGCACGCTTTATTCCATAAGGGAATCAAAAATCAAACCTGGTCTTATTTGGACGGGGTCAAATGACGGTGTTATTTCCGTCACTCAAGATGGCGGACAGACCTGGGCCAATGTCACTCCCAAAAAAATGCCAAAAGGGGGTAGGGTGGAATCTGTAGAGCCATCGCAATTTGACGAAGCCAAAGCATATATTACGGTAGATCGACATCTATTGGGCGATACTACGCCATACATATATAAAACCGATGATTATGGTAAAAATTGGACCTTGATCACTACGGAAAGTAACGGAATACCATCGGATTATACCGCAAGGGTCCTTAGGGAGGATCCAAAGATGTCAGGATTACTGTATGCTGGAACCGAATTTGGTATGTTCATTTCCTTCAACGACGGCGAGACCTGGAAGGCGTTTCAGCAGAACTTACCTGTTACCCCTATAACGGATATTATTATAAATCGAGGCGATTTGGTCTTAAGTACCATGGGACGAGGATTCTGGATTTTGGACAATATAAGTGCCCTCAGGGATTCAAAAATTACCACTTTAGCCGATGTGCCAGTGTTATTCAAACCCGAAGATACCTATAGGTATAGAACACCTAGGGGATCTGGGGATTTTCCAAACTATCCTTCGACAAGTGTAAGCATTGATTATTATTTTCCCAAGGAACTTAAAAGTGGGGTTTCTTTGGAGATTTTCAATTCCGAAGGGAAATCGGTTTCTAAGATCGTTAGCGATTCCACCCAATTAAAATCGACCAAGGAACAGGTGGAGGATATGGGGCTCAGTATGGTATTTGAGTATGTGGATACCAAGTTGGAAACCAAAAAGGGCATCAACCGTTTTGAGTGGGACTTACGTGAAAAAGGCGCGTGGAATAGCAACAAGAGCCGTAGCTACAAAAACGGTCCTATGGTTCCACCTGGTTCCTATACGGCTAAATTGACCGTTGATGGGAAAACCTTGGAACAGCCATTTCAAATTCTGATGGATCCAAGATTAGAACAAGAAGGTGTTTCCCTGGAAACCATTAAGGAACAATTGGCACTTCAAAATAAAGTAAATCAGCTCTTATCTGAGGCAAGAAAATTCCAGTCGGACCTGGAGAAGAAAATAAAGGAAACCAAGAACAAGGAAGAAAAGGAAAAATTGGAAAATGTACTGAAAACAATCAAAAATGATGAAGGGGCCTATCCCCAGCAAATGATGGTCGCACAAATTTCCTATCTCTCCAATATCATCGGCGGGTCCGATAAGAAACCCGGTAACGAGGAAATAGAACGATTTAAGGAATTACAGGAGCAATTCGATCAGACCAAACGGCAAGTCGATTTATGATGGAATACCAAAACTAACCAACCGAAGTATTATGTCGCATCGAAGAAAATTTCTCAAGCAGGGGGCCATGGCCGTTCTTTCGGCTCCACTTATGTCCTTCGACTCCAAAAAGGAATGGTCACTTGATGTTTTAAAAACGGATGTTTATGATGAGGCCTATTGGAAATCGATTCGAAAACAATTCCCGTTAAAGGATGGTCAGACCTATTTCAATAACGGCACCATGGGTCCAACACCGGGTTACGTTCTGGATAAAATGATGCATCACATGTTGCATTACAATGTGGAGGCTGCTACCATAGACTATAAAAACAATTCCGGTCCCATGCTTTTGAGCGGCTATTTTCCTTACGAGGAACTGAGAACCAAACTGGCGCAAATCATCCATTGTGATTTCAAGGAAATATCATTGATACAGAATGCAACCTTTGGTATGAACTACGTGGGTATGGGGCTACACCTTGAAAAGGGGGATGAGCTCATAAATACCAATCAAGAACATGGTGGCGGTTTTGGTGTTTGGCAATTGCTGGCAAAGCGCAAGGGGTGTGTTTACAAGCAAGCCACCTTGCCAGAACCTGCCAACAATCCGCAAGAAATCGTGGACGCTATATTCAAGCAGGTAACCAAAAAAACCAAGGTAATTGCCATTCCCCATATGGTATCAGGATTTGGTACGGTCATGCCCGTAAAGGAAATATGCCAGGAAGCTAGAAAAAGAGGGATTTTTACGGTCTTGGATGGGGCCCAATGTGTGGGCCAAATTCCCGTGGATGTCAAGGACATTGGTTGCGACGCCTATTATTCCAGTTTGCACAAATGGTTGCTCGCCCCTGCCGGGAGTGGGCTTTTGTATATAAACAAGGAAATTGCGGAAAATATTTGGTCCACTATTGCCAGTTACAATTGGGACAATCAGGAAGACCATGGCTTCCGTTTGATGCAAAACGGAACGGGTAACGCCGGACTTCTAGCGGGCTATGAGGCGGCGGTCGATTTCTTCAATACCATTGGTGCGGAAAATTGGTTGGGACGCATCAAGGAATTGGGCATGTACTTGCGCGATGGATTAAAACAAATGCCCCATGTGACGATTTATTCCTCTACCAATGAAGAAATGGCTGCAGGCATCACTACCTACGGAGTTGCTGGAATATCAGGGCCTGACTTGCAACAAACCATGTGGGACCGGGAACGGTTACAGCCTAGGTCGGTCGGTGAAAAAATGATCCGCCATTCCGTCCATATCTATAATTCCAAAGAAGAAATAGACCGTGCGCTTCATGTTTTGGAAAGCCTAGGTTAATCCTTTTGCACGATTTTTTAACCCCAAAAGGCTCATCTTGAACCTAATACCCTTTTTATAATCCGTAAGTCTTTCTTAAATGCTATTTTTGCCGCATGTATAGGTTTAGATTCAAAAGGTTCACATTCTTTTTCGTATTATTTTTTCAGTTGGTGCTGATTGCACAGGAAAGAAGCGAATATGAAGGCCCGTTTCAAATAGGGAAATATACGGGCAATGCACGTTATCAATATGTTGTCTTGGAAACGGATACCGTGTTGGACGGCCCCTTTTTATTTCAAAAGTCGAATTTGGAGACCTTATTGAAAGAGCAGGACTCTTCCTTTACGATCAAGGGTAGTTTTAATAAAGCTGTGGCGAATGGCCCGTGGCAATTTCAATTTGGTAAATACACTTCGGACAGTAAGAGCGAGGTGGTGGATTTTGAATACCGGATATTGGTCAGTGGAACCCAGGAAACCGCTAGTGGCGTTTTATCTGAAGGTGTACCCAATGGAACTTGGGAGATAAGTATTCAGGAAGTAGAAAATTCCGAAGTGACGAAAATCCGATTTAAAAGTGAATTCAACTTTGATAAGGGCGTCCCCCAACAAAGCTTCAAGATTGAAAGCGATAGTAGTGCCCTGGTGGGTAGGTTTTTGAGAAATGGCCTCGCGCACGACGCATGGACTAGCTATGGAAGCAATGCCTTGGAAGTGGATGAGATTTGGCATTTTGAAGAAGGGTTTTTGAAAAAAATTGACCTTTATAACAAGGAAGAAGAAATCCTGGTCTTTGATACGGAAGCAACTCAGTACGAAACAATTCCCCTGGACAACCGATTCCTGATACTTTTGCGATATTACTTGCAGGATGACATCGGCCAGGGCAACACCATAAGCTTGTTGTCCAAAAACAGGGAAGAATACGAAAAAATCAATGGCATACTTACCAATCTGGGGTCTCCATCCTTTGGGACAAATATCAAGGTGAAGGTTCCATTATTTGCCTTGGACAGTCTTCAAAAAAGGACTTTGGAGGATATTGCCCATAATTTGAATAGAGCAACAGAACTATCAAAAACCATACGTTCCAACAGTCACCTCAATATTATCCGAAGAACGGATACCGATGCACAATACTGGTATTCGGTTACCGAAAAATTGGTATCGGAATTCCTCCGCCCCTTGGAATCCTATGTGGATCTTTACCAAAATCAAATTTTTGAATTTGTAAATCCATCCACCGTTGAAGGACGCATCTTTCCGGCCGGTATTCCAGATAAGAGCATCGAGGTGAAGGTCGGCAAAGAACCATTTGAACTGCCCGATGCAGATACTTTCAAATTTGAAGGAAGTGGTCTCAAATCCATGGAGCAAATAAGTCTTTACGCTTATAAAAGTATGGAATATATCATGGTGCAGCTATCGGATAAGTTATCGGATGATGTTCAAATACAATCCTTAAAAGAATTGGAAAACGACCTTATTTCCCTAAATACAGGTATCGAAGCTCAAATCGATACCCTTTCGCCCAGGCTTCTGGAAGATTATGGGGATGCCTTCAAAAATTTGGATGATACCGCCAATTGGAAACTTGCCACCTATGCAGAAATCTCCAATCCGAGTGAAAAATTGGGTTTTGGAGAGAATCTTAAATCCTGTTTGGATGACCTAAACTCCCTGATTACCCTTCTTTCCAATTTCCCCGAAAAGATGAAAGAAATAAAGGCACTCTACACAGACGATATCTGGAATCCTTTCATGGCGACGGTCATGGAAGAAGAAGTTAAAAAGCGCATCGTGGAAGCATATACGGACATTTTAATCCCCCATTTTATCAAGAGTTTATCGGAGACAGAGGATTGTGAACGGATTGCCTTGATAAAGGAACAGATCATCTACACCAATAATCGAATGGTGGATTTGAGGAATCTTGAAACCCGAAAATTAGAACGAAAGCTTAAAAGGGTACAAACCGCTGAAGAGGTCTTGAAGCTATTGCAACAACAAACTCCCAAAGAAGATTAGGCATGAAGAAAAGTAATTTCGACTTTTTGGGATGTTTTGTTTTCGTCTTGGCGATGGTTTCCTTTACCTACGGGCAGGAAACGGAACCCGTGGTCCTTCCCGAAGCGTCAAAATATAAAGAGCCCGTGTCCAAAGTGTGGTTCAACACGTATGGGAACATTAGGATCGGTAAGCGTTTTTTTTGGGACGCCCAGACCCATTTTAGGTTTGAGGAAACTGTGAATACGCCCTTCATTGGGCAGATCGCACAGATTTATAACCGACACGCCATTGGCTATATCTATGATAAAAAAACCAATTTTAGTTTGGGTGGTGTAGTGCGCATCAATTTCAATACCGATGAGGAATCCACGGACCGAAACGTGGTACCGGAGTGGCGAATATGGCATCAATACCAGTTTGCCATGCCGCTATATTCGGCGATGCTGTACCACAGGATACGAATCGAGCATCGATGGACGCAGGGGTTTGCGGAAAACAGCGAGTATATTTTCAGAAATCGATGGCGATATATGTTTCGCGCAAAAATTCCCTTGAACGATACAAAATTAAAACCCAAGACCTATTACATTTCCCCAGAAGCGGAACTTATCATGCAAAGTGGCAAAGCCGTGGTGGCAAGCCCTATGGAGGATCTGCGTTTAACGACTACCTTGGGCTACATAGCCACCCCTAGGCTCACTTTTGCTGCAGGGCTTATGTATTCGCAAGGACAGGACCGCATATTTGCCGGGGATTATAAACAAGGTTGGACCTTGCGGTTCCATATGTACTTTTCCCCGGATTTTAGACGGATAAAAAACAAACTTCCCGAAATCCATATGACGGATTAGACCGTAAGTACTTTTGTACCAAACGCATTGACTATGAAGTCTAAAAAAGTACTCTTTTTCGTGGCCATGGCCCTTCCTCTTTTGGGTTTTATGCTGTTGCTCTATAAATCGGTCCAACTACAAAATCAAATCAGCCAATTACAGGAAGAAAAGGAAGTCATTATGAACAATCTGGAGGATTTTGAGCGCTTGGCCCAAATGGATTCCCTGTTGTTGCAAGGAGATTATGAATCCGCCATTAAATCCTATAGCGATTCCATCAATAGGAACAAGGAAATTAAAATGGGCATCCCCTTGAGGATCGCACTAGCTGAAAAGTTGCTCAATCAAAATAAGAACCCTAATTTATTCAAGGATAGTAGCCAATTAAATACCGACAGTCTAAATACCGATGTCCTATTCGAAGAAGCCCATCTACGACAATTCGACTCCCTCAGTTTTGATCTTGAAAAGACGAAGCTTCAACTGGAGCGCGTAAAAAGGCAACTCCAACAAAAATCCTTTGGAGAATACCTGACGTTTAAGAGCAGGAAAGGAAACCAGTTACATTACATTGGTCAGGTAAAGGACGGAAAGGCCCAAGGTTATGGTATTGCGCTATTGGATACGGGTAGTAGGTATGAGGGAAATTGGAAGGACAACCAGCGCCATGGACAGGGTACCTTTTATTGGCCGGACGGTGAATATTATTCCGGCGAGTTCGAGAACGATTTTCGTAACGGTTTTGGCACCTATTTTTGGCCCAACGGCGAAAAGTATGCCGGTCAGTGGAAGGAGGACAAACGAAGTGGTTCCGGTAAATTTTTCGATTCCGAAGGCGATGTGTTGGCCAGCGGGGAGTGGAACGAGGATAAGTTGGTGGAAATCAACGATAGGTAAGTGTGATAGGACCTATTTTTTAAAGATTTTCTTGATTCCTTTAACCAGCAACAGCACTACAAAACCCACAACAAGTCCAATAGCGAATTCTACCAATATGGAGGGAACATTGGGCAGCACGTCGTGTAAAAAGGGAACGTTATGTACAAAAATACCCCCGGAAACCAATAAAAGCGCAATCGTTCCAATGACCGCAAGCGACTTGATTACTACAGGAAGGGCATTTACAAAAAACCGACCTACTTTATCGGAAAAACTATTTTCCTGTTCATTCAAATTGATAAGTCGCACCCCAAACTCGTCCATACGCACGATCAAGGCTACGATTCCGTAAACCCCCACAGTAGCTAAAAGAGCAACTACGGATACAACTATAATCTGCGTGGTAAGCGGCTCTTTAATGACCGTACCCAAGGCGATGATGACAATCTCCACTGACAAAATAAAATCCGTTAGTATGGCGGATTTTATCTTTTCCTTTTCCAACTCCAGGATATCCTTTTTACTGGGGGCTTCCTTCTGTATGGTGAGGGCCTCGTGGTGATGGGGGAAAAAGAACTCATGTATTTTCTCGGCACCTTCGTAGGCCAAATAGAGTCCCCCAAGTATCAGGATAATAGTTACCGCTACTGGCAGGAAGGCACTCAACAAAAAGGCAATGGGAAGAATGATAAGCTTGTTGAGTAAGGAACCCTTGGTAATCGCCCAAAGCACGGGGATTTCGCGTTTGGAAACAAAACCGGAAGCCTTTTCCGCATTTACGGCCAAATCGTCCCCCAAAATACCCGCAGTTTTCTTGGTCGCTATTTTACTCATAGATGCTACGTCATCCAATAAGGTAGCTACGTCATCCAATACTGCAAAAAATCCTGATGCCATTCAAAAAAGTTTATGGTAAAAATAAGATAAGAAAGCAATATAGATGGACGCTTTTAGATTAAAAAGTGTTACTATTTAGCATTAATAGGAGCCTTGGCACAAGAAGCATTTAATCCATGACATGGGATTTTCAAAATTTAAATGCGTAATTCGGCAAATTAAATTTCTTTAAAATATTCATAGACAACTCTCCTGTACAAAATTAGTTTTCAAAACCAATAATATACTTTTATGTACCTTCTTATAATTTTGGTTACTTTAGAAAACTTTTGGGTATGGCAACCCAATAAAGTGCACCAACGAAAGTATGTAATTCAAAATGACCAAATAACCACTTTTATGAAACGTATTCCACTTAGTTTATTATGCTGTATACTATTGGTTTTTTCCTGTAAGCAACAAGACAAAAAGAAATTCCAAATTGAACGCTCCAAGGAGCTCGCTATCAAAAATAAGGTGCACAACAAATTGATGGATATCGAAAAAGAGCAGGGGTGGAGGTTGCTTTTTGATGGTGAGACATTGAATGGTTGGCATTTGTTCAACAATCCGGATTCTACCCGCTATTCCGCATGGGAAGTGAAGGAAGGAACCATTTACTGCAATGCTACCGATGAAAGCAAAGTATTCGGAGATTTAGTGACCGATACCGAATTTGAAAACTACGAGCTTATGTTTGAGTGGCAGATGGGCCTTCGAGGAAATGGAGGGGTTTTTATCAACGTTCAGGAATCCCCTGAATATAAGGCAACCTATGAGACCGGACCGGAATATCAGCTTTTGGAACCGGAACATATGGATACGGATACACCCTTGAAAAGACCCGGTTGCCTTTGGGGCCTTTCCTCCCAATTGAATACGGTCGAAGCCAAACCTACCGGACAATGGAACTCCGCCAAAATAGTACAACAAGATGGCCAGATTCAATTTTATCTTAATGGAATTCTTACGGCAGAAGCGGATTTAACTTCCGCGGAATGGACCAACATGGTGGCAGCGTCCAATTTTAAGGACCGACCCGCATTTGGTAAGGCCACCAAAGGAAAGATTGCCCTCCAGAACTGGTATTTTGAATCGTGGTTCAGGAATATGAAAATTAGGGAACTGTAGAACAAACCGATGGCCATTTCCCTGCCATCTGCAACCGATTTAAGTCAATATGTCATTCCAAGGTTGTTTTTTCATTTGAGTCAGCCATTTGTACCCTGTTTTTTTCTTAAACTAACGAAGGATGAACGCTGAAAAAGACTTCTCGAACCTCTCCTATAAATAATTCCCCACATCATTTCAATTTTAAACTTTTTCCGAAGTGCCACAAGAATTCAGGCTTCTATCGCTATCTTTAAAGGAATAAACCAACTATTTCCCGAATATAAATTCTCTTGAAAAATGAAAATGAAATTTGTACCCGTATTTATTGGCCTATTTACTTTAGGGACCCTATTGAATGCCCAAGACCGTCTGACCGGTGAAACCTTTACCACTCGCTCTGAAATTTTAGCCCGAAACGGTATGGCGGCGACCAGTCAGCCTTTGGCCACCCAAGCGGCCTTGGATATCCTTAAAAAAGGTGGTAGCGCAATGGATGCGGCAATCGCCGCTAATGCGGTACTTGGATTGGTAGAACCGGCAAGCTGTGGTATTGGCGGCGATATCTTCGCCATTGTTTGGTCGGCCAAGGAACAAAAATTGTATGGTTTCAATGGGAGTGGCAGATCACCAAAATCTCTCTCCATCGATTATTTTATGGATAATGGTATGAAATACGTACCCTTTTATGGACCTCTGCCTGTCTCGGTGCCGGGCTGCGTGGATGGTTGGTTCCAACTCCATAAAAAATTCGGAAAAATACCCATGAAAGATATCTTGAAACCCGCCATTGACTATGGCAACAATGGCTTTCCGGTATCCGAGGTTATCGCCTATGAAATGGTTTCGAACTATGAATCGGTTCAAGACCAACCCGGTTTTGCGGACACCTATATGCCAAAGGGTCGTCCGCCCATAAAAGGCGAGGTATTTGTAAATACTGATTTGGCAAATACCTACCAGCTTATTGCCAAGGAAGGGCGCGATGCCTTTTATAAGGGTTCTATTGCCAAAACCATTGATAACTATATGAAAAAGCATGGGGGATTTCTAAGCTATGAAGATTTGGCTAGCCATACCTCCAACTGGGTAGAGCCGGTGTCCGTGAATTATAGGGGGTATGATGTATGGGAACTTCCGCCCAACGGACAGGGTACCGCGGCCCTGCAGATGTTGAACATCCTCGAAGGGTACGATATCGCCAAAATGGGATTCGGTACTACCGAATACCTACATGTGCTCACCGAAGCGAAAAAACTGGCTTATGAAGACCGGGCCAAATTCTATGCGGACCCTGAATTCAACAGAATACCTTTTGAAACTCTTTTGTCCGATGACTATGCTGCACAACGCAGGAAGCTTATAAAAATGGATAAAGCGGCCGATACCTATCCCGCCGGGGATATGGAAATTGAAACAGGGAATACGACGTATTTGACCGTAGCCGATAAGGACGGCAATATGGTATCCTTGATACAGAGTATTTATTCCGAATTTGCCTCTGGCATGGTGCCGGACGGTTTGGGTTTTGTACTTCAAAACCGGGGACAAATGTTCAATGTTCAGGATAAGACCCATGCCAATGCCTTGGAACCGGGGAAACGTCCCTTTCATACCATTATCCCTGCTTTCATTACCAAGGATGGAAAACCTTCGGTAAGTTTTGGTCTTATGGGCGGGGCAGTGCAGCCACAAGGGCATGCCCAAATTGTAGTAAACGTTGTTGATTTTGGAATGAATTTACAGGAAGCCGGAGATGCACCAAGAATGCGACACACAGGCAGTTCACAACCTACAGGGTCCAAAATGACCAATGGGGGCACCTTGAATCTGGAGACGGGTTTTGCACCTGAAACCCTAAGGGAACTACGAAAAAAAGGACATCGTATAGGCTTTGGAGTAGGGATGTATGGAGGTTATCAGGCGATTGGAGTCGATTTGGAAAACAAGGTGTACACAGGCGCGTCGGAGTCGCGTAAGGACGGTCAGGCAGCGGGATATTAAATCGGAATGATGAAAATAAGAAGTAAGGTAACCAACATTCTCCTATGCATCGGATTACTTATAGTTTGCTCGTGTAAAGGGCAAAACCAGGATGCTACCGGGGATTATGTTTATAAAAAGGGCGACCCAAACGGTATCGGTAAATGGTATAAGGGACGTGAAATAGCCTATGTGATGGGATACCAAGGCATGTCCTGGTTGGAACGTTCGGAACGGGAGGAAGAGGAGAATACTTCCAAACTACTAAAAAATATGAATATAAACCTAGGGGATACCATTGCGGATATTGGCGCTGGTTCCGGCTATCACGTGTTTAAAATGGCACCTATGGTCGACTATGGATTGGTATATGCTGTAGATATTCAGCCTGAAATGTTGGCCGCCATGGAGGCCAAAAAGAAGGAAGGGAATTCAAAGAATATAATGCTGGTCCAAGGAAACGAGAAATCCGTGAACCTTCCTGAAAGTTCCGTAGACAAGGTTTTGCTTGTGGATGTGTACCACGAGTTCAATTATCCGCTGGAAATGATACAATCCATTAAAAAAGCGATGCGACCGGAAGCCGAATTGTATCTTATCGAATACAGGGGCGAGGATGCCTCCGTGCCCATCAAGGAACTCCATAAAATGACCGAGGCACAAGCGGTAACCGAAATGAAAGCTGCGGGATTACGATTAAAAAAGAACATTGGTAATCTTCCATGGCAGCACTGTATGGTATTTGTGAAGGACTAGTAATTAGAATCGTTGGCCAAAAATGATCCGCATTTCGTTATCCATAGAGCTAGGGAAGTACTGTAATTGTTTAAGAGGTATAGTTGCTATTGGATTGGTTATGACTGGTTGTTCCTCTTCAAAAAAGGTCAAAGAAAAAGTAAATCTTGCCGTACCTGAGGAGAATCTTGTGATTAAAAAAGAAAATAACAAACAAGAAAATCCTTATGGCTGGAGCTATGTATTGGACGACCATGGATATATCAACCTCCCTACTAAAGATATGACCGTTCGCATTTCCGGTTCCAAAGACTCGCTTATACGGCACAAAAAATTTGATTTATCCAATTTGATTGAAGCAACTGAGAATGAAGGGCCAAAAAGTCCTGTTGCTCTCAAAATTTTAGAAAACTATATCAATAGCGAGAATAAGGAACCCAATGGTCATTGTCTGGCTGTAAGTAAGAATCGATTTGAACAGGCTTATAAGGAGATTCACGGCCATTCCATTTATGAGGATTTACCGGAATATATGGGCACAGCTATGTATACTCCAAAACAGGTCTACAATTTACTCTATGTATCTGCTTCCGATACAAAAAAGGGCTGGAAAAGCCTGCCGGAAGCATACAGAGGCAAGGGAAACGCGGGGGCCGTGGCGTACGCTGGCATGGGAACTCTGGTCGATACCAAGGGTGTTTGGTCTGGAGATTTACAACCTGGGGCCCTGATGCAGGTTTGGCGGTTTCAAAAGGACTATGAAAAAGTGGTAAAGGGTGTCGATGTGAAGAAATTGGACCCTTACGGTCATTCCTTCATTTTCATCGGTTACGTAAGGAACGATAAAAATGAGATTGAAGGCCTCAAGATTGCCGATCAAGGATTTCAAAGTTACCGGCCATTAATACCTAGGGATTATGAAGTTTGGTGGGGTGTCAACCTGAGTATTTGAGGTTTTCTGGCATATGTTCTGATAATTAACGATATTAAAGTACTTTATTGATATGTCCTACGTTACTATTTTAGAGTTGCACCTTGGAATCTGAACAATCATGTTTGTTATTTCGCTCATACTTTCCAGCTTTCTTTTAATTTCTCCATTGGCTACAGCGGGAAATGAGGAGGATTTTTCCTTTGTCAATGAAAAGACATGGCCAAATGTCATTAAGCAAGGCGACAATCGAGAGAAGACAACATTTTGGGTAGACCCAGATAGTCTAGCGGTTTCCTACATAGATACCAAATTGGCAGCCAAGGCACTACGGTTACGATTGCGGGAAGATCTTAGGAACGGTATTATTTCTTTTGACCAGGTTAAAAAGGACTTCACCGATCAGTTGGTCAAAGAAATTATTCCGCATTGGTATGGGACTCCCTGGAGTTTTGGGGGACATACATCGGTACCTAACCAAGGTGAAATTGCATGCGGCTATTTTATTTCAACTACTTTGCGTGATATGGACATGAAGCTTAACCGATATACCTTGGCACAAAAATCACCTATTGACGAAGCTAAAATGATTAGTTGTGGCTCTGATATTCTTAGTGTGGTTCAAGAAACACCGGAGAAAGCTTTTGAAGAGATTGATCGTTTAACTCAGGAAGGTCTCTATTTCATAGGTTTTGATGAAGGCCACGTGGGCTATCTTTTAAAAAGGGACGGTGAATTATTTTTAATTCATTCCAACTATTTTTCTCCGGTATCGGTGTGTATGGAAAAGCTAGAAGAATCTCGCGTATTTAATCGTTTTACTAGCTTTCATCTTGTTGATATTTCACATAATGAGGCCCTTTTAAAACGTTGGTTGGAGAATGGTGCTATTTTGTAAAAACTAGCGCCATACATTAAAAAAAGGACATCAAATTCACACGTTTATAATCATCTTCAAAGAACCGATTTTATTGCCATATGCATTGCTTTTGGAACAATGTTTGGTTCTATAGTCAGGATGCAAACTTCATAAACTATGTAAGGTGAGAGTACGTTTGCTAGAAAGGGAGAGGATAATTATTCCATAAAATTCTGAAAATAAGACCCGCTATAAAAGTCCGCTGAAATAATCGTAAATTCATACACTACAAAATCAGTTGACACAATGAAGATTTCCCAGCTATGTGCTCTTGCTACTGTATACTTCTTTTTGCCTGCAATACTCAGAAAAAGGACAAAAAGGACGAAAAGGCAATCGCCAAAAATAATAGCACTAAAGTAGTTACTGCCGATATTGAAAAAGGAATAAAAGCCATGGTAAGGTTCTCACCCCTCTGTTAGGAGGCAAAAAAGGCACTGGCGCCGTCCCTCTTTTTTCAATGCCTTTTTAGACAATAATATGCTGGTAATTAAGTTAAATTCATGTAAGAATCAACGGACAAGGATTTCATCCTCCCAATAGCATGAAAGAAGAACATACAGGCCCTACGGATAAAAAGTCCCAGGTGGTGACCATGACCTTTGGTGGGGTACCGGGTGAGGACCAACTGGAAAAGGACAAGATCATAGAACGCCAGCTGCGTTTTCAAAACCTGTTGATGAGCATCTCCACCCAGTATATTAACGCAGATGTCTCGGACATTGATAGGCTCATCCAAAAATCCCTACAACAGATTGGAGAGTTTGTAGAGGCGGACCGCAGCTATATCTTCTCCTATGACTTTACCGCCAACACCACCAGCAACACCTATGAATGGTGTGCACAAGGTATTGAGGCTGAGATACACAATCTACAGGATATTCCGGTGGATTTCATCCCACAGTGGTTGCAGGCGCACCGCAAGGGCAGGCCCTTTTATGTGGAAGATGTTTCCAAACTGCCCAAGGATGGGGAGTTTGGGCTACGCGCTATCTTGGAGCCTCAGGGCATCAAGAGTTTGATCACCATCCCCGAGATAAAAAATAATGAGCTCATTGGCTTTATAGGGTTTGATTCTGTACGGAAGATAAACCAATACTCCCAGAATGAACAGGACATCCTCTTTGTCTATGCGAACATGCTAGTGAACGTTTTGTTGCGGAAGGAAAGCGAGGAGCGTATTGCCGAGCAAGAGGCCAAAAAGGAGGAACTGTTGCAACACCTCTCCAAACAGAACCAGGAACTGAACGAATACGCCCATGCAGTCTCCCATGACCTCAAGGCGCCATTGATCAATATCTATACCCTGATTACCTGGTTTTTGGACGACCATAAAACCACCTTAACGGAAAGTGCCCTTAAGCCCCTCTACCAAGTACAGCAGCATGTGGAAAAGATGGACCATCTCATCAAGGGCATCTTGGACTATGCCACCATAGACAAACTTACCACCGCCGATCGAGAAATCGACCTCAAGGCCCTTTTGGATGATGTACTGGATACGCTTTTGGTGCCCGCGCACGTAAAAATCCATTTGCAGGACCATTGGCCCCCTATCATGGGCAACGATTGGAGTTTGAAGCAACTGTTCCAGAACCTGATCCAGAATGCCATTAAGTACAATGACAAGGCAGTGGGCGAAATTACTGTTGGGGCCACGGATATTGAGGGAGGCCTTGAGTTCTTTGTAAGGGACAATGGCATGGGTATCCACCCAGACCATTTTGAACGGATTTTCCAAGTGTTCACCAAATTGGACCATAACAACGCCTCTTCTGGCATAGGGCTGTCCATCGTAAAAAAAATTGTGCATCACTACAAGGGCAACATACGGTTGCATAGTGAAGAGGGCAGGGGCACTACCTTTTACTTTACGTTACCCGCCGCATTGGTTTAGCCTGTAACGGTTTCTACATTCTTTTTTTCCATAGTGGGAAATTTCCGTTTATCTTTATAAACACTTGATTTGCAAACCTTCTAAGGAAACTCCGCATGAAAACATACCCAAGTATATTCAATGACGTAATCGGCCCTGTGATGCGAGGCCCTTCAAGTTCCCATTGCGCGGCATCGCTTCGGATAGGAAGACTTTGCCTCGATTTAATGGATGGCGATATTAAAGAGGTCGATATTGAGTTCGACCCCAATGGTTCCTTGGCCACGACCCATAAAGGTCAAGGGTCGGACATGGGTCTGTTCGGGGGATTTATGGGCTGGGAAGCGGATGATGAACGTTTGCCCAATTACTTGCAGGCCATTGACGAAGCCGGGATTAAGGTGAACATAACGATCCATCCTATAGGTGCCACGCATCCAAATACGTATAAGATTACCTTAAAAAACGCTCGGGAAACACGAAAAGTGACGGCAATTTCTACAGGAGGAGGCATGATCGAGGTGCTGGAAATAGATGGGGCCCACGTTTCAATGGCCGGGGATTTTTTTCAGACCTTGATCTATTGTACATCGCCTTCAGCGATTATCTCTCAGGTTGAAAATTCCTTTGCTTGTGACGAAATCGCCTTTCGGGAAGGAGACCACAATTTCATCGAAATAAAGGCAAATCAGTTTATTCCAAAAGACCTGGAGGCATCCCTTTTGGAGTTGAACGAGGTACTTTTTATCAAAAAATTGCATCCGGTACTTCCGGTACTGGCCCGTAAAGACCTCAAGGTTCCCTTTATCACTTGCAATGAAATGTTGGACTATAATGCCGATAAAAATCTTGAGTTATGGGAGTTGGCCCTGGCTTATGAAAGTATGCGCGGCCATATATCCGAGGATGAAGTATTTGATAAAATGCGTTCCATCGTAAAAATTATGAAAAATGCCATAGCCCTTGGACTAAAAGGAACCGAATATGCCGATCGCATCCTTGGCCCGCAATCCCTGACATTTCAGGAAAGGATGGACGGAAAAAAATTGGTGGAGGGCGATGTGCTGAACCAAGTAATTCTCTATACCTCTGCCATGATGGAGGTAAAAAGTTCCATGGGGGTAATTGTTGCGGCCCCAACGGCAGGATCCTGTGGGGCATTGCCTGGAGCAATTTTGGGCATTGGAAAAATATTGGGACTTTCAGAGGATGAACTGGTAAAGGGAATGTTGGCCGCCGGGATGATCGGGGTCTTCATTGCCGCACATGCCACCTTTGCTGCGGAAGTTGGCGGTTGCATGGCAGAGTGTGGTTCGGGGTCCGGGATGGCGGCCGCAGGTATCGTCGTCTTAAAAGGAGGGTCATTGCAACAATCCCTCTCAGCAGCTTCCATGGCCCTACAATCCAGCTTGGGCATGGTGTGCGATATGATCGCCGATCGCGTGGAAGCACCTTGCCTAAATAGAAACGTCATGGCCGCCACGAATGCCATTTCCTGTGCAAATATGGCCTTATCCGACTACAACCACCTTATCCCGTTGGATGAAGTTATCGAAACCATGAAAAAGGTAGGCGATGCCATGCCCAATACCCTATGCTGCACGGGTCTAGGGGGACTGGCCATTACAAAAACGGCCAAGGAAATCGAAGCGAAGTTGGCAAATGGGGAGTTGAATACGAACAAAACCTTTTTTAAAGTATGTTAGATATTATTCCATTAAACCGTCGAGAATTTTGAATCTGTCACCCTGATAAAAGGGTCAGTTCGAGTGATTTTTCGCAATGCAATGAAGAAAAATTGTATCGAGAACCTTATTAAGGCCCTAAGAAGCCTGCCCTGAGCGAAGACGATGGGTTCTCGATACACTTGATTTTCGATGGAAGTATTCGAAAATCAACCACTCGAAGGGATACTTTTTGTGTAAAGTTTTTAAAATGTACAACGGGTTCCATTATCCATTTTTAAAAGTGTTCACTGCATATCAATGGGTCTAGGTCTTAAATAAATATATCATGATTACAGTACTCTGGGTGTCTTTGGCGGCTTTAGGGATTTGGTTTTCCATTGTCTTGGCAAGGGATTTTTGGGCTCATAGAACCTCCTTGGAGGATAGTAGCTGGCTAAAGACGTCCGTTATTGGTTTTGTGGTCAATTTTTTTGACGTTTTAGGTATTGGTGCCTTTGCACCGCAAACGGCCCTATTAAAATTCACGAAACAAACGAAGGACAAGCATATTCCGGGAACCATGAACGTGGCCAATACGTTGCCCGTACTTTTTCAGGCATTGATTTTTATTACCATTATCGAAGTGGAGCCTATCACCCTAGTGACCATGTTCATTTCGGCGGGATTGGGGGCTGTTTTAGGTGCGGGCATCGTTGCCAAGATGTCCGAAAAAAAGATACGGTTGGTGATGGGGTTTGCCCTTTTGGTCACGGCCTTTTTTATAATGGCCACGAGCCTGGATTGGATTCAGGGCGGGGGAGAGGCCATAGGGCTCACCGGCACAAAATTGGTCATTGCCCTTATCGCGAACTTTGGTCTGGGGGCATTGATGACGGCCGGCATTGGTCTGTATGCTCCTTGTATGGCTTTGGTATTTGCCTTGGGAATGTCGCCCCAAGTGGCTTTTCCCATCATGATGGGCTCTTGCGCTTTCTTGATGCCTCCTGCCTCGGTACGATTTATTCGGGAAAGGGCCTATAACAGAAAGGCGGCCGTTGCCATGGCCATTCCGGGCATCGTGGCTGTGGGCCTTGCGGCCTTTGTGGTTAAATCATTGTCCTTGGATGTACTGCGATGGGTCGTCATTGTGGTCATACTCTACACTTCCGGCGTAATGCTCTATGGAGGTTTTACCCATAGGGAAAACGTAGATTCAGATTAAATTTAAAGCACGTTGCGTTTCAGGATCTGAGACAATCTGTCGCGCCTATTTATTTTTTGGAAAAATCGGCTTCCATGAGTACCCAGTAATTGGGGTCGAGCACTACCTTTTCCGGCGTAAAATCTATCGGAAATGTGAAGGTGTCCGATTGTTTGTCGACCGATATCGTTTTGATGACCTGTTGTTTATCCGAAGTACCATAAATACCGATTTCCAAAGGCATTTTAAAGAGGCTGCCATCTTTTTGTACTTGGTCTAGCCGGACTTTCACCGCCTTATTTTTTGCATCAAACTGCCAAGTGCCCTCCAATTGCAAGGTACCGGGTTTGTACAACCATTGATTAAAAAAAGCTTCAAGGTCCATTCCCGATGCTTCTTCCATCTCCCGCCTAAAATCTTCGGTGGTAGCATTCAAATCCTTGTATTTCGCATAATAGGACCGAATCCCTTTCCAAAACACCTCCGTGCCCACAACGCCCCGCAACATATGCAAGATCCAACTGCCCTTTTGATAGGTCTGTATCGTGGTCACTTGGGACATATCGGATAAATTATCATGCACGATGCGGTAGTCCGGGTGCTTTTCATAAAATACATCTACCGTCTTTTTACTTTTTTCCAATCCGCTTAAAAAGGCGTCACGGCCGTACTGGTGTTCAATGAAGAGCAAGGTGAAATAGGTAGCGAAGCCTTCGCTCAGCCACACATCGTCCCAATCATACTCCGTTACGGCATTCCCAAACCATTGATGGGCAATCTCATGGATGACCACATTGCGCCATCGCTCGTTTCTGTCGCCCACAACGGAGTTTTCGCTGTAGAGAATGGCCGAAGCCGCTTCCATACCGCCACTGACGCTGTTGGACTGTATATTGGCCAATTTTTCATAGGAAAAAGGACCAATGCGATCACTATAAAACTCCAAGGCACTTTTGGTGGGAATGGCAAAGTCATAAAAACCTGCGTCCCTATCCTGTGGGTACACCCATGTCTCGATGGATTTTCCGTCGAATGTATCCACGTACTGGACCGCAAACCTGGCAACCCCCAAAACATAAAGCCAGGAGGCGATGGGGACCGACTGCCTCCAATGGGTCAACCGATGGCCATTGGCCATATCCCGCTCCTCGATTTTTACCCCGTTGGAAACTACCTGATAATGCGAGGGTGCGGTAACGACAAACTCACAGGTAGCCTTGTCATAGGGGTGGTCTATGGTGGCCAGCCAATGCCTTCCCTTATCGGGCCAGTTATCACTGAAAAAGGTGCGATCCCCATATTTGTTATCGGCTATTTTAAGGCCCGAAGCCGGAACTCCCTTATAATGTATCGTATAGCTCGTGCGTTGGTCCTTTGTAGAGGGCTCTGGTAGCTGAATGAGTAGGACATCATTTTCATGGGTATATTGCAAGGGTGTTCCATGGGACCATACCCCGGTTACTTCCATACCCTTATTGCCTAATTTTTCGGAAACATTGACCAGGTCAAGCCGTAGGCGCGTTTCGCCCGCCGCCAAGTAGCGGATGTCAACCGTCTCTTTACAGACGATCTCGTCAGAAGTATCGGATAGCTTTATCTCGAACCTATAGTTTAGGGCATCGATATTCGGATTTTTGGGATAGGTGTCCGTCAAAGCAAAAGCCCCGCACCACGTCAGGGTCATAAAAATCAGTGCAAACAGTCTATTTCTTTTCATGGTTCCTAAGTTCGGCAATTGGAAAAAAATTAATTTTTAAAAGGGATTTCTACGGGCGGATGATATTCCGTCAGCCCTTTTTCCTTCATCGTCTTTTCAACGGCCTCAATGGAGGAAGGCACAAAGGCACTTAGGTTTTCAACCCCATCCTCGGTCACCAGGGCCACATCCTCAATACGAATGTACAGGCGTTCTTCCGGAATCCATATCATCGGGTCAATGGTGAAGACCATGCCGGCCCGTAAGGGAACCCCCCGCACAATGCCCACATCATGCACCGCCATCCCTACAGGGTGTTGAAAATGCCCCCTAAATTGAATGCCCGCTTGGACCGCTTTCAGGTGATGCGGTTTCACGAATTGCTTTCCCTTGATATATTGGGTCATATCCTCGGCGGCCCGATCCAAAACCTCATTCGAGGTTACGCCCGGTTTTATATATTTAAAAAGGGCATCCCTGTAGGCAACGATGAAATTGTACAAGGCCTCTTGGGCCTTGTCAAATTTCCCATTTACCGGCCAAATACGGGTTACGTCACTGGTGTAATACCGATAATCCGGCGCGTAATCCATCAAAACGAGGTCCCCTTCCTCAAGCACATCGGTCTTATGGAAATAATGGCCCATATAGGCATTGGTACCGCCCTCTATGATGGATGCGTAGCCATCACCACGGGCCCCGTGCAGATGAAAGACATATTTGGCCGCGGCATCCAACTGATATTCATAGATACCGGGTGCCGTGGAACGCATCGCTTCCATGATGCCAAGCCCTGCAATTTGCGTCGCCTTTCGTATGACCGCAATTTCTGCGGGACTTTTTATGAGTCGCATTTCGTCCAGTATGGGGGAAAGGTCCCGAATCTGGAATTGGGGAAACTGTGCCGTTATTTTTTGCACAAAAAGCGCCTCCTTGGTAGGATTCCCGTCCCAAGGGTCCGCAGCGGCACGCGCCTGTCCGTACAGAAGTTCATCCCGACTATCGTTTCCTGTCTCGGCCGGACTTAAGGGCGTATACAATTCGGGTGCGTTGGCTTTGATGAGTCCGGTGCGCAGTAGATCGGCGGCCAGAAATTCATAGCCTTTTACCCGGTTTACTCCGGTAAGCTCCTTAACGAGCGCTTCATCCTCGGCGGACAGTATTTTTCCTTGGCTCTCCTCACGGCCTACATCCCTGTGGGGCAGATACAAGGTTACCTGGTTATTTTTTCCGTTCAGGAGGAGATAGACATGGTCCGTTTCCAAACCTGTCAAGTAATAAAAGGTGTTGGACTGTCTAAACACGCTAAAACCGGGCCTTCCGCTGGACCCTTGTATGAGGGCGATTGCATTTGGGCCTATCGTTTTCAGGATATGGGCCCGCCTTTGGGTAAATTCCTCAATTGAAAAATCGGTTTGATAGTTGTGCTTTTCCTGTGCCCATGCGGGTGTGAGGGCTAAAAGGAGCAAGATGAGGGCCGTGGCCGTTCCAGTGGTTTTCATGTGGTGGTTTTTAGGTTGAGGCGCGGGCTGGGTGCGCCTTATGGCTTTGGAAGATACAGATAATTCCTGTTGTATGGATTGCAGGGTTAAAGAATGTCATATGCCGATGGATACAGGCCGCTTGGGGTGTCATTGCGAGGCACCTCGACTTACTTCGACTACGCTCACTACAGGCCGCTCGGTATAGGTTGCTCAGGGAGACAGGTGATTAGACCTTTACAATCATTTTTCCTTTTTTCTTGCCGGCCATCATGTCCAAAAAGGCCTGAGGTGTATTTTCAAATCCTTCTACGATCGTTTCCCGGTAGGTCAACTTTCCCTCCTTCAACCAAGTTGATAATTGCTCCATGGCCTCCGGAAATTTATCGGAGTAATTGGAAACGATAAAGCCCTGCATCAAGGCACTGTTTTTGATCAAAAAAGGCTGTACGCTCACCCCGGTCGGCGTTTCGGTATTGTTATAGACCGCTATCGCCCCACAATTGATCGTCCTGGCGAACTTGTTGATGCTGAATAATACGGCATCGGAAATTTCCCCGCCTACGTTGTCAAAATAGATATCTACACCGTTGGGAGCGACCTCCTTAATGGCAGCTTTCATATCGTCAGTAGTTTTATAATTGATGCCTCGGTCAAAACCGAATTCGGAGGTCAACAATTCCACCTTTTCGTCAGAACCGGCAATCCCAATGACCGTAAGGCCCAAGATTTTACCGATTTGACCCACAACACTACCTACGGCACCTGCGGCCCCGGAAACGATCAAGGTTTCTCCTTTTTTCGGTTTGCCGATTTCATGCAAACCCAAATAGGCTGTTAATCCCGTCATCCCCACAATACCCAAATAAGCACTCAAGAGCGCTTTATCTGGGTCCACTTTTTGCAGGTTTTCTCCGTTGGAAACCTGTACCGTTTTCCAATCCAATCGGTCCCTTACAAAATCACCTTTTGTAAAATTCTCATTTTTAGAATCAATAACCTCTGCGATGATGCCCGAATTGATGGGTTTGCCCACCTCGAATGGTGGAACGTAGGATTTGGCATCGCTCATCCGTCCCCGTAAATAAGGGTCCACGGAAATGTACTTGGTTTCCAAAAGCACTTCCCCGTCCTTTATCATGAGGTTGTTTTCGGATTCCGTAAGTTCAAAATTGTCCAGGGTAGGGGCCCCAACCGGACGTTTTTTTAAGTGTATCGTTTGTATCATCATGTTATTTTAAGTTCCTAATGTAATTTCTTCCTTTAAAGATACGCGGTTTGTCGTGTCTGTAGTATGAAAATTAGGGGCAACCGTCCTGATTACCCCTTACTTTCGTCACTATTTTTTACAGACTAACGGTATCATTTTCCTTATGCTTCACTAATCATAATAGACTTCGCATTTACGAATTCCTTCATTCCGAATCCTCCATGTTCGCGTCCGTAACCCGAATTTTTAACACCTCCAAATGGCATGTTGGGTTCAGCCAGGCCAAAGGAGTTGATAAAGACCATGCCGGTATCAAAGTATTTACTTGCCATTTCCACGGCGGTGTCCACATCTTTGGAGAAAATGCCACCTCCGAGTCCGAATCGGCTATCGTTGGCAATGCGCATGGCATCCTCGTTATCTTTCGCCTTTATCAATGAGGCTACCGGGCCGAACAACTCATCGTCATACGCCGGTTGTCCTTCGGTAACGTGGGCCAAAACCGTGGCTGGATAATAATAGCCCTCCCCATCGGGCAGTTTCCCACCGCATAGGATTTCGGCGCCGTTCGCTACGCTCTTTTGTACCTGCTCGTGCAATTTTTCCCGTAAGTCCTTCCTTGCCATCGGGCCTAAATCCGTTTCCGAATCGGTGGGGTCGCCCAACTTCAGTGCCTTCATGCCTTTTACGAATTTTTCCCGAAACTCGTCATAGACCGCTTCCGTCGCAATAAAGCGTTTGGCGGCAATACAGGTTTCGCCATTGTTATAGATACGTCCTTGGATGCATTTTTCCACAGCCAGATCGATATCGGCATCGTCCAAAATAAGATAGGCATCGTTACTACCCAGTTCCAAAACCATTTTCTTCAGTTCGCCACCGGCTTTTTTCCCGATTTTCTTTCCGGCACCCGGACTCCCCGTTAAGGTCACACCTCGCACCAATTCGTGCTCTATGATGGTGTCCGATTGATCGTGGGAAATCACCAACACACTGAACAGTCCTTCGGGTAATCCCGCCGTATCGAATATGGATTTCAGGAGCTTGGCAGTTCCGGTCACATTTTCGGCATGTTTCAGTAACACACTGTTCCCCGCCATCAAATTGGCGATGGTATAGCGAATGACCTGATAGGCTGGATAGTTCCAAGGTTGAATCCCATAAATAACGCCCAAAGGCGCGTAGGTGATGATACCTCTGCCTCCATCGGAAATTTCGCGTTCCTCACTTTTGAGTGCCTCCGGTGCATTCTTGGCGGAAAAGCTACAGATGGCACTGCATAGGTCCACTTCCTGTTCGCTTTGCGTCAGGAGTTTCCCCATTTCGGAGGTCATCATGTCCGCCAGTTCCTTTTTATAGTTCTGTAGTTCTTCCCCAATGGCGGAAATGATTTTGCCCCGTTCCTCCACGGATTTGAACCGCCATTTTTTAAAGGCTTCGTGGGATTTTTGAATGGTGTCGGCCACCTGTGCATCCGTCATCAAGGTATGCGTAGTGAGCGGCTTCCCGTTTGCGGGATTGATCGTTTTAAATGTTTTATCTGTTATTGTCGTTGCCATTACTTTCTGTTTTTTTTAAGTGAATTGTATATCCGTAAACCGTCATAAACGAATGTTTCCTCGATCGCAGTCGAGAGGTCATTAAACCTAAAACCTTTAAAATGAGGTCTCGCATCTCGACTGCGCTCGATGTGACAGCTCGACCTGACATTCAAGTTGTAATTATGAAGAATCCCGGACATTCATTTAGTGAATTACTGTTGTTCGCTGGGTACCAGGTACACATCGTTGATGTTTACACGCTCCGGTTGGGAGAGGGCGTAGTAAATGGCATCTGCAATATCCTCGGCTTCCAAGGTTTCCATTTTTTGCATTTCCTTCATTTTCTCCATAATATCTTCATCGGTAATGGTATCCGTCAAATTCGTAGCGACCGCACCGGGCTCAATGGAGGTGACGTTGATGCCATATTTAGGCGCGAGTTCTTGGCGCAGCCCTTCGGAAAACATCTTTACTGCGGCCTTTGTGGCGCAATAGACCGCTCCGCCCGGAAAATATCGGTGTGCCGCCATGGACGATATGTTGATGATATGCCCGTCTTTATTGGCCTTTAACTCAGGTAGTACCGCGGCCACGCCGTTGAGTACGCCCTTAATGTTCACGTCCACCATTTTTTCCCATTCATCCGTCTTCAGTTTTTCTACAAAGGAGAGGGGCATCAGACCGGCATTGTTGATCAGGGCGTTTACCGTTCCAAATGTCAATTTCGCTTTGGAAACCGCATTTTCAAAGTCCTTCATTTTGGTGACATCCCCGGCCACGACCAAGGCTTCCCCACCTTTGGCTTCAATGGCCTTTTTTAAATCGTTAAGTTCATCTTCACTACGGGCCATAAGGACCACTTTGGCGCCGTGTTCCGCCAATTTATGGGCGGCGGCTTTTCCGATGCCGCTTGAGGCTCCGGTTACGAGTATTACCTTGTTTTCTAAATTCATCGTGTTCTTTTTTTGTTTCCCTTCAATATAGGAGCTAGGGACGGATTTCCTTGATCCTAACGAATAGCGGATTGACGGGTTCGCTATGGAGCGCGCTTTATGGTTTTTAGGGTTAAGGGGGATGGGTTGGGCAAAGGGGATCTTGGGTGTTATAATGAACTTAAAATGTGCCTGGAACACATTACAATAGGATTAATGGGGGTGTAAATGTATGTTAAATGAATCACATTTAAAATTCTTACATAATTATGGCATTAATGTTTAGATTTGTTTGATATCAAATTTAAGAGTAAAACAAATTAATGAAATTCACCTACAATCCAAGGATTATCAGGCATTTAGGATATGAGCTGATTACTTCTAATGAAGTTGCAATAACTGAGCTTATCAAAAATTCTTATGATGCAAACTCTTCAAAAGTTTCACTGCAGTTTTTGACCTCTTATGATAAACTCGATACCACAAGATTACTAAATAAAATCCCTAATAAATTAAATGAACGCTTAGCTAAAATTAATCCTGAAAGTCTTGTATTAGTTGAAGATATCGGAGTTGGAATGACCAAAGATGTTTTAATCAAAGGATTTTTTGAAGTCGGATCAACCTTAAAAAAAGACCAAAAGAATAATGAGGATCAAGGTGCTAACATTATTCTTGGTGACAAAGGAATTGGTAGGTTAGCTTCTCAGAAAATTGCCCCAAAACTCATCGTGGAAACTTCAGCGGAGAATAGCAATCAAATTGTTTATGTTGAAATTGATTGGGAGAAATTTATATCAAGTAAAGATTTTGATGCACCTGAAGAAGAAATCGATTTAGGGACAACTATTTCTAGTGGATACACAAGACTATGGCTTCTTGGTACTAAGGAACAACCAATTGTAATTCAACAATATTTTGAAGAAAGAGAAAACTACGAATACGATGTTTTCGGAAATATTACTAAAAGTTTAGGAAAGTATCTTCAAATAAAGGATGAGTTACAAACTGCTCTTGGATTTTTGTATTCGCCGTTTGAGGAAAAGAAATCTGTAGTTGATATTGAGTTGTCAACCGACGGAAAGACCATAATGTTGGATTTTAATTATCAGGCATTAAAGGTTGCTGAGACAATTCATGAATTTGATAGTGAAATTATCTATGATGATGATCATAAACCAATAGATTTAAAAATTAATTTGAGTTTACAACTAAGGCCTTGGTTTATTGAAAGAATTCATCACCGTGAATTAGGGTCTGTACTCTATCAAGACTGGAAAAGACCATCTACGGAATATAAAAAGCTCTTAGATAAATATGAAGACCGTTATAGTCAGAATTTAAAGAATACACTCTTACTTACTCAAATTTTCCCATCATGGAACAAAAAAAGAAAGGGAGCTTTATCTGAAAATTTTGTTGATGCCATTTTGAAAATAGCACCAATAAAATGTAAAATTTATACATTTAAAAGAGATAATACTCTCATGAGCATTGCAAGACAATCTGCTGTGGATAACGGATATGTCGAAAATACTGTTAGAACAAATTATGATATTCGTCCATTTTTATCTGCTCATAATGGAATCAAACTATATCGGAATTCATACCGAGTAGGAACGATTGGAAATAGGGATAATGATTGGCTAGAACTACAACAAAAAAGAACTTCTGGGCAACAGTTTTATAGATTTGAATTAGGAAATGTAATTGGGTTCATTCAGATTAATGATAAAAAACAGAAGTATATATACGAAACCAGTTCTAGAGAACATCTCACTCAAAATTTATATGTCGATTCACTTCAAGTAACTTTAACTGAACTTCTCGAAATATTTTCACCAAACTATACCAAAACAGCAGTAGAATTAACTAAAAACTTTCTTGATCAGGAAGGTTGGTTGCCTAAAAATAATGAAAAAGAAATAGAGCAGGAAATCGACAAATCGAAAGAGGTACTAAAAGCAGCAAGATTGAATTTAACCGCTATTCAGCAGGCAATTACTGCAATTAAGGACAAAATTGAATTAGACACGGAAGAAAAAATCAATTCTGTTAAAAAAGTATTTCGAAATCTAGAACCAATTGCTTTAAACTTTGAGGAAAATCTTGATGATACTGAAAGATCATTGAAAAGTGCAAACCAACTATTGGAAATTGCTAAACAAGAACAAGTAAGGGTAAAAACAGAAGCTTACAATAATTATAAACTTATGGCCAATGGGTTGGTTACTGAAATAATTACTCATGAGCTCCACTCTCTTCTTAGCAGCTCTGAGGAGGAGGGTGTCGTTTATGACAGGCACTTTAAAGTAATAGAAAAGTATTTCCTGGATACTGAGCTATATGAGCTTAATAAGTCGCATTTTCTGCCAATTAAAAAGAAATTTGAACATCTATTTAAAAAAATGGGTGATTTAGATAAGTTTTATTCTTTTTTAGATAAAACCTTTATTACAAATGACGGAAGTAGAATATTGATTCCTACGGAAGTAAAAGGTGAACTAAAGCTTATTGTTGAAAGATTCAAATTTCGATTGAATAGGCATAATGTGCGAGTAGAACTTTCGTCGCTTAATAATGTTTGGGAGGTGCCAAAAGGAGCTCTACTGCATGTTTTTTACAACTTAATTGACAACTCGATTTATTGGATTCGACAACGACAAAGGATGGAGAGATTAGATGCTAGGTACAAAAGAGAAGGTACAGATTTAATAGATATCAAAACAACTTCGTCAACTACAATACACTTTAGCGATACTGGCATTGGAATAGATGATAAACTTCAACACACTTTGTTTAATGAACTTGTTTCCGGTAAAGAAAATGGTAGAGGTATGGGTTTGTATATCGTGAGACAATTCCTAAAATCATTTGGAGGTAATATCGAATTATTACCAAAGAGAAATATTTATGGAAATAGATATATTTTTGAAATAAGCATAAATCAGCTTACAAACGAGAATGAGTAGGTTAGCCGAACTTATAAAGTCTCTTAGAGCATTCACGATTCTCATTGTCGAGAATGAATTTGAGTATGTTACAAACCCCAATGAAATACTTGGGAAAAGCTGTTTTCTGAAACCGGAGACTATTACTGAAATTGTCAGCTCTGTTAATTCGCAAGGGCACGAAGACTTGGCAGAACACCTGAATAAATTCTTTTATGCTTGGAATAAAATTGAAAACCACGAGTTTCAATTATTGGAAACTATGGGTGTAGAATATCTGGATAGGTACTTGGAAAAAATAAATCAGCGCATATTAAAGCCTGAATTTTTAGAAATATTCAATAACATTATTGAACAAGATACAAATCATTCTTTTAAATCTATTTTTCTCAAACATGGTATTTTCATTGATGAGACTGTTCCTAAGTATAGAAAAATTTTAGCTGAAATTCACTCGATTCCAAATTGTAAAATTTTAATATACAAGCAAAATCCAGCCGAGGAGTTTTGGCCGACTTTTAAAAATGAAATTGAACAATCCGTTTTAGATACTAAAAGCAATTTTTGTCTTTCAATTATTGATAAAAGTCTTGGAGGAGGCGGAAATGAAGGTAAAGAACTAATTCAAAGATTAGTAGAGGAGCATAAAAACGATGATAGGTTTAAACATATTTGCTGTCTTTATACATCCTTAGCAGCTGAAAACAAGTTGGAATGTTTTGATGATTATTTTGTTCAAGAAGTTTCAAAAAGCAAAGAAAATGAAACTGATAATATAGCATACGTACTAGCACAATCTGCATATGCTGAAGTTTTTAATTCTTTAAAAGTAAAGACAATCAAAAGTGCAGAGGATACTCTTCAGATTGTTCTTAAAAACCAGAAAAATATAAAATATATTGTGGATAAATCTCAGGATGAGGGTATTCCTGCCTATGACACAATAAAAAATTGGTATGGCTTGTCTGTCCAAAATTCTTTCGATTTAAAAGAATTAAAGGATTTTCGATTTATTGCTAGTCTTGCCTCATTTTTCAAAAAGGAATTTTTAGAAAATCATCCCTCGTTATCCGAGGTGAGTGAAGAGCTCAGGCAGTTAAACACTTATGAGTTATTTGATAATAATATCAACAAAAAATATTTACCAATTGCTCCAGGGGACATTTGGGAGTCAGGTGGGAATTATTATATCCTTATAGGGCAGCTCTGTGATTTACTCTTGCGAAAGAAGAATAATAATAGAAATGCCAGGATTGGTGAACTATTTAAGCTAGAATTTGGTAGAAATGACTCACAAAAATATAAATATGATGTCATACTTAATTCAGGCAAAAAAAATATTCATATCGATAATTTTTATGACGAATTAAATGACAAGTATGAAACACTTAAAATTGATATTTCTACACCAAATATTTTTTTTGCAGACCTAGAAGTTCTAGATCTTTGCATGTTTAATTCGAGTGGTAAGTGTGAAATTGATATTAAACAAAAGTTGACAGAGGACATTAAATTAGTCCTATCCTCTAACAAAGACGATTATTATAATAAACTAAAAAATAAATACAGCAATATTGGAATATCAAAAATCAGACAAATAGCGAGTGCTTTAGAATTGAACAATCCTCTTGATTTTTCTATTATAAATTTTCAAGTAAACCAGGGTGTTATATCGCATGGTATCCGCAGAGTTTGTCGATTGAAAGGAAGATACTATGATTCCTTATATAATAATTACCTAAATCATAGAGGAAGAATTGATTTAAATCTCATAGACAATGTTGAGGAGGAAGTAACATCAATAAAATTAACTTTTTCTCTCATAAATGATCCCGCATCAGAGTTAACAGTTGATAATTTTAATTTGTGGAAATCTAAAAGAGAAGTCTATTTAAATTTGGAAGAATTAAAAACTTCATTTCCGTTGTATTCGGAATTGTTTTCCAAATGCAAAGTTGAAAAACTTGAATCTTCAAATACTACCCAATTCATTCTTACGAAAGAATCTGATAGTGAGTATACGTTGATGTTTAAGTATCATTTTGGAGAAAATGACTACGTTCAAAAAAAGGAGTTTAGCTTTAAAGATTTGTTTAAAGAAAGTAAACCCATAGGGAATGACAAGTTTATGGTTAAAGGAAAACAAGAAAAAGAATCTTTTTTGAACGAAGAAGGTCATGCCACACGGAAAATTACAATTGAAGAGCTCAAACTTGGTATCATAGTTTTTGATAAAGGAGCAGTTATTAGCCTATCAAATGGTTTATTAATTAAAGAAAAGTATGAAGAATAAAACATTTGAAATATTATCGCTTTTTTCTGGTGGAGGATTTCTTGACTTAGGATTTATTAATCAGGGTTTTGAAATCTCAGAAGCAGTCGAAATTAACCCTTATTTTATTGAAGCTTATAATTATGGACTAGAGAGTTATTTTAATAATTCCAATAATAAATATTTAAGACAAGGACTAGTTAAGCATAACAAAATCAATAAGCCTATCGATGCGTCATGTAGGAAAGAACAAAAAAGGTTAGAAAAAAGCCATGCCAATGTGACGGGTATAATAGGGGGGCCACCTTGCCAAGATTATTCTGTAGGGGGAAATAATGGAGGGATAGAAGGAGAAAGAGGTAAATTGATAAACAGCTATTTGAGTATAGTCAAAAAAATAAAACCTGATTTTTTATTTTTTGAAAATGTTGAGGGTTTGTATAAAACTATAAAACATAGAAAAGCATTCGACGAGTTCGTTGTAAATATAGAGAAGAATGGCTATGTGGTTTGGCATGACATATTTAACGTGTTGGAATATGGTTATCCACAAGATCGCCCAAGGATTGCGTTAGTAGCCTTCAAAAAGAAAATAGTCAAATCCTTGGTTAAGGCCGGCCAGGTAATGGAAAAGGATAATTTTAAATTAAAACATAAACAAACGGATAATTTGGTTTTTCGTTGGCCAAAACCAAAATATAAAAACCCGAAAAGTTTCGATTGGCCAAAGAAATGGAAGTTTGGAAATGATAAATCCATTTACGAATTGAATGGGCATGAGGAGCTCAGTGTAAATTATATTTTTAAAGATTTAGACGATACTTTCCCAAATCAAACTGAACATTTTAATCCCAAATCAAAACGTTTTAAGGATGTAGAGGAAGGAGATACCAATCGCAAATCATTTAAGAGACTACATAGATTTAGATATAGCCCAACTGTCGCCTATGGTAATAATGAGGTTCATTTACACCCTACTCAAGCTAGGCGGTTGACTGTAAGAGAAGGCTTGAGATTACAAACTGTACCAGATGAATACATTCTACCACCAGAAATGCCTTTAACACCAAAATTCAAATTAATTAGTAACGGTGTACCAACTGCAAGTGCAGAATTAATAGCTAAAGAAATACGTCGCACTTTAATTAACTTCCTAAGCCTAAATAATGGCAATTTATAATACTTCTTCAGATTCGGCAAATACCGCAATAAGAGCTTTTTTGACAAAAGTTGGGGAGTACTATTGGGGAAAAAGTTTTAATACAGGTTCAGGGAAGTCAAAAAAAATATTTCAACAAATTAAAGAAAAGGTGTTTGAGAATAAATGTGCCTACTGTGGAAATAAAGCATTCAAACTTCAAATAGAACATTTAATCATGTTCAACAGAACACAATATGGTTTACACCATCCAGGAAATATAGTGCCAGCATGTCAATCTTGTAATAAACGAAGAAGAGATGATTCGAGTAATTATTTAAATTGGGAAGAACATTTAGAACAAATTTGCAGAGAAAATAATGATTTAAATTCATTTTTCGAAAGAAAGAAAAAAATTCAATATCATATGCAAAAAGGAGAATTTAAGTATCCTGAACTGAATGAAGCTGAAAAACATGCAATTCGCGTAATTGCGAATTCTTTATACGAAAATATCAAGACAGAAAGTGATAAGGCCCTTAAAATGTATCAAGAATTAGATAGTGCTTTCGTAAAACGTTAGATTTATAACTATCCAAGTGCTTCAAGCCTAAGATAATTTTGATAATAGCTTAAAATTGTTTTAAAAGTATTCGTAAAATCTACTTCTTCAACTCGGCTAAAACAATAGATGCATGCTAGTACATCCACCATAGAAAAGTAGTATCTTTTGAAGGTATAGCGCCAATGCCTTATACACCTAAGAAAAACCATTTTATAAACTACCACCATGAAACCAACCACCCTAAAAACCTTCTTTTTCACCCTTTGCCTTTTGGCCGCTTTTGCGTCCCAAGCACAAGTAGACCCATCCTATTATCAAGATCTGGAATACAGGATGATCGGGCCCTTCCGTGGCGGGAGGACCGTAGGTGCGGTGGGCGTCCCTTCCCAACCCAATGTCTTCTTTATTGGGGTAAACAATGGCGGGGTATGGAAAACACATGATTATGGCCGTACCTGGAACCCCATTTTTGATGACGCCCCTACAGGTTCCGTGGGGGATTTGGCGGTTTCGCCCTCGGACCCCAATATCATGTATGTCGGTACCGGCGAAGGCCTGCACCGGCCGGACCTTGCCGTGGGGGATGGCATCTATAAATCCACCAATGGCGGTGAAAGTTGGGAGTATATCGGTTTGGAAGATGTACAACAGGTGAGTCGGGTCATTGTACACCCCACCAATCCGGATATCGTCTATGTGGCCGGTTTGGGACATCCGTACGGGGCCAACGAAATGCGGGGCATTTTTAAGTCGGTAGACGGCGGAAAAACATGGAAAAAGACCTTATATCTAAATTCAACCACCGGTTCAACGCAAATTGAAATGGACCCTAACGATGCAAATATTTTATTTGCGGCCATGTGGGAACACCTGGAAGGCCCTTGGGAGAACGCCAAATTTTCCGGTCCTAACAGCGGACTCTACAAATCCACGGATGGCGGGGAAACCTGGCGAAAAATAGAAAAAGGGTTACCCGGAGCGGAAGAAGGTCTGGGCAGGGTAGGGGTGGCGCTATCGGCCAGCAATTCCAAACGCCTCTATGCCACGGTGGATGCCCAAGAAAAGGGCGGGGTGTATACCAGTGCCGATGCCGGTGAAAGCTGGAGCCTGGTCACCACGGAAAACCGATTGTGGGGCCGGGGGAGCGACTTCGCCGAAATAAAGGTGCATCCCAAGGATGAAAATACAGTGTTTGTAGGCAATATTGCCTCCTACAAATCCGTAGATGGCGGTAAAACGTGGACCTCCATCAAAGGTGCCCCGGGCGGGGACGATTACCATAGGATATGGATCAATCCCCTGCATCCGGAAATCATGCTGTTTGCCGCCGATCAAGGTGCGGTAATCACGGTCAATGGGGGAGACACGTGGAGTTCTTGGTACAACCAGCCCACGTCACAATTGTACCATGTGACGACGGACAACCAATTTCCGTATTGGGTGTACGGAGGCCAACAGGAAAGTGGCGCCATTGGCATTGCCAGTAGGAGCAATGGGGGACAAATCTCGTTCCGGGAATTTGTAGGCGTAGGTGCCGATGAATATGCCTATGTGGCCCCGGACCCTTTGGATAATAACATCGTGTATGGGGGTCGGGTGATTCGATTCAATAAAAAAACGGGGCAATCGCAATATGTGGGTCCCGAAGTATTACGTTCCCGGGATTTCCGATACCTACGTACGATGCCTTTATTGTTTCATCCGGCCGATGATAGCATGTTGTTATTCGGTACGAATGTGATTTGGAAAACCCATAACGGGGGACAGCATTGGGAACAGATCAGTGGCGACCTCACCAGAGCCCAACCCGAAGTGCCCGCCAGCGTTGGGGATTACAAAACCGAGGCAATGGAAAACATGCCGCAGCGTGCCATCGTGTATGCCATTGGCCCTTCGCCCTTGGATAAAGATATTATTTGGGCCGGTACGGACGACGGACTCATTCATATGACTCGGGACGGGGGCAACACCTGGACCGACGTAACACCGACCTCGATTACTTCCTGGGATAAAATTTCACAGATCGATGCGGGGCATTTTGATGCGGGAACCGCTTATGTGGCCGTAAATGCGATTCGGAAGGACGATATGCAACCCCATATCTACAAGACCCACGACTTTGGGGAAACCTGGGAGGAGGTCGTTACGGGGATGAATCCCTCCGGACCGGTCAACGTGGTGCGGGAGGACCCGAAACAAAAAGGTTTGCTGTTTGCCGGAACGGAGCGTGAGGTCTATTTTTCGGCCGATGACGGGGCATCATGGCAATCGCTCCGAATGAACATGCCCGCATCTTCCATTCGGGATTTGGTGGTGCATGAAAACGATCTGGTCATTGGTACCCACGGTCGCTCCATTTGGATCTTGGACGATTTTAGTCCGCTGCGGGAATTGGCAAGTCTATCCGACCAAAACGCCTATTTATTTTCGCCCAGCGATGCCTATCGGGTTCGGTTCAATATGTTTAGCGACACGCCACTGCCTCCGGAAGAACCTACGGGACAGAATCCGCCGGATGGCGCCCTTATCGATTATTATTTGGGTGCCGATGCCCAAAAGGTGGAACTCAACATCTTGGATTCGAAAGGGGAATTGGTCAACAGCTTTTCCAATGCCGATAGTGCGGAAGTGTTGGATACGACCCAAATGCAGCATCCCACGTATTGGATACGTCCGTTCAAAGGATTGTCCGGCGAGCCCGGCCACCACCGTTTTGTTTGGAATCTACGGTATAAAGAACCTCAGGGCGCCAATCGTGCCTTTGCCATAGCCGCGGTACAATATGATACCCCCAGCGGACCCGAAGGGCCTTTTGTAGCGCCGGGAACGTATACCGTCCAACTGAAGGTGGATGGGGAGATGCTAGAAAAAAGCATCACCGTAAAACTGGACCCACGCTCCGAAATGAGCGAGGAAGCCTTGGGCCTTCAAACCGACCTGTCCCTGCAAACTTATACCGATTATGGGAAACTGCAGGGGATTCGGGAAGCGATAGATGCCAGCTCGGCAAAGGGCAAAAAGAAGGAAAAGCTGCTGGCCTTTCGAGGCGAGAGAGCCCCTGAGGATGGCGATTTGATCTATGGCAGTATCTATGCTACAGAACTGGAGGATGAAACGCTTGTCGGACTCCAATCCAAATTACTCTTTCTTTTGAACGTGCTACAGAAAACCGATGCCCGACCCACGGTCGCCACGCAGGAAGCCGCAAGACAGTTACATACACGTGTAGGGGAGATGGTAGCCCTTTGGGAATCGAAGTACAAATAAGTCGGCAAGGAAGCCGTTAAACGTTAAAAATCATAAAAATCCTTGGCTTGATTTGGTGTTTTTTTACTTTGGCGGAAACCTTCAAATGTGCTAGCGAAAAGACGACAATTACCCCAAAAACCTACGAACGATACCGAACGGTTTATTTACTGTTTGGAAGCGGTCGATGCTATTGAAACGGACACGGTTACGGAAGTACAAAAAAATCTCGAGCAACTGGCCATACAGTATGGCGTGGCGAGTATCTATCAAACCTGTGATACCATTGAAGGGCTGGAAGATAGTCTCAATGCCCTCGTCATGGACGACCACCATTTTAAGGATTATGAAATCATCTATCTGGTGATGACAGGGGAGGCCAATAGTGTTTGTTTAAATGGCTACTACTATTCCTTACAGGAAATCGCGGAAGTGTTCGAGGGACGGCTACGTGGGAAAATCTTGCATTTTTCCAATGCAAAAGTGCTCGACCTGGACGAGGAGGAAGCCCAGTATTTTTTGGATATCACCAATGCCAAGGCGGTTTCCGGTTATGGCAATGCATTTGACGGAATAAGCAGCTCCCACCTAGATAAGGCCTTCTTTAACCTGTTTAAGGAGGAAGATGATATGTTCGAGGTGGTGGAAGAACTGCATCGCAGGCATTACGATGCCTGTAAGATCCTGGATTTTAGGTTGTATTATTAATACCAGGTAGTGATATCTTATCCCTGGTATTTCAAGCGATTTACTGGTTTCCTTAGTTTTCCTTGCGCTCCCTGCGGTCGTCCCGGCGTTCGCGACGGTCTTCCCGCAGTTCGTCTTTATCCTCCCTAAGTTCCTCTTGGGTCTCCAACAGGTCATTGTTCATGGTAGTGATAAACTTTTCGAGAATGCCGTTTCCAAGCGTCTCATCGGCTTTGGCGCTTTCGTGTAGGGCCTTTTGGTTTTCCAATCGGACTTCTAATTCGTTACGGTCGGCTACATCGTCCCGTTTGTCGCGTCGGTCGTCGCGGGTATTCCTTCGGTCGCGGCGTATATCCCGTCTGTCATCCCGAGTGCCTTCGAACGTTCTGCGATTGCTTCTATTCTCCCTTCGGTTGGTTCCCTTTTCCAAGGAACTTTGCACGACTTCCCGCTTTGCCCGGGCTACTTTTCCCTCGGTCTGTTGGATTTCCCGCTCCATGGCGTTTAGTATTCCCTGCCGATACTTTTGGGCCAGTTTCGTATCGCCAATTTCAAGGGCCGTCTGGAATTCCAAAACATCGGCTTTAAAGCTTTCCAATTCTTTGGTGTCACGTTCCAATTGCGCGCTCCCCATCTTAATCTGTCGGTGGTCCTGAACAGTTTCCTTGGTATTCTGTGCCGAGGCAAAAAGGGTCGTTACTAGTATAAGGGTCGCAGCAAGGTATTTATTTGTTTTCATTGTTTTTATTTTATCGGTGTAACCTGTTTATATATTCTATTTTTTAAATACGGTAAGTTGTAATGGAGTAGGGGGTTAATTGATTACTGCATTGATCTTCTCCCAAAGCGCATTGTCAAATCCCGATACCGCGAAATTGGGATTTTCCGGATCCGAAGCATTGCCCATACGTATCACCACCATTTTTTTAGTGGGATCCACGTAGATACGTTGATCCTTGGCGCCCATGGCCGCTACCATGTCGGAAGGAGCATTGGGAACCAAGGAACCCTGATACACGTTTTGTTGGCTAGGAACCATATACTGGGTTTTTCCGTTCAACCACCAAAGATACCCGTAAGACGGATTTATATTTTGGGAGGAGGTCACACATTCCGTAAAAAAGGAGGTGTCGATGATCTGCTCCCCGTCCCATACGCCGTTATTAAGGCTCAACAGCCCAAACCTGGCCATACTTCGGGTAGTGCTATGGAAAATGGTAAAGATCGCACCTTCGTTCCAAAACCCGTCCATGCCAATTTTCGACTTAAGATTGGCGTTGAAGTAGGTTTCAAAATCGGATGCACTGGATTCCGCGACCACATCCATCAATTTTTGAAAAACGTTGCCATAGGCCCATCGGGAACCGGCATCGGCCACATAAGTAAGGTTGGATTTTACGACCAATTGCTTGGTATCGTCAATGCCCGAGGTCATCGTGAGCAGATTCCGTACGGTAATCAGATTTTCCTTTTCCAGGTCCATATTGGTCCAGTTTTCCCCTAAATAGTCGGACACCTTGTTATCGATATCGATTAGTCCGTTTTGCTGTGCGATTCCCGTGGTGGCGGACACCAAGGTCTTTCCGGCACTGTTCCATTCCCAAGGCTCTTGGGCCGTATGGCCGTCAAAATATTCCTCCATAACGATCCTGCCGTTGACAAGGATCATAAAGGATTTGGAATTGGTCTGGATGAGAAAGTCTTTTAAGGCGTCTATTTGGGACTCGTCCCATTGCAAACTGCTGGGCGTTGTGGTTTCCCACGTACTTCCAATGGGTGGAAAATACATGGTTGGGTCGGGTTCCTCAATGGGTCCATCGTCCGAAGTTGAACAGCCTACCACAATACTCAGTAGTAGTACCAAAAACAAATATGGATATTTCATAGCCTTCTTTTATAATTGCTGTTGCTTCAATGTCTCGCTTCCGAATTTCTAGATGCATTTTTCAAGCATATCCCTAAAAATCCTTATGGGAATAACGAGTTAGAAGCAATAGCTATAACGTTTGGACGTTCGGTTTGTTGTATGGGGTCTAGGGTGATTTCTCCAAAAATTTTAGGGGCAAAGTGGGTATTAGTTACGACCCTTACATTGTGCTAAGAGTTATTGAAAAACTGGTTAGGTGAGCACAAGCCAACGGGTAGAAGGGTAGTACATGTGATAAGGTTAATACATAGTTAACCTATTAAAATTTATATTTTTTATTTTTACGTCCATCAATTTTTCCTTGATGACCCAAAAATCGATAGCCGTACTTCCTTTTGTCAATATGAGCAATGATATTGACAATGACTATTTCTGTGATGGGATTACCGAGGAAATCATCAATGCACTCACAAAAATCAACGAGCTTAAGGTAATTGCCCGCACCTCCTCTTTTGCCTTTAAGGGAAAGGATATTGATATTCGGGAAATAGGAGGGCAATTGGGCGTCAACACAGTTCTTGAGGGAAGTATTAAAAAATCCCGGGAACGGGTTAGGATAACGGCACAATTAATAGACGTTGCGGATGGAACGCATTATTGGTCCAAAAAGTTCGACAGGGAATTAACGGATATTTTTGATCTGGAAGATGAGATTAGCCTGGCCATTGCGGATGAAGTCCGTAACAATTTTGGACATTTTGAGGTGCAAGACCATTTAATAAAGCAACCCACCACCAATGTAAATGCCTATCAATTGTTCTTAAAAGGGCGTTCATTGCAATTAAAATGGACACCTGAAAGCCTTAACAAGGCCATAACCTATTATGATCAGGCCATTGCCTTGGATAAAAATTATGCGAAAGCCTATTATGCCAATTTACAATGCTATGGCTTATTGGCCATGTGGGGGTATATGCCCTACCAAGAAGCTATGGATTTGGCCATTGGCAATCTTTTGATCGCAAAAGAAATAGACACCTCCTTACCCGAATACCCACATTCCTTTGTGGGGAAGTTTTTTTGGGGGGAATGGGATTTCAAAAATGCGTACATTCATATCAATAAAGTCTTGGCCATTAATCCGAATCACATCGATGGGTTGGAAGCTATGGCGGAACTGTTCATTGCCCTTGGCTTTTTTGACGAAGCCTTAGTATATGCTAATAAACTCTTGGATGTAGACCCACTTTCGGCTAACAATCATTACACTTTTGCCCATATCTGCTATTATCAAGGTCAATTTGACAAAGCCTTGGAAGGTGTAAACTATGCCCTAACCCTTAATCCGGAATTGGCCTTAGCGCATCATTTAAAGTGTTTTTGTTTGATATGGCTAAACCAAGAACAGCAGTTTGAAGAATTTATAAAAGACACACCACTAGTCGAAGAGAAAAAATGGTTGTTCCGACTTATCAATGAAAAGCCTGTTGAAGTCCCGGAGGAAATTGTATCACGATGGACAGCTAGTGAAAGCAACGAAACCATGCTAGTTCCTTATGATTTGTATATTTTGAGTAATTCCAACCATAAAGCGTTAGGTTTTTCCCGTTTAAAGGAAATGACTGACCGCAGGCGTGGCCAAATCATCAATTACAGGCAAGAACCTTTTTTGAAACCCTTACACGGAATGGTAGGTTTTTCGGATTTGCACCATTCCAACCTGTGCCTTTCGGATATTACATCCCCCGTGGACGAGGAAGAAAAATCAACACCTACTATTTTGGATACTTCCCAAATAGAGGCCTTAAAAGAGGAACTGCTTACCTATTTTGAGGAAGAGGAACCTTTTCTGAATCCGCAATTGAGTTTAAAACTCGTGGCCGATGTCCTAGGGTTCAACACCAATAAAATATCCTACCTGATCAATACTGCCTTTGATCTAAATTTTAATGACTTTGTAAATTCATACCGCCTAAAACGTTTTAAATCCATTGCTCTGGACCCTAAAAACTCACATTTGACCATTCTTGGATTGGCCTATGACAGCGGTTTTAATTCTAAAAGCGTGTTCAATACCTATTTTAAAAAAATAGAAGGTATAACCCCTAGGGCTTGGATTAAGACCAATTCATGATTCATCTTCCTTAGTTCGTTTCAGATTATAATTCAGAACGATTGATTTGTACTTACCGTCAATCTTTGCATCAAAATTATAAATCAAAAAACGAACAATTATGACTACTCTACACAAATTCTTTCTCCCATTTCTAGTAATCACTGTACTACTTTTTACATCTTGCTCCAAGGAGGACGACACCACTTTACACAATCCCAACGACACGACACTCGAAAATGTTCTCACCGGTATCGGGTTTCAAGGATATGCCATTGTCACCAAAAACGGGAAGGACTTGGTACGCCAGGGTTTTGGATGGGCCAATCAAGACACGGAATCACCCCAAGGTGATAACCTAGGGTACCGAATAGGTTCGGTTACCAAAACACTTACTGCAGCGGCGGTAGTACAATTAAAACGTGACGGGTTGATCCAAAGCTTTGATCAAACCTTGGATGAATTTGATACGGAATTCCCGAATGGTGATCAAATTACCATTGCCCAGTTACTATCCCATCAATCCGGTATACCAGAGTATCAACTACTGGCTGAAGGTGCTTACGAACAAGGGGAAACCTTGGATGAAGGCACTATTTATGACCTTATCAAGGAATTGATCCTTGAAAATGGACTAGATTTTACACCAGGGTCCAACAAAGAGTATTGCAACTCAAACTATCTCATTGCAGCCTTGTTGGTCGAGCAGGTATCAGGGATGCCCTATCACGAATATGTGCAGCAGAAAATTTTCAATCCGTTGGGGATGTCAGAATCCTACAAAGGGACGGATGAGATTGACAGCGATACCCATGTACAGGGTTATTTGAACGGAAGTCCTAACAGTTCGTATCCTATGGACATCCCTTTTGGGGCAGGCGATTTCAGTAGTACGCCAAGCGATATGGAAACTTGGACCAATGCCGTAAAAACGGATTGGTTTACCGAAGCTGAAAGGACAGAAATATTTGCCAAAGATGTTCCAAGTGGCTATGTGGATTTTGGCTTGGGATGGTTTACCACACAAGAGGGCAGTACCACCATGTACTGGCACGGTGGCGATATTAATGGCTATTGGAGTATGATCGGTTTTATACCGGAATATGATGCTACGATTGTACTGTTAAGTAATCAGCAAGACGATACGGGAACGCAGCGCAACACCATTATAGAACACCTATTGACCACAGCGTTTAATTAAAAACATTTCAATTATAGAGACATGAAAAAATTAGTAGTATTATTTGCCTTGTATGTATTTTGTACAAATCCAGTTTTTAGTCAGCAAGACTATGAAGTTAAGGTCATAACAAGTGTAGAATCTATTGTTTCCAGCGGATTGGGCCGATCACGTATGCTTTCTTCCAACGATGATAGGGACTACAAAGAATTCACTTCTGAGCAAACAGAAGACGACAATACCCGGAATACCTCAAAGAGAAAGGACATTAGGGTCAAAAACTTTGAGGAAACGAAACTGTTGAACTTTTACAATTTGGGCGGAATACGCTTTCAAAATATTGTAGCGAACGATGCCTTGATTTCATCAAAACTGACGGACATGCTTACTGAAGGTTGGGATCTGGTATTCGTAACCAGTGCCGTGGAAAGTGACGCAGGCAGAAATGACGATAATGGGATTTTTATAACCCGATATATTTTTAAAAGAAAACTGGACTGAAAAACCCTTTAAATCTTTATTAGTGATGAAACATACCAACGTATTATTGGCAGGCGCTACGGGCTATTTGGGTGGTTTCTTTTTGAAAGTCCTCATTGAAAGGAAAAATCAAGTCGTAGCCATTGTGCGCAATCCCGATAGCTTGCAAAATGACCATGAGAATTATTTGGAAATAAAGCAGGCCCAAGTAACACGACCTGAAACCTTACGGGATATCTGTAAGGGCATTCACACTGTTATTTCTACCGTGGGCATCACCAGGCAGAAAGACGGTCTTACCTACATGAATGTAGATTATCAGGCCAATATGAATTTGTTGGAAGAAGCTAAAAAGGCGGGTGTAAAGCACTTTGTGTATGTGTCCGCCATTAACGGAGACAAAAACCGCCATCTAAAAATCCTTGAAGCCAAGGAAAAGTTTGTGGATACTTTGAAAGCTTCGGGATTGCATTATACCATCGTACGGCCGAATGGTTTTTTCTCGGATATGAAGGATTTTTTAGAAATGGCGAAATCGGGACGTGTTTATTTGTTCGGTTCTGGCCATCAAAAATTCAATCCTATCCATGGCGATGACCTGGCAAGGGCCATTTTAGCTACCTTGGATGATAGTAACAAAGAACTGACTATTGGAGGTCCGGATGTTTTAAGCTTGAATGAAATAAGTGAACTTGCACTAAAAACCTTGAACAAGCCCGTTAAAATGGTGCATTTGCCGGATTGGTCCAGAAAACTGACCATTTGGTTTTTGCGAACTTTTACCAGTGTCAAAACCTATGGACCCATCGAATTTTTTCTCACCTTAATGGCAGAGGATTGTATTGCCCCCTGTTTTGGGACCCATCATTTGGAGGATTTTTACAAGGAAGTAGTTCAAAACAATATCGAACCAAAATGAAAAAAATAAACATTTTTGGAAGAACTGCGCTGGGTATTGTAATGGCCTACGTTCTATTTCACATACTGATTTTATTGCAACTCATCCCATCCCATGTGGTTTGGGGAGGAAAAATAATGGAACCCAAAACGATCCTAATTTTAGAATGGGTAGCACTTTTGGTTATGCTGTTTTTAGGCAGTTTGATTTTAATGAAAGCCAAAGTAATTCGCTGGAAATGGCAAGAGAAAACCCTAAATAGATGGTTATTGGTGTTTTCCGTATATTTTGTGCTCAATACCCTTGGTAATTTACTGGCGGAAACTATTTTTGAAAAAGCGCAAGCCCTGCTTACCCTTATTTTAGCGCTAAGTTTATTTAAAATGGCCAAACGTTATCCATGAAAGCTCCTGACCTAAATACCCGCTTCCCCTTACCAAACTACGATATGCTTTGTTTTCTGAAAAACATTGTTACAAATCCGAATATCATTGTTGGGGATTATACCTATTACGATGATTTTGAAGATGTTGCCAACTTTGAAAAAAACGTAAAATACCATTTTGATTTTATTGGGGACAAGCTCATCATTGGGAAGTTCTGTATGATCGCCTCCGGTGCTACGTTTATTATGAACGGGGGCAATCATTTAACAGAAGCTACATCGGCATATCCTTTTGCCATTTTTGGGGGTGCATGGCAAAACGCCATGGAGGGCAAAGACTATCCTACAAAAGGGGATACCATTATCGGCAATGATGTTTGGATAGGTCACGGGGCAACGATCATGCCGGGAGTGCATATTGGCGATGGAGCAATCATTGCCACAAAGGCGGTGGTTACAAAAAATGTAGCGCCTTACACCATTGTGGGTGGTAATCCTGCAAAACCAATTAAAAAACGCTTCTCCGAGGCTACCATTTCCAGGTTGTTGGAACTACAATGGTGGAATTGGGATATAGAAAAAATCACCCAAAATCTAGGGAAACTCACCAGTAATCCAGAAGCGTTGTTTTAAAAACTTACATGGTATGTTCCAGACGGCTTAACACTGAAAATGTTAAGCCTTTTTTTGTGCATCTAATTTTTCTTTTCCCGATACAAAAACCTAAAAAAAGAAGGGAAAACAAAAAGGTTTGGAATCATAATTCAGGACGATACGCCTTCCCATGTACAGTTTCTTTGCCTCATCAATTCATTACAAATCAAAAACGAAAATTAAAAACACATTACAATGAAAAAACTATTCATCATCGGTCTGACACTTTGTACGTTAAGTGTTTTTGCTCAAAGTAACAAGGAGTCTATATTGAGTAATGATTCCGATTATACCTACAGGGTGAGCTTTCCTGCCATCATACTAGGTAATATTGGTAAAGGAGGCGAAAGAACCAATACACAACATATTGAGCTTCATGTGAAGCGCGAATTGGATTCCAAAAACATCATCGGTGTAAAATTCGCTACTTGGAGATTGTTTCAGCCCATGGGCATACAGTGGTGGGATGGACTATTGGATAAAATAGATTCCGAAAGTGAATTCTATCCCGGCTACCTACGTGAAACGGGTATTGGGATTTCATACCAACGCATGCTCTGGAAAGGATTGTTCGCTACGGTAGAAGTGCTACCGCAATACAAAACCTATCTAGACCTGAACAATGAAAAAATAGCCAACGGATTCAAGCTCTACACGTCTTACCATTTGGGTTATCATATTGCTTTCGGAAAAAAGAAGCGCCTTTTTATTGAGCCCCAGGTCCATTTTCAAAATTGGATGTTCGATACCAATACCCCGGACGCCTTTAAACAATTGGACAATAAATGGAAATCCTATTTCCTGTTTGAACCGAATCTGTACGTTGGAATCAAATTTTAAAGACAATCCCAAAGTGATACAGTCCTCTATGGGGCATCAAGTAAGACTTTGGATTATAGTGACTTAACGAACATTTTTTTAGCTATAACATCATGAAATATCTATTAGCAGTAATTTGTATTGCGCTATCCGCTACTTTATTCGCGAAGAGTCCTAGGCTGGATTCAACACGTGTGGATACCACCCAATTTGTGAAAATTGGGGGCAGTAAGCAATTCATCAGTATAAAAGGGAATAAAAGCAAGCCCCTTATGCTGTATTTACATGGTGGACCTGGAGCGGCGAGCTCATCCCACAGGGAACAAATCACCCATATTCTGGAAGAACATTTCTTGGTGGTCCATTGGGACCAAAGAGGGTCAGGAAAATCGACGCTCGGTAATTTAAAAGCGCCCACCCTTTCGATTATGATACAAGATGCCGAGGACATCTTGGAATATCTATTGGAAACGTTTCAAAAAGACAAAATGATAGTGGTAGCCAATTCTTGGGGAACCGTTTTAGGGTTCCATTTGGCATCAAAATATCCAAATAAAATAACCTCATTGGTGGCCATTAGTCCCGTAATAGATAATCAAAAAAGTCAAAACGCGACCCAAGCCAAACTGATAAAACACTACAGGGCACGGAACAATAAGGAGGCCATTGGGCAACTTAAAGCTGTACATATACCTTATGAAAATGTTGAGGATATGGCAGTTCAATTTAAATGGATCAGTGATTTCAAGGGAACTCCCATTCCAGAAAATGAATTTGGTCAATACATGAAATTCTTTAAAGAATGGGAGCCACAATGGATGCCCCTTTATAAAGAACTGTATAGCATTAAGGCATTAAAGCATCGAACCCTTTTTAAAATTCCCGTATATGTATTCATAGGGGAGGATGATCTGACCACCGGTTTTGAACTCACCCAAAAATTTTATAAAAAACTAGAAGCACCCAAAAAGCAACTTTTTCGGCTGAAAAATGTGGGTCATCAAATACCGATGTACAAATCGGTAGAAATGCAAAACTTGATATATAATGTTATGGCGAAGGCCAACAAGTAATCAATCCAAAGTAAAAGGAATAGTTAGGTTTCAAATTATAATTCAAGACGATTTGCTTGAATAGGTACCCCAACTTTGTAACATCATTTTAAAACAATCAAAAAACGAACAATCATGAAAACAAAGATTCACGAATACCTATTAAAATTAAATAACAAAGGCATGAGTAAAACAATCAAAAAACAAATGGTATTAAAAATGGCTTTTATCGCCTTTGCATTATTATCAACTACAACATACGCGCAAAACACAAATTCTGAAACAACAACACAAAGGGATGGTTTCATCTTCGAATTCGTAGCAGGTGGAGGCATAATCGGTATAGAAGATAGTGCTGGTAATCAAACGTTTGACAAAGCTCAGGGGACGGTTGTTTTTCCAGATTTAAAGTTCGGCCACATGTTGAACGATAATCTGGCCATTACGGTCTCTTTACCAGGAAACATATACGAATTTCAGGACAATGACAGGCATTTTGGAGGCATTATACCGTCCCTGCAATATTGGGTAAAAGACCGATGGTGGATTCATGGAGGTTTAGGCTTGGCCATAGATTCACCGGCACTCTATGACATTAAGGACAACGAAAATGATGATTGGAATTTTGGATGTGCCGTGATGGCCAGCACGGGCTATGAAATCTACAAAAAGAATAATTTTGCGCTGAACGTTCAGTCCAAACTAGTGATGGGCAGGGCATTTTTAGCAGGAGATGCACATAGGGACGCAGTAAGCCTTAACATCGGGTTAGGGTTCAGTTGGTTCTAATAAAGGACTATTTTAAATGAAGTATCTTACATAAAGAAAGCAATTAAATGAAAAATAAGGTAATACGGACCATAGTGCTCTTTGTTTCCATATGGACTTTTGGTCAGCAAACCGCACCTCAAAAGATTGCGGAATTATTTTCGACCGAATTGGAAAAGGAACCTATCAAAAGTGCTCTTCTGCACGTCTATTCCAAATCCAGAGGGATTGATGTTCAGTTGGCGGAAAGTACGAGGGATTCTGGAAATGCTATAACGATCAATAATCCATTTTACACGGCCAGTATTACCAAAATGTTCACCGCTACCGCCGTAGGCATGTTAAAGGACCAAAAGAAGCTGAATTTTGAGGATAAGATTGCCCAATACCTGCCAAAATCACTGGTTGAAAAGCTGCACGTATTGGATGGAAAGGACTACTCAAAAGACATTACCATCGCCCATCTTTTACAACATACATCGGGGCTGCCGGATTATTTTACGGATAAAACCGTAGATGGTAGTCCCAAGATCATCAATCAATTGTTGATGGATACGGATAAGTCGTGGTCACCCGAGGAAATGATTCGTTTTAGCAAAGAAAAGATGAAACCTCATTTTGTACCGGGTGATGGCTATCAGTACACAGATACGGAATATGTGCTGTTGGCATTGTTGGTAGAAAAGGTAAGCGGCCTTTCCTTGGATGAGTTTTTTAAACAGCATATTTTTCAGCCCTTGGGGATGGGGTCTTCCTATATCAATTTAAAATCATCATCGCTGAAGAATGAACGGCCCATCGCTAAGTTTTATGTAGGCGAAACGGAATTATCATCCTATAAAAGTTTAAGTGCCGATTGGGGTGGGGGAGGTTTGGTATCCACAACCCAAGACCTGATCACCTTTCTTGAAGCCTATAACACGAATAAACTGGTAAAAAAGAATACATGCCAGGAGATGCAACAATGGGTCAATGAAACGGTTGGCATGGAATACGGTTATGGGATACGAAAGGTATCTTTCAAAAATCTTTTTGATGATGACACAAACTTGGAAGTAATGGGGCATACCGGTAGTACTGCATCGTTTTTATGGTATTGTCCCCAATTGGATACCTATATAGCTGGGACCTTGAACCAACTGGAAGCGTCCAAAGGCACCCTGAATTTGGTTTACGCTATTCTTAAGATATTAGAAAACCAGCAATAGAAGCTTTTATATTCAATCAATTTTTAGGGCGAAAAAATCTCTCCTTAGTTGAATTTCCCTCAGGGAATAATGGCCAAATTCTTTTTATATGATTTAATTATTTAAAAATCAACCGTATGAAATGGCAAGGTAGGCGTCAAATTCAAATGTCGGTGACCAAAAAGGTCGGTCCAGTTACGATAAGGGTTTTGGTGGATTTAGTCCGAATTTGCTCGGTCCGATAATTAGACTTATTCTCTAAGGTAGGTTTGATCATTGTTGGGCTGTTCCTTGTATTTTCATTTGTTACGGGAAATAATCCGTTGACCCTGATCAGTAATTTACTTAGTGTTGGGGTAACGCAATCCGCTCCTTCAGGGAATTATGAAGGTACTACCGAAGAAAATAAACTGGCGGACTTAAGTGCGGTTGTTCTCACCAGTACTGAAGATGTTTGGAACAACACCTTGGGAAATTACAGGGCATCAACCTTGGTGTTATTTTCGGGATATGTATCCTCCGCCCCTGGTTCCGTATCCAGTGCCAACGGTCCGTTTTACCGTCCAGGGGATGAAAAGTTATACCTAGACCTTAGTTTTTTTGAGGAAATGGAACGCCAATTGAACGCTCCTGGTGATTTCGCGCAAGCTTACGTCATTGCCCACGAAGTAGGACGCCATATTCAGAAGTTAACGGGGATTAGCGATAAAATTGATAGACTCAGAGGTCAATTAAGCAAGACCGAGTTCAATAAATATTCCGTCCCCTTGGAGTTACAGGCCGATTTTCTGGCCGGGGTGTGGGCCAATCGTTCTAAACAGCTGATGGAGAGCGGTGACCTTCAAGAAGCCTTGAATGCAGCGCATGCCATTGAGGATGACCGTCTACAAAAGCAATCTTCGGGTAGGGTAGTACCCGATTCCTTTACCCATGGCACTTCTGAACAACATATGCGCTGGTTTAAAAAAGGCTATGAAACCGGGGATATTTCCCAAGGGGATATCTTTAGCGCAGAGTCACTTTAGCGCATTCTTTTTATAAATTAAAGCCTCCCCTTGAGCTACCTATGCCAATTGGAGTCAAGGTAAGCTGAAGGATAGGAGAGGAGTAGCATTTCTATGTAACGCAATAGTATGGAAGCGACCATACTGTGTTAAAACCGTGTCAAAAGGATTGATAATCATGGATATGGGTAGGTAATCGATTACCTTCTGCAATATTTTTAAATAACCAGAAATGGTACGTTTAAAAAGTGATCCATATCCATTTACTAATTCGAAAATGACACTATGAAACCCTTGAAAACCAGAATCAGCCTTTTACTTTTATTATTACCGATGGTGTTGTTGAACGCACAAGGGGAATTAAAATCGGTTGAGGGTTACTCGCCAAACATTGGTAGCATGGTCTATATGCTGGAAGACCTAAAAGACCGTATTACCGAACAGGTAAAGGACTTGGATCAAACCCAAACCGATTTCCGATATGATGCCCAAGCGAACAGTATTGGGGCCTTGATCATGCATTTGATTTCGACGGAATCCTATTATCAAGTAGCAACCTTGGAGGGTAGGGAATGGACGGAAGCGGAGCTTGCAAGCCTTGGTATTGCGGGTGAATTGAATGCAATAAACTGCGTGTGGAATGGTAAATAACTATGAAGTTAATATTTCCAGAGAAATATATTCAATTGGAAAAACACTACATTAGAAAACCATTTTTCCATAATGTATAAATCAAAATATAATCCAAACTTTCCAGCAAAACGAATTACAACCTCTCAAGAATGGGAGGATCTGGTGCTAGCAGATCATCTACTGAACGGGCTTGAAGAGATTAAGGCATACACCCAATATGGGAAGCTATTAAAAAATGACCATCAATTTGGTAAAAAAATAAAACCTGGCTTTAAGGTCTTGTTCACCGGCCCACCAGGCACAGGCAAAACCCTTACTGCTACACTACTCGGGAAATCCTGCGGTATGGACGTTTACCGAGTCGACCTTTCCATGGTGGTCTCCAAATACATTGGCGAAACCGAAAAAAACCTATCCAAAGTGTTCTACCTTGCCGAAAACAAGGATTGGATCCTTTTCTTTGATGAGGCCCATGCACTCTTCGGCAAACGAAGTAATTCTGCAGACTCCCATGATCGCTATGCCAATCAGGTAGTATCCTTTTTATTGAAGCGAATGGAGGATTTTCATGGTCTAGTGATACTCTGTTCCAATTTTAAAAAGAACATTGACGAGGCTTTTTTTAGAAGATTCCAATTAGTTCTTGATTTTGAGGTTCCCAATGCCCACCAAAGATATATGTTATGGCAAAAATCAAAAACCAAAGAATTTGAATACGAAGAAGCCGTTGATATAGATTTTTTGGCAGAAGAATACGAACTTACCGCTGCCTCTATAATCAATATTCTTCATTATAGCATTTTAAAATGCCTCGGCAGAAACGATACGATTATAAAATTAAAAGATATTGAAGCAGGATTGAAAATTGAAAAAATTAAAGAAGGTAAAAGTATTTTCTAATTTTTATTTGAGCAATTCAGGTCAAGTTCTTCCTTTAATCGCTCATCACCTATTCTAAAACAAGCATTTTTAGAGGAATTAAATTCCATCCAAAACGTCAAATCAAAATTGCCGTTACCGAGTTAATGGAGTTTTTGATTATTTGATATAAAAAATCTATTAATTTCTTTACAAGGTTAAAATATAGTTAATAAAATAGTTAAAATTGTTAACATCTATTTAAATCGCAATACCCCAATCATCCTATTTAATTTCTAAATTCAAAAAGATATAGATTGGAGGCTTCGATAACATATTTTTGGCAGAACGCTTGACAGTATCCAATGCTCATTTGTATCGATAATTAAGGTTTTAATGATACATACAGCATTAGAGTATATTAAGAACATCCTAAACGAACGATTCAATAATAAGCAAAGTTCAAAAGACTTAGTTGACCTTTCAAATATTTTCAATATGGATGGTTCTCTGGCGAAAAAAACCGACGATAAAATAGTTTTTTTCCTTCTTGGGCTAAATGAAGAGAGAGTCCTGAAAAATACTCAAAACCGCACTATTGCTGCTGGCCAAAGTTCTTTGACTAAAAAACAGGCACCGTTGTATTTGAATTTTCAAATTATGTTCTGTGCAAATTTTAGTGAAGGGAATTACGTAGAGGGCTTAAACTATCTCTCAAATATCATTCGCTTTTTTCATACATACCCCAAAATAAATCCTCCAGCGCAAAAGGGGAAAGAGGATTCAATAGGCAAATTAACATTTGAACTTTGCAATTTGGATTACAGTGAATTAAGCAATGTCTGGTCCGCTGTTGGGGGCAAATTAATGCCTTCATTGATTTATAAAGTCGGAATGTTAGTATTTGAAGACACAGGTAGGACTGGTGAAACCCCGTCTATTCAAAGTACTGAAAGTATACTGTAGCATAGGTTTGGATAACATAGAGAACAACGTTTTCCACGCCTTACCCTACTAACAAATAAATTTGAAGTAATTCAAAATATGGGACAATCTTATTTATACCTTTTGTCACTAGAGTTCAGGCATAGTTATTTTAAGGACGGCATGTTTAAAAAACTACATTGTTCTTTCGATTCTGAAACGCAACACTTAATCAAAAACTTGGGCCTTATAATAAAGCCCTATCCCGGAGGAGTTCATTTTTTGACCCAAGATCCAGAATTGCTTTTTTCATCACCTGAAAGTAAATCGTTGAGGATATTCCTAGAATGCAATGACCCCTTATATATCAATTATTCATCGCTGCCCGAATATAGTCCAACGCATACCGTTTTATATTTCAACAATCTTAACCCCGTACAGAATACTGACAATTCAACATTCCTTCTTCATGCAGAAAAGAACGTAGGAAAAAAAAATGTCTTTAGAATAAGTGGGGGTAAAATAGTCTTCAAAACCTACAAAGAGGGAGGCAGATATCATTTTGAGGATTCTTTGGGAAACGATATTTCAAATCTTTTAGAAATAAAGCAGATTGGTAGCGATTGGCACCTATTATCCGGCCAATATAATGGGGCCATCCATATAATGGCAAATGGGGAGGAAAGTGAGCGAATTTACGCCAACCCTAAACCTGTTTGGAGAAAACCCTTGGCCATTGTGGAGCTTTATCTGCCCACATTGTACAAAAATTTCAAACAAGAGGAAAAATTGGAGTATCTCTTGAACTTTCATACAGTTAAAACAAAATGGAAATATATTATTGTTAGCCCATTGTATAAAGACCTAAAAAGTCCCACTATTTTAAATGGAAAAAAAACTACGGTTTTTGAGTCTTTACCAAAAAAAGATAATGATGAAAAAGGGTACCATACATTTCAATCCATAGATGAACTGCCTCTTTTAGAGTATTCAGAAGACTACTTCTCCCTAGTCAGTGTGGATCATTCCGGGGCCATTATCAAAGCTTTACCTAGGGCGTCACCTGAACAACTTGTCTATGATGACGACAAAAAAACCATGTATTCACACATTTTTATATAAACAACTAATTATTAATTATTATCGCTAAGAATTATAAAACGCCGGGAGTGTATATCGAAGAGTTAAATGCTTTTCCAGGTACAGTAGTGGAAGTCGCTACGGCTGTACCTGCTTTTATAGGATACACTGAAAAGGCATCGGACAATGGTAAATCCTTATTGAACCGACCCGTTCGAATTAACACGATGCAGGAATTCCACGAACGTTTTGGCATGGCATTCAGTCCAAAATTCAAACTGACCAGGACGACTGACAAACTTACCGATAGTTCTCCCCCGCACCACATGAATATTGGTCAGAATCAAAATTTGACCATTGAATTTGAAACGGATAACCATGATCTTATTTTCTATAATAGTTTAAGACTTTTTTATTTAAATGGAGGAAGTGCCTGTTACATTGTTTCCGTGGGATTGTTTGACGCGAATGATGGGGTCAAAATTGACGGTAGTGAACTGGTATCTGGCTTGGAACCGCTCAGAAAGGAACAGGAACCCACCATGATCATAATTCCGGAAGCGGTAAAATTGGGCGAGAAATGTTATGATCTATACAAACAAGCACTCAAGCACTGTTCTGATATGCAAAGCCGATTTGCAATTGTTGACGTTTTTGATGGGGACTGGTCAGAATTTAAGGGAGGGGATAATCCAAAAGTCCAAGTTTTTAGGGAGAAAATTGGCAGTGAATTTCTTGATTATGCAGCCGCCTATTATCCTTGGCTGCATACTAACATCGTTAGTGACAGGGAGGTAACCTTTATGAATTTTGGTAAAACTGCTGGAGAGGCATTAAACAAATTGAAAGAGTTAATGCCTGATGAAGAAAAGACAGCACTTGACATTATTGAGACCTACCCCAAAGAAGATTCTGAAATACAGACGAAATTCAACGAGCAAAAATCCGAGGACGAAAAAGCAGAATTTGAAAAACTGGACGAGAAGAGCAAAAAAAAACATCTGGAGAAGTACACAAAAAAACTACAGAACAACTTACATCTAGGTCTCTGGGAAACAAGCCCAACGTACAAAAACATTCTTTCCAAACTTAGGGAAGTACTAAACTTACTTCCTCCATCCGCAGCCCTGGCTGGCGTTTATACGAAGGTAGACCAGAACAGGGGCGTATGGAAATCACCTGCCAATATAAGCCTTAACGGGGTAATAAAACCATCCACGACCATTTCCCATGAGGACCAGGAACTGTTGAATGTGGATGCCATTGGTGGCAAATCCATCAATGCCATTAGAACCTTTCCCGGTCTAGGCACCTTGGTTTGGGGTGGAAGAACGTTGGACGGCAATAGTTTGGACTGGCGGTACATTAATGTAAGACGTACCATGATCATGCTGGAACAATCCATAAAACTGGCATTAAGAGCTTATGTATTTGAGCCAAACGATGCCAATACCTGGGTGACGGTCAAGAGCATGATCACCAACTTTTTGACGGATAAATGGAAACAGGGCGCTTTGGCAGGGGCTTCCCCAGAAGATGCCTTTGAAGTGCAGATTGGCCTTGGTACGACCATGACAAGCGTAGATATCCTGGAAGGCAGGATGTTGATCACCATAAAACTTGCCATAGTTGGACCGGCAGAATTCATCGTGGTCACCTTTAAACAGCAAATGCAAAAATCATAAAAAAAATATTTAAAATCCTATAAAATCAAATCATTATGGCAGGAGAAGCACAAGACAAAAACTGGCCACTACCTAAGTTCTACTTTATGGTAGATTGGGGAAGCACCACCAACATCCCCTTTCAAGAAGTCAACGGCCTGGATATTGAGGCACAGCCCATTAATTATAGACATGGCAACAGCCCTATTTTTTCGGAAATCAGGATGCCCGGACTCGTAAAAAATAGCAACGTTACCTTGAAAAAAGGGGTGTTTGCAAAGGACAATACCTTTTGGGATTGGTACGACAAAATAAAAATGAATACCATAGAACGTCAAAACGTAGTAATCAAATTGTTGGACGAAGGTGGCAACACTACCATGACATGGACATTGAGCAATGCATGGCCAACAAAAATAAGTTCGACAGAATTAAAATCCGATGGTAGTGAGGTCGCGATTGAAAGCATAGAAATCGCCCATGAAGGATTAACAATTGCTAACGGATAAAAACCAATGGCAGAAATTCTACAACAAACAGACAGTATAATAGATTTCGATATTCTAATTAATGGCAAGAAGATAAAAGATACGGTAAAGGTTCAAGAAATATCAATTGACATGGAAGTCAATAGAATTACTTCAGCTACAATTATTGTTCAAGATGGAGGGGCAATTGGTGTTGTTGACCAGCCCTTTACAAATAGTGAGGGCGCAGACTTTATTCCTGGCACTGAGATTGAAATATCACTTGGTAATATTGACAAAACAGAAAAAGTTTTTAAAGGCATTATTGTTTCGCAACGACTCAAAGTTAAAGGAGATAAATCTCAACTTACCGTGAAATGCAAAGACAAGGCGGTAAGTATGTCTAAAGGTCGTTACAATGCCATTTTTCAAAATAAAAAAGATTCGGATGCCATTAAAGATATTATTTCTAAATATGGATTAGATTTTGAAATGGATGCTACATCGCAAGAGCATCCGGTATTAATGCAATACAACTGCTCAGATTGGGACTACCTTTTAAATAGAGCCGAAGCCAATAATATGCTTGTTAACACCTATCAAAACAAGCTTTATATTATAAAAAATGACTTTAATGGTCCAGCTAAATTTGAAATTAAATCATCGCAAATAGTAATTGATATTGACCTTAGTCTAGAATCTGAGAATATACCAACAGAATATAATATGGCTTCATGGAATCCGGACACGCAAGAAATTGTTTCAACCTCATTAAGAGTTAACGATTCTTTGGGTCAAGGCAATTTAAGCGCTACAGAATTATCAGAAAACTTGTCTAAATCTTCTCATATTTATTCATCAAATTTTATTGAAAAAGAAGAAATGAAAACATGGCTGGAGTCGCGAGCAGATGCGGCTGTACTACAAAAAATTCAAGGTAAAATTACTATTCCAGGAAGCAACAGGATTATTGCTGGCGATATAATCATACTTTCAGAATTTAGTACCCGATTTAACGGAAAAGCCTTTATTTCAAAAGTAACCCATAGCTTACAAAATGGAGTGTGGGTTACTGAACTTACTGTTGGAAAATCAGCGAAATCACATGCATCTTTTCCTGATGTTGAAGATATGGGAGCTTCAGGATTAATACCAGCCTTAAAAGGGACACAGATTGCTATAGTTAAACAAATAATTGAAGATCCAAATAATAATTATCGTGTCTTAGTGACCTTGCCAGCATTTACAGGAACTGGCCAAGAGGAGGGTATCTGGGCGAGAATGGCATTTCCTTATGCTTCCGCTGACGCCGGTTTTTTTTTCTTTCCTGAGATAGATGACGAAGTATTGGTACATTTTATAAACAACGACCCCCGTTTTCCCGTAATAACTGGGTCGCTCTATAGTACAAAGAACAAACCCAAGGAAACACCGGATGACAAGAACCAGTTCAAGGCCATTCATTCCAAATCGGGAATCAGCATTAGGTTTGATGACGATGAAAAAGTATTGGTATTCGAGACACCGGACGGAAACTCATGTACCTTGAACGATAAGGAAAAGAGTATCACCTTAAAAGACCTCTCCGGAAACAGCATAACCCTGAACGATGGTGGGATTCTAATAGATAGCATCAAGGATGTTAAGCTTGGTGCCCAAGGGGATGTTCAAATTTCCGCTACCGGTTCAATAGATCTTAAAGCCAATGGAGATGTTAAAAGCGATGGTACCAATATCCAGTTCAACGCAAAATCTGGTTTTACCGCCAAAGGCAATGCATCCGCGGAAATTTCCGCCTCTGGGCAGACTACCGTTAAAGGCGCAATGGTCATGATAAATTAACTAAAAAAACAATATATGCCACCAGCAGCAAGAATAACAGATATGCACGTTTGCCCTATGGTCACTCCAGGCCTGCCACCCATTCCACATGTTGGTGGACCCCTAATTGGCCCCGGGGTTCCTACCGTTCTGATTGGCAATATGCCGGCAGCGGTATTGGGAGACAATGCGACCTGTGTTGGGCCTCCAGACTCGATTGTCAAAGGATCAGGAACCGTAATGATCGGGGGGAAACCAGCTGCCAGAATGGGCGATACAACGGCCCATGGTGGAAGCATCGTACTTGGGTGTCCAACGGTGATGATAGGAGGATAGGCAAATGGAACTTAAAACTAAACCTATCGCCGCAGATGGAAAATGGCACAATGTTTTTGAAAACTCATTGACAGGATTAAAAGCATTTGAAATAATGGCATCGGCCAAAAGCGAATTACGGGATGGTAGATATTGTTTACTTCACGCTGTTGCAATAAGTACATTTGGCAATTCACGATCTAATATTTCGAAGACCTGTGCATACTATGGAAGATGGTGGAATAAAATTAGTATAAGATGGGAATCAAGGGAAAATGCAATAGAAACACCTGAAAACGAAAAATGGTGGCATAACTTGCCTTTGGTTAGGGGCCAAGTCAAAGGCAAAAAAAATCCGTTCGAGTACAATCTGCAAATAAAGACAGTAAGTTATTATGGGGATAACAAATTTATAAATGTCGCGATTTCCGTGCTCTATGATGAAAATCCTTAAACTGATAATACGATGCCAAATTATATGCTTTAAAAATCTGACGAAAAGGTTCTGAAAAATTTACTGGCAGACAGTTTCTCATAAATTGCATATTTCAATATAGCTAAAAGGTTTTGCTTTTTTTGGCGCTTGCCAAGCGGCTGGGAATTGCGTATAAAATAAAAAGCCTGAGCATTTTGATTTTATGAAAGCAATAAGCTGTTGGCCGAGCGGTTATTTTACATAACCCGTGCCAAAAGAAATTAGCCAGTGGCTGATTGCTTTTGGCAGCGAGATGTAGCGGTGGACTTTCATTGACAATACAATTTGCCAGCCGCATCAACTTCAAGTATCATGAATAATTATGACTTCCAGATGTTTTCAACATTCTAGTAAAACGGCTTTGACATAATATCGGTGCCGATATAATTCGCTTACGCGAAGTTATATCTAATATTATTTCAAATACGCTGTATGCGCCGTTTTACGACATATACCAATCTGTACTATAATGTACCGCGTTATGTAACTTGAGCTTTGGTAAAAGCGAAAGTTTGTAAAGGACTCCCTGAAAAATTTCTTCTCAAAATCTTCTTTAAAAAAGGTAATGGAACACTTTTTTCACTGCCCGAAGGGTAGGGGAATGGGTGTGGAATGGGGTTAAACGCAAATGCTATAAGATAGACTCTAGTCTTTTGTAAATTTTTACTTGTTAAAATTCAATACCTTGTATTTTGTTAATAGGTATATCTTTTGGCCTTTTAATACTGATTAGATTTTTAAAAAAATATGCAGGAAACACCTATATCGGATAAGCACATGTCCATTTTAAGGAAAGATTATGCCAACCCTTTTTCCAAGAGATTTGATTTTAAAAAAATTGCTGATGAGATTGGAGAGGACAATAGCGAAAAGGAAGAGGAGGTACTTACATTTATTGTTATCTGTAACCAAACCTTTACAGAGATAAATGAACATTTTTCTCAGGTGTTCTCCGATTTGAACCTAACTAAAAATGAGTTAATAGAATTTTTGTTTAAAGCAATAAATAAGAACTCACTCGATTTAGCTCCAATGATTGTGGAGCAGATGTTTGACAACAAAAAAACTGCATACCATATTGGTGATTTTAATTTTACTAAATTTTTATTTAAGAATGGAAATGAAGGGTCTGTTCAACAGGTGTTTGAATTGGGTGGAGACATTTTAAACGTCTTGTTGTCCGCTGTAAATAATTACAGAATAAATATAGACCAGATTTTCCCTAGAGAAACGATTGGAGAAGAAAAATTAGGCAGGATATTTAGCTATCTATGGAATCCCGCCAATATTCTTTTAAATATGCAATCTGCATATAGAGTTTTAATTTTTGAAAATGGTGAAATAGAAGACAATGATAATTTTGAGTCTTTAAAAATTACAACAGGTAATAAATGGTTAAGAATTCTTAGGCAAACTTCCGAGATTAGGTCTGAAAGTAACTTAAGTGAGTACCTATACCCATTGCTTGAATTATACAAACGAGTTAATCCAAATAAAGTTGGAATTAAGAACTACAAATCAATAAATGGGTTAATCAATTTAACAACCACCAAAAAAAATGAGTCGAATAGTAGGGCACTTGCTGACGCTAGTTTAATGAGTAGGTATTATCATTACCAAACAGAAAAACTAAATTATTACAATGACTTAACCCTAAGTGAAATAAATGAGATATTAATACACATTGTGGACTTTGTGAGTTTTATCTATTTGCAGTCTGTAGAAAAAGGAAACAATAATTCTATTTATGATGCACCTTCTCAAATAAAAAAAAACCATCTAATTGAATACTTGATAGAATGTACAGGTTATGGAAAAGAAGTAATCGATAAAGTCATATTATCACTTTCCTCTAAAAGTAAAGCCCCAAACTTATGGAGAAAACCATTCTATGAAATAGGTGATAATTTATTCTTTTCTATTGTATCACTTAACGCTCCTAATTATTCAATCCTATACGAGGGAATCCTGAATGAAGCAGGATATTTAACAAAGAAGAATGAGCTCTTGTTAATCAAAACCATAGAAGAAGAGCTAGACTCAGAAAAAATAGAATTTAAATTTAATAAAGTCGATTTTGAAGAATTAGGAGAAGACCCCAATGATTATGATAACAATTTAATATACGAATTAAACGATTATTACATTTTTATTCAAACAAAGAGTTTAACTCATCCTTTTGAATCCCATGAAATAGATGCTGCAATTTCTGAAATAGCTGAATCGACTTTTCAAATTTTAGAAAAACTAGAATTCTTATCTAAGAAAGTCATAGACAAACCTATTCTACCTCTCATTCTTTCAAATTATAACACATTTACATCTTTAAGTATCAACAATATAGTAATCATTGATTTGCAATTATTGAAGAATTACTTTATTACGGGCAGCTTTCGGAGGGGTCAAATAAGTTTTGAAAAAGAGATAAGGGTACAACGGGAATATGCTAAAATTGAATATTACAAAGGAGAAAAAGAATTCAATAATAACTTTCTGAATTTTATAGTTAACCCACCTCCATTGTCAACGATATATGAAAGATTATGTTGGAAAGAAAGTGTTATAACACCACCTAAATTCCATCCCAAAATAACAATAGAATCTATTGACCAAATAAGCGCAGATGACACGATTTACAACCACTTGAGTGTTCTAGAGAACGCACTTAACAACAAATATTACTATGACCGTGATAGTAGAACCAAAGAATTATATGATAGTTCTATTTCTTATTCCTTGACAAATGTTTTACATCTTATTGCTTTTGGAGACCATGAATTGTCAAAAACCAAAATTGATTTATATCACATTCTAAAGAAATATAGGATAGAAGGTTTCGGACATATTTTGATTAGTTTAAATGATGCAATTAAGAATATCTCTTATTCGAAAATAAAGAAGGACAAAACATTTAACATAGTAGCATTTGATGAAAAGGATGTCGCGATAAACCTATTTTCAAAAATTTTTGAAGATAACCAATCTTCTAAGCAGATTCGTTTAAATGGCTATGAAATCAGAAAAGGGCTATTCTCCAAGAATGAAGAGAAGCAGTTGGTTTCATTAGCTCTATCAGCGCTTTCGACACTTGGGCCTCATGAAATTAGTGATGACCAATTCGAAGGTTATTTTTTACAACTTGCTATAATTAAAGGGCTTAAAACGAAGTATCAACTAGATTTTGAGTTCTATTCTGCTTGTGATAATTTAATTGACACGCTAAACTTTAATAACAAATATCAGAGAGCAAGAAATTTTGCTGAAGAAATATTAACGATAGCTATTGACGAAAATAACCACCATTTCGGGTGGGGTATTTTATTTAGATGCTTTACATATCAAAGTAGTGTTTTTGAAGCAAGTATTTATGGAGCGTTGTACTTCACATCGTTATCTAGAGTTGGGGTGATGAAGTATTCAATTATTACTGAACTTTTATACAACGCGTTAAAATACTTTAGAAACTTTAGGTTATATGATATGTTGGAAGATATTAATAATGTTATAAGCGAAATCAGGTTAAAAAAATACGATGAACAAAAATTTAAGCTTAGCTATTACTTAAGTTCAATACAGATAATTAAAAATAAGCCGGAAATTTTTAATGAATCATTACATTATTTGGAGGAAAACCTTAAGGATATTATCTCATTTGATGACAAAGGAACTTTGCCTTGGCTTAATTACTTATATAATGTAAAGAGGTATAAAGATGCTGGGTTCGATGAATTTAATAAACCAATTGAAGAATATATTCAAAGATTGGAATCTTCAACGGATTCGGATAAAGTTGAGAAATTAAAATCAAATCATTTTGGTGATAAGGCAAGTAATAAAATAAAATTAATCAATTCCTTAATTGGAGTTTTTGAAACTAATATAGTTGGTGATTTTAAGTTTGAGGTTAAGCACTTAGAAGTACGAATTAATATTCTATTACCAGAAGCGATAAAAGACAATGATATTGACAGCATATTACTTTCAGGGATTGTGATTAATGACAATAGCCTTACCTACAATAATAAATATTACTCAAAAGATGAGGTCGTAAAAATTACTCCAGGGTCAAATAAAGAGTTAGAGAATAAATTAAATAATTATAAAGATTTTATAATCAATTCTATTATCGTTAAGGATAATCAGCTGTTTGTTTGGTTGTTTAATATTCATAAAAGGGTATATGTTTTGACTATTAACAGTAAAAAGGATATTCATTTTAAAGAACTGAGTGAATGGAATTACGACCTAATGAACAAGTGGATAAAATCTAAAGAGAAGTTTTATTTTGACTCCAGTCAGTATTTTGATATTGGTGAACAAGAATCAAAATATTCAGAGATTTTAAATGACCTGAGCTTTTCAAACCTAAAACTCCAAAGTGATTTTGATGAAATCTTGTTTACTAGTAGTATTGAACTTTCCGAATTTCCAACTAATTTAATTGTGAACAATGAAAACTTTATTAGTGTACAAACTTCAATTACAAATGTTATTTCCTTAGAATGGTATATTCAAAAAGGCAACGAAGTTGTTTTAAAAAATGACTTCAGCTCAACAGCTTGGATACCAATAGACGATGGCGACATTCCAATCAATTTAAGCTTTAGCAAATTTCAACCTGTTTTGAAAGAGCATGGTACTGAAATACTTACTTCTCGAAATATCTTAGAACAAATAAAAACTGACGTTAATATCTTTTTAGCACACGGTGAACTTGGTTTTAAAAGTTTTAAAGGTATTTATACTAATCATGATTCTGAAAGTGCAATTCTTTATCCAAAAGAATTATTTGGAAAAGGTGAAATTGCAATTCTTTTCATATGTAATTCAGGGGTTTCTAATGAAGACTTTTTTGCTAACGGAGTTACTTCGCTATGTTACGATATACTGGATTTAGGGTACAAAGCAGTAGTTGCTCCTTTTTGGAGATTGGAAACTACGATTCCATCTTATTGGTATGAAGAATTTATTAAATCTTTTAAAGGAGGTTGTAAGCTATCAAACGCAGTACATTTAGCCAATTTATCATTAGCAGAGTACAAAGAAGGAATTTCAACTGGTTTTGTAGCTCCCGAAGGCAGGTTGGCTATGCATATTTATGGTAATCCAAATATTACAATAGCACAAGGAAAAATTAGTTAGTTGGATTTAGCCCAGGAAAACAGTCTCAAAATTTGCGTGAAAATCGGTAGACGCGGCTGCGAGAAGAAAATGCGGGCCAGTAGGGGAGTGAATTTGTGGTTAACACAAAGAGCCATTGCCCTGGGCTTTGTGTTGGGGCATAAAATGCCCAAATAGCGAAGCTATTGAGACACAAAGGGCGTGTGGAAGCATATTTTCTTCTTGAATTTTTGCTTCTTTTGTTTCAAGACAAAAGAAAAAAGAAATGAACCTAGGCTCAATTTCTATTTGACATAATGTTATAAGTGCTCAAAAAAAAGTTGCAATCAGGGGAGTATGCGAGCAAGTGCTAAGAATTTTGCTCGAAGGGAAAATTTTAGCTTTTGCGACAAGCTAACGAAAAGCCTATGAAATTTTTCTTTTCCAAATTCACAATTAAACCAAAGGTTTCAACAAATACGAAAAGCTGAGCTTTTAATGGCCCTGGCCAAGTGGCTGAGAATTGCGTATAAAAATAAATGCAAGGTCATTTACTTTTTATGAAAGCAATATGCTGTTGGCCGAGCGGCTATTTTACATAACGGCAAATTATGAGTACAAATAAATGCTGTGCACAGCACACCGCTTAAAAAAGTTTCTTGTATAGCGCAAACGCAAATTTTATTCTTTGTAGAATTTCTCCGCGATATTTTACATAATAGAATTATGACTTACGAATATAAACAAGCCTTTCAGTAAAACGGCTTTGACATAATATCGGTACCGATATAATTCGCTTACGCGAAGTTATATCTGATATTATTTCAAATACGCTGTATACGCCGTTTTACACAACTAACATATTTGTATCATAATTTATATTATGTAAAATAGAATATTCTAAACTCAATAGCCAGCATATTCTATCTCCGGTAGAATTTTAGACGATATGAAGTGCTGGCCATACAATTGCAAATCTCCTTCTCACCTTTCGTCTAAAGCCTTTTCCTAGAAATAATGTACCCCAGCGGTGAATTTTTAAAAGCATTTCAATAAAAAAGAAATGTATATTTATTCCACCAATTACCAAACTAATATGACATCCCATCCATTTCAACAATTGCTTTTAGGCGTTGTATTGTTTTGTTGTGCTGCCGGCTTTTCACAAACCACCCCAAAAAACCAGCAATTTAACCGTCCGTTTTACCAAGCGACCTTTTTGGAAACCGAGCCCGTCGTAGACGGCGAAATCCGCAACGAAGCACTTTGGGAGTCGGTTCCCTTGGCCCCGGACCTCATTCAGATAAAACCCTCTTTTGGCGCTCCTGTGTCCGAAAAAACGGAAATTCGTGTCGCTTATAGCAATACCACCTTTTATGTAGCCGTCGTCTGCTATGATACGGAACCTGATAAAATTGTAGTCTCCGATTCCCGCCGCGATGCGGATCTTAATGACGAAGACAGTTTTCTCTTTATCATCGATACCTATAACGACCAGCAAAACGGCTTCCTCTTTGGCACCAATGCCCAAGGCATGGAATACGACGCACAGATCAACAACGAAGGCAAGGGAAATAATAATGCCAATCGCCAACAGGGTGGCGTTATTGGGGGTACAAACCTCAATTGGGACGCTACCTGGTCCGTAAGGACACAATTAGGCGACTACGGCTGGAGTGCCGAGTTCGCCATTCCCCTACGTTCCCTACGGTTCGCGTCAGGGGAAGCCAAAACATGGGGCCTAAATTTTCAACGGAACATCAGCAAAAACACCGAAATCGCCTACTGGACCTCCCTCCCATTGGGTTTCGACCTCAAACGGCTGGCCTTGGCGGGTAAATTGACCGGACTCAATCTAAAAAATCCGGGGAATCTCAAGTTAATTCCCTATGCCTTGGTACAGGGTATCAACGACCAGTCCGTCTCTCCCAGCGAACAGGAACTCGACGCTGAAGTGGGCATGGACATCAAATACAGCATTACCCCTAGCGTGACCCTCGACCTTACCTACAATACGGATTTTGCCCAAGTGGAAGTAGACGATGAACAGGTGAACCTCGACCGTTTCAACCTTTTTTTCCCCGAAAAACGGGCCTTTTTCCTTGAAAATGCCGGTCAGTTTTCGGTGGGAAGCCCCGGGGAAGTCGACCTGTTCTTTAGTCGGCGTATCGGTTTGGGTCAGGATGGTAGTATCGTACCTATCATCGGTGGAGCCCGGGTCTCTGGGAAAGTCGGCCAGACCAATGTGGGCTTGCTCAGCATGTTTACGGAGGATGTGGCATCGGCGGGTATTACGGAAAACAATTTCTCCGTGGCGCGTGTCAACCACAATTTTGGGAATTCCCGAAGTTCCTTGGGAGGTATTTTCGTAAACCGACAAGGTTTGGCGGGACTCGACGATGATTTTAACCGTGTATACGCAGTGGATGGGAAATGGGGCATCGGTAATAAGGCGGAGGTGAACGGTTTTTTTGCGAAGAGCGTTACCCCTAGCATTAACGGGCAGGACCATGCCTTTAAACTGTTGGCCAATTATGAATGGGACGGTTGGAACCTGAATGCGGGCTATACCGAGGTCGCCCCCGGATTCAATCCTGAAGTCGGCTTCCTACAGCGAACCGCCTTCAAAAAGCCGGAGTTGTTGATCTTTAAAGCACATCGGATGAAAGGAAACGGAAGTTTCTTGGAAATGCGCCCTCATCTCTCCTACCGTGGCTATTGGAACTTTGATAACGAGCAGGTTACGGGATTTCTGCATGTGGATAACCATTGGGTATGGCGCAGCGGCTTTGAGATCCATACCGGTATCAATTTCACCCAGGAACGCGTGTTCGCCCCGTTCAATATCTCCAATGTAACGGTGCCTATTGGGGAGTATAAAAATGAGGAATTACAATTTGTGTTGATTACCAACCCTAACAACGCCTTTTCGGTCAGTACCCGAACCTTTATTGGCGGTTATTTCAACGGAATGCGCTATTCCAACAGTGGTACGGCAAACTTTAGGGTCGGGAACAAATTTGTGTCCTCCCTAACCATGAGCCACAACGATATTCAGCTGGAAACCGGAAATACAACGGCCCTCGTGGGCGGACTACGGTTGGCCTACAGTTTTACTCCGCGCATCTTTTTGCAGAGCTTGATCCAGCGTAATAATGTATCCGAGATTACCTCGGTAAATGCCCGGTTTGGATGGCTTCAAAGTGCCAATACCGGACTGTTCGTGGTATTCAATATCGTGAAGGACGACAATCCATTGGACTTTTTGGACAACCAGACCTTGACCATTAAATACACCCACCGTTTTGATGTTTTGAAGTAGTTCATGGCATTTGTATCGTCGTTTGAGTACTTACTAGGGTTTTGGCCAGTACAGTTCGGGAAGCCCGGCCTCACGTAACTGGGTATTCATCTGGGGTAATTCTTTTTGTTTAATGTCCGATAACCTTGTTTTCAATGCGGCCCACTGCCCTAAATAATCTTTACTTACATCGCGCACGCCCGGTGTCATGGGCAAATTGCCTTTGTCGATGCTATTTAGAAAATCCTTGAATTTGATAAGCAAACGAGCCTCGAACATATAATTGCTCTGAAAGGTACGCATCTCTTTTTGTAGAATGCCTTCGATCCAGGTTTCGATGAGGGTATCCAGCTCCTTCCCTTTCTGTTTCAATGTTTCATCCGTGGTCATTTTTAAAACTAGGTGCAGCTGCTCTTGTACCATGCGTACATCGCGTACCCCTTTGGCCATTTCGGTGGCTCCTTGGTAGATGGTTTTTGAAATGGCATCCCGCTCTTTGTAGGCCTCTTCCACATTAGGAATACTATTCTTCAATCTGGGGTCTATATCGATGTTAAACTCCTGAAGATGGACCTTGTCCCCTACGGTCAACCGTACCGTATACGCTCCTGGGGGAGCATTGTAGGCCGTTAGGTCCCTATTGGTGGTATAGAGTTCGGTAAGACAATCGAACCTGCCAATTTTCATATTCCATTGATAGCGATGTGTTCCTACCTGCTTTTTCAATTGGGGTTTAATCAGGGTATCACAGCCAATGGGTGTGGTATTGGTCCTTTCCGAGTGGACCACTTCCCCATTTTTGTCCCTGATTTCCAAGGATAGGGTGGTTTCCTTTGGCACTTCCTTATTCAATACGTAATGGATTTGAAGTCCTGGCGGTGGATTTTCGCCATATCCTCCATCTGTACTATAGGCAACGGATAACTCCGTAAATACATCCCTAGGATCGTACAAATAGGAATCCGCTTGCGCCACCTTCTCCGAAATTTGATGTAAAGGGGTCAAATCGTCCAAAATCCAGAGTGCCCTTCCCTGTGTGGCAACGACCAGGTCCTTGCGTTTTACCCTAAGATCCGTAATGGGTACTTCCGGTAAGTTATTCTGCAAGGGCAACCACTTGCCGCCATCATCAAAGGAGACAAAGACGCCCGTTTCGGTACCGGCATATAACAGACCCCTACGGTCCGGATCTTCACGTACAGTGCGGGCAAAGGTATCCTCCGGTATTCCGTTTACAATTTTCTCCCAAGTGGCACCGTAGTCGTTCGTCTTAAAGATATACGGGGTAAAATCGTTCAGTTTGTATCCCGTTACGGCAATATAGGCAGTAGCGGGATCATGGGGCGAAGGTTCCACCACGTTGATGATGCTTTCCTTTAAACCCTTTGGGGTTACATTGGTCCAGGTCTCCCCACCATCCCGTGTCAGGTGTACAAGCCCGTCATCGGAGCCTACCCAAATGACGCCTTCTGCCAAGGGGGATTCCTCTATATTGAATAAATTATTGTAACTCTCTGCCGTTATCTGTTCGTTACTGATGGGCTCTCCTCCCTTTCCCTGATGTTCCTTGTCATTTCGGGTAAGGTCTTCGCTCATGACTTTCCAAGTAACCCCCCTATCGGTAGATTTCATGACGTATTGAGAGCCGTAATAAATAACGGATGGGTTGTGCGGCGACACAATAACAGGGCCGTTCCAGTTGGCACGGTATTTTAAATTTTTGGGCTGTTCCCCTGTTACCCGAGTTGGATACGGCATTACCATCCGTGTATTATCGATATCCCGGTCCCACTCCACGAAATTACTGGCGAAATAGGTAGAATAGACATAACGGGGATTGTCAGGATCTACTGCCACCGTGGAGGATTCCCCAGCGCGCATCACGTCCCAATGCATTTCCCCTATTCCGTCGTCCATAACCCTACTGTCTATGGCAATGGTGCTATTGTCCTGCTGCCCCGAGTATACGCGGTACGGATAACCGTTATCCGTAATGACCCTATAAAACTGGCCAGTGGGCTGATTATTGAGGGTTGACCATGTCTTTCCGCCATTATAAGTCACAGAAGCTCCACCATCATTGGCATTGATCATAATTTCGCTATTATTAGGATTGATCCAAAGATCATGATGGTCCACATGACTCCAAGGATATCCTTTAAATGTTTTACCACCATCAATAGACTTCATGGCGGAGCTGTTCATGACCCAAACTTCGTCTTCATCATTTGGGTCGGCGATGATATGCATATAGTACCAGGAACGGGCATAGGTGCCGGCATCGTTGGTGGTCTGTTTAAAGGATTCCCCTCCATCCTCGGAACGGTAGACCCCGGCCTTATCCCCAAGAGCGTCTATGGCAATGTATACGATATTGGGATTGGCAGGGGAAATGGCAACACCCATTTTTCCCTTTAGTTCCGGTAGGCCTTTGGTAATTTCTCTCCAATTTTTACCCCCATCCGTTGTTTTATAAATTCGGCTGCCCGGTCCCCCACTATGCACGATCCACGGTTTGCGATGAAAATCCCAGGAAGCCACCATCATGATATTTGGATTACTGGCGTCTACTGTCATATCAACAATCCCCGAATCTTCGTTTACGAACAGAATTTTTTCCCAAGTGTTTCCGCCATCTTCGGATAGGTAAATACCTCTTTCCGGATTGGGTCCCCAAGGATTGCCCTGCGCGGCCACATATACTTTATTGGGATTTTTAGGATGGACATACACATCGCTAATGTGGCGTGTCTTTTCAAGTCCCATGTGTTTCCAAGTCTTTCCGGCGTCAGTCGACTTATATAGACCGTCCCCGTGGGAAGTCTTTACGCCCCGCACGGGAGATTCGCCCGTACCCACGTAGATGATATTGGGGTCAGAAGGTGCAACTGTAATGTCGCCAATGCCCGTTGTATTGAAAAACCCGTCTGAAATATTGTTCCAGGTAGTACCTCCATCAGTGGTTTTCCAGACGCCACCGCCGGTGGCACCCATGTAATATGTAAAAATATCATCAGGTATACCCGTTACCGTAGTGGACCTGCCCCCCCTAAACGGACCAATGTTCCTATATGCCATGGATTCGTATAGCGTTTCTGAAATTTGTGGTGTAGTATTTTGTCGGCGTTGTGCTTGGACGTTACCTAAAACGGCTATAATACCTAGAAAGGCATAGAATGATTTTTTCATAGGAACAAAGTGTAAGGTTATTTGGTTATTTTGATTTTGACAATCTGGTGCATAGACTTTAAATCTTCTTGAGCTCCCGATGCCTATCAAATATAAAGGATATTTCTACAAAGCCTATAAACCACTGACTATAAACCAAAAAAAACCGCCTATGTAGGACGGTTTTTCAGTTCCAATGATTAGAATATATTACTTTATTTCTACCAGTTCCAATTCAAAGGTCAGGTCCTCTCCGGCTAACGGATGGTTTCCATCTACGATAATATCGTTTTCATTCACCTCGGCAACCCGCAGTTGTCGCTCCGTGCCATCGGCATTCGTCGCTACCAAGCCCATGTTTACTTCAGGTTTCATATCCTCAGGTAAATTTGATTTAGGCACACTTTGAAAAAGTTCCCGCCTCTTTTCACCATAGGCCTCTTCCTTAGGGATGACGATTGTTTTCTTTTCTTTGGGTGCCATATCCATCAATCCCTTTTCAAAACCAGGAATCAAGCTGCCCTGTCCTAACTTCACCTCCAAGGGTTCCCTATTTAAGGAGCTATCAAATACCTGTCCGTTTTCCAATTTACCCGTGTAATGTACGCGTACGACATCACCTGCTTTTACTTTGCTCATTTTAAGAGTTTCTATATTAGTATTTCAATGAACGGCAAAGGTAGGATTCTCACTAGTGAATGACGAATAATTGGCAAAAACAAGGTTTTTTTCACGGTTTTTTAACGAAAAGCATATCAAATCTTTTTAGAATCTCATCATTTTACCCACTTTTTGGCCGATTTATATTTATTTACCGATAGAAATCATACTGTTTTTGTAATTGTATAATCCGTATATTTAGGGGTTTCCCCTGTTCTAATTGAGTCGAAAGACCTAAACCAACGTTATGAAAACAACTTTCTTCCTACTTATTTTTCTATTATTCTTTCCTTTCGTTCAAATATCGGCACAACACACCATGGGTATTTTTGACCGAACTACCGCTGTAGGTGATCCAAAAGTAAAGGGAAAGGCCACTTATGATGTGGTAAACCAAACTTATACCATTACCGGTGCAGGTACCAATATGTGGTTTGGCACTGATGAATTCCAATATTTATGGACTACCCTGCAAGGTGATTTTATCCTACGAACTACCGTTCATTTTAATGGCAAGGGCAAGGACCCCCACCGAAAAGCCGGATGGATTGTGAAAAACAGTTTGGACGGTAACTCCAAACATGTGAATGCCAGCACACATGGGGACGGGCTCACCTCTTTACAATATAGGGCCTCTATTGGTGGCCTTACAAAGGAAGTAAAATCGGCCGACACCTACCCTGCCATTATCCAATTGGAAAGACGGGGTACCACTTATATCATGTCCTCCGCGGCCTTTGGGGAGGAATTTACCCAAGTCGAACTTATTGACATGGACATGGACAACGAGGTATATGTGGGACTCTATGTATGTTCCCATAATCCATCTGTCCTAGAGAGTGCCACGTTTAGCAATGTTCGTATTATCAAGCCGGTTGACCCGGAATTTACACCGTATCGGGATTATATAGGCAGTAATCTGGAGATTATGGATGTGGAAACGGGACATCGGGAAATACTGTACCAATCGGCACATTCCATACAGGCACCCAATTGGACCCCAGACGGGAAACGACTTATCTACAACTCTAAAGGGCACCTCTACAACTACGACTTGGGTTCGCATCAAATTACCCCATTAAATACCGGTTTTGCCGTAAACAACAACAACGACCATGTCCTCACCTTTGATGGGACCCTGCTCGGCATCAGTAATCACAACCAAGAGGATAATGGGACTAGCGCTCTGTATTATTTACCGAGCCAAGGCGATTCACTGCCAGTAATGGTAACGAAACCCGGTGTGGGTGCTTCCTACTTCCATGGCTGGTCTCCGGACAACAAGAAAATGCTTTTCACGGGGAACAGAAATGGTTCATATAATATTTTTTCCATCGATATCAAAAATGGCAAGGAAACACAACTTACGGACTTCACCACCCTGGACGACGGTCCGGAATATAGCCCGGACGGAAAGTATATATATTTTAACTCGGTCCGTTCTGGAAACATGCAGCTATATCGTATGAAGAAAAATGGCAAGGACCAGGAACAATTGACCTTTGATGAATATAATAACTGGTTTCCCCATATAAGTCCGGACCAAAAATGGATTGTTTTTATTTCCTTTCCCAAGGATATCAATCCTAACGACCATCCTTTTTACAAGCATTGTATGCTACGCATAATGCCTTATGAGGGTGGAAAACCAAAGGTACTAGCAAATGTTTATGGAGGTCAAGGCACCATCAACGTACCCAGTTGGTCACCTGACAGCAAAAAAATAGCCTTTGTTACCAATACGGGCAATTATTAAATAGCATATTGATTATATTAATCTAAAATGTTTCCGCACTATCGTCCTTCAAGGCTTGGATATCGCCCAAATAGCGTATGGGAAAGCGTTGCGAACTATTTATGATGACCGTTGCCTTTTTATTGGGAAATATGCTAAGGGTGACTTGATAGGTTTCCAGTTTTTCGGTTATCGTAAAGGTAATCAGTACTTCGTTTTTGGAATCGTTATAATCCTCCTTATAACGTGTGGGGATACCATTAAAGGAAATCCCCGTATTACTGTCATACCCCCCTCCCATTTGACGTTCGCCAAAATAGGGAAGGTCGGCCTCAATACTATCTCCCATAACTTTAAGATAACTATTGTTTCCTTGAAGAAGTATGTTTGAAATGTTGCCCCCTGTTGGCCATAGTCCACTATTAGCTACTGCCGAAACCCCATTGGTCATGGTAGGGTTTGCGGTATCTGCCAAAAACGTATACGATTTATTCTTGATAAAATCCTTAAAGGAAGCTATTTGTTCTGGGGTATAACTCACTTTGGAAGCACTACTACATCCCACCAATAGGATTACTACAACTATAAACTGTATATGTATGAAGATTTTCATCCATTAAATTATAAAGTTGGGTGCAGTATGCCCATATATTGTTGTACCTCGTCCTCCAAAGTTCGTGTTTCCATCAAATAGTTTTTTATCATCTCTACTTGATTACCTATAAGTTTGCCTCTTCTTCGGGCCATGGTAGATAGTTCAATATATCGGTTCAAAAGGGTTTCTATGGCGTCCGTGAGCTGTCGTTTTAATTCGAACTGCCGTAGTGTGGTGGGTTCAAAGAGATAGGAATCCAATTTTCGCTTCCATTGTAACAAATCCTTGTAACTTCGGTCCAGCCAAACCAAGCATGAATTATTATCCATAACGTTCGTGGTAATTCTGAAGGTTTCTCTAGTCATGGTGTTAATTTTTAAGGATTTTTCATACAATAATTTACGAAATTAATTCCAAATCCTTATATGATAATCATCAGTATTTACGTTTTAACCTTTATTTAATTTAGCATTCATATTTAATTAAATACAGCACCTGAAACATCCGGGAATTTTGTAATTTAAACCAAACAATTAATTTGAAGCTTATGAACATCAATTTTGAGTACGACGACGTAAAGGCCAGCAACCGATTGGAGATAATGGCCGCCAAAAAACTGGAGAAACTGTTGGACAAATTTGATTTTATAGTACGGGCGGATGTCTTCTTTAAAAAGGAGAATACCAGCTCCCCGGATACCGGAAAAATATGTAATATACGTTTGAGCGCCCCCGGTCCTAGGCTTTTTGCCGATGCCAGTACCGGAAGCTTTGAAGCCTCCATTTCAAAATCCGTAGAAGAACTTCAAAGACAATTGCAGAAGCGAAAGGATAAAATGCAAACGCATCATTGATTTAGCATGAGGTATCTCTGCTAGCAAAAATGGCCGAAAACCAAATAGAGGATTTCGGCCATTTTTATTGGTGTATTAATAGTTTTATTACTTCCATGCACCTTCAAAGGCGAAATCGGTCTGTGGGATACGGGTTCTTTCAGCCCTTTCCTGTTCCCTCAGGTCTTCCGGAATATCATTTAAATTTCCTCCATAAAAGCCAGCGGCAATCGCCGTGGCGATATGGTACCCTTCCGGAACGTTGAAAATCTCGTGGGCCTTCTTCCAGTCCACACCGGCCATGTGGTGTAATCCTATCCCCATATATTCTGCCTGTACGGTCATATTTCCTAACGATAGCCCTAAATCATGTAAAGCGTGAAAGTTTTCTGTACCTTCCTCCGTATTCTTTTTATATCCGGCCAACATTAAAAATGGAGCGTTTCCTGCCCATTTTTGATTGAATTCGCTTAGGCATTCCATGATTTTGTCATACCCCTCTGTACCTTTATGTGCAAAAATAAAGCGCCAAGGCTGGCGGTTGTAGGAACTGGCGGACCATCTTACAGATTCGAAAAGTCGGTTCACATCCTTTTCCGTCAGCTTCTGATCACTAAATATTCTTGGGCTATACCTTTGTTTCAGCAAGGGATAGATTTGATAATCATTTTTAGCAATATTGTCCAATTGTAACTGTTCTACTGTCGTCATTATTTTGTTTTGTGATTTTATGTGTACTTAAAAGTAAGGTTACCCGGACCAATTCCTTTGTGCTTATGCTTAAAATATTAACTTGAATCCTTCTCCATTTTTTATGGCCTCATATGACATTAATCAATGGAGAAGATATCATAATTTAGTACCTTCGACCGCTTTAATGACATTGTATGTTAGTTTGGATTATTTTTCTTGCCTGTATTCTAGTTTTTCTTGCCCTGGATCTAGGTGTATTCCATAAGCACGATCACGTTATAAAGTCTAAGGAAGCTGGGATATGGACAGCGGTATGGGTGACCATAGCGTTGGCCTTCAGCGGTGTGATTTATTGGTTGTTTTCCAATGGAATGATGGAGAATCCTACCGGCCTCACCGCGAACGACGCCGTATTAAAATATATCACCGGATACTTGATCGAATTGTCGCTGAGTGTGGATAATGTTTTTGTGATTGCTGTTATTTTTTCCTCGTTCAAGATTCCGCCCGTATTTCAGCATCGAGTCCTTTTTTGGGGAATCTTGGGGGCCATAGTTTTTAGGGCCTTGATGATTTTCTTTGGGGTGGCCTTGATTACGAAGTTTGATTGGATCATTTATGTTTTTGGCGTTTTCTTGTTGTATACCGCCTTTAAAATGCTCAGAGGCGATGATGAGGATTTTCATCCTGAAAAGTCCTTCGTTTTTAGAAATCTTAAAAAACTATATCCAATTACCTCTGAAATAAACGGACACGACTTTTTTATCAAGAAAATGGGAGTTAGGGCCGCCACTCCCCTATTCGTAGCACTCCTCGTAATTGAACTGACCGATATTCTTTTCGCGTTGGATAGTATTCCGGCCATTTTAGCAATTACCGCAGACCCCTTTTTGGTTTTCAGTTCCAATATCCTGGCCATCCTTGGACTGCGTTCCATGTATTTTTTGATCTCCCGTATGTTGGAAAAGTTCCGATATATCAACTACAGTTTGGTGGTCATCCTAGCGTTTGTAGGTTTGAAAATGCTCTTCTCCCACTACGTGCATTTGCCCGAATGGGTTTCTCTTACCGTGATTTCGGTATCCTTGATCGGTGGAATTTTAGCTTCTCTTTACATTACTGAAAAGGAATGATAATTAAAGTAATTGGTAATTGGTAGGCGCTTGGGAAATTTAAAAATTCCAAATACCAAAATCCAATTGTCTTTTTAAAGCTACTTGGTCCATTGACTTGGTCGTTGGATAGGATTTGAAATCATTACCTATTTTCGAAAGCTTTTGGAAAGATTCGGTCATAGATTTTCCCTACCAACCAATTTCCAGCAGGAAAATAGAGTGCGAAGAACAGTGCCATTGCCAGTGCAAACGTGCGTCCACCAAAAAATTGGTCCAATAGGTTATTTGGATATGCATAGGAGGTTTGCAGGGCATACCCACCAAACTCCAAAAATCCCATGGCAACAAGGCCGTACGCATATTGTTCATGAAAGGGTCTGTCCCTAAGCAAGAGTGAAATGGGTACCATAAAAAGTATGTAACAAGTGATTACCTGCCACCAATAGGTAAAGCGGGCGATTTCCATCACGGTACCGAACCAATTCATCCCCAGGCCCCAAATGAGGTATACCGAACAGTATATTATTAATAGTCTTTTATCCACATTGAACTGCTTCTTTGCATATTGAAGAAAGCTTTCCATGATTACTTAGCATTTAACTTTTTGTCTATGATTTGTAGGGCATCCTGAACGGTCTGCATTTGGTCCATATCCTCATTCTCCAGGCGAATGTCAAAGGCATCCTCCACATCTAGTATAATGTCCACTAAATTGGCCGAATTGATGTTCAATTCCGATATAAAATTACTACTTGGCTGGATATCGTCTATCGATACATCGTCTGGCAGATATACTTTCACAATTTCCTTCAGTTTTTGGTATTTTTCTTTTTCTTGCATTTTTGAAAATTTGTTCTAACGATTCAAGGAACTAAAAATAACACACGCATTGACATCGCCAAAACCAAAACTGGCCTTTGCAATAATTTTAGGACGAAAAGGAATCGTTTTTTTTGGAATTTTATGTTCTTCAATGATTTTGGTTATCTCGGGATGTACATCTTCACAATTCACGTTCCCAAAGATTACGCCTTCTTCCAATTGAAGAATGCTCCCAACGCATTCAATACTTCCGGCAGCCGATATACAATGTCCTATCATCCCCTTAAAGGAATTGATATATGGAAAGCTATCCCCTTTTAACCCCAATGCCTTGCTCCAATTGGAAATTTCCAAGGCATCTTTTGTTGTTGCCGTCAAATGACCGTTGATTGCATCAATGTCCTTGGGTTTAATGTCCGTATTTTGAACGGCCCTCTCTATACATCGTTGTACCGCCTCGCTATTAGGGGCGGTCATGGATCCTTCACCTACCTGTCCGCCACTATTAACTTCGCCTCCCAAAACTTCCGCATATATTTTGGCACCCCGTTTTAGGGCACTTTCCAAGGATTCTATAACCAAGGCCCCGGCCCCACTACCGGGCACAAACCCCTGGGCCGTTGCGCTCATGGGCCTGCTGGCGGCACTGGGATTTTCGTTATAATCTCTGGGAAGAATGCGCATAGCATCGAATCCACCCCAAATATAGGGTCCGCTATCACTACAACTGCCACTTAAAATTACTTCGGCCTTTCCAGATGCTATGCGATCGTATGCCATAAGAATGCTTTCGGTGCCGGTGGTACAGGCAGAGGAATTGGAGGTTACCTGATTCCCGCAGCCAAGCATCCCTCCTAAATAGGCACTGATACCACTTGTCATGGTCTGTACAACGGTAGTACTGCCTAATCGCCGTACCTCCTTGTTGTCCACTTGGTAAATGGCATCCCTAAACTTGTCAGCCCCGGACATGCCCGTACCAAAAATAATACCGTGGTCCCAGTTGGGACTGCTGCCAGAATTGGGCTCCAGGCCGGCATCCGCCCAGGCGTCCCTACCTGCAATAATGCCATACACCAGTCCCGATGCATTTAGCCCCCGTAATTGCAAGGGCGATAAATAACGTTCGAGAAGTTTATCCTTGATAAGGGGTTCGCCGGCAATCTGACAGCCAAATTCCAAGGCCTTTAATTTGGATTGAAAGCGTATGCCGCTTATTCCATCATGGAGCGCTTTGGTAAAATCTGCAAGACCTACGCCATTTGGGGCACAAACGCCCAAACCTGTGACAACGACCCTTCTACCCATCGTTCGAAACTTTTAGCATTCCGGATAAGGTACCTTTGCAAACCAAATCCTTGTTGGAATTGTACATCTTGACCTCGCATTTTAATTTTTGAAATCGAAAGTATAATTTACGCGAAATCACGGTCACGGTTTCCCCCGGAAACACGGGTTGTAAGAACTCCATTTCAGAACTGCTCATACCAATTTGTACATTGGACGCTTCCAACTTCGCTGCCCCAACCAAAAAAATGCCCAGACAGACCAGGCCAATTTGTGCACAGCACTCGGTCAATATAACGCCCGGGGTAACGGGATTCCCTTTGAAATGCCCCTTATAAAAATCTAGTCCGTTACTGAAATTAAAGGAACCCTTGGCCCCATCCTCCGTGACTTCCAATATTTCATCCACGAACAAAAAGGGTTTTGCGTATGGTAGTCGTGCTAGGATCTCTTTTTGTTTCATAACTTAAACCAAACTTTCCCCGCCATCCACCTTAATAATTGTACCCGTGATCCATTTGGCCTCTTCCGTAGTCATTAGGTAAACCGCATTCGCCACATCTTCTGGGGTAGTTAAACGGCCTTGGGGATTACGTTTTAAGGCATGTTGTAGGAGCTTTTCATATCCGGGAATCATTGCCAGAGACTTGGTCTGCGTAACCCCGGCCTGTAAACAGTTCGCCTTAATACCCACAGGTGCAAATTCCAGGGCAATATTCCTTGTTAAGGCCTCCAAGGCCACTTTCGCCACAGAAACCGCCCCATATCCGGGCATGACCCTTGTGTTCCCTTCACTGGTAAAGGCAATGATTCTGGCATCCTCATGAAATAAGTTCCTTTCGTGTAATTCCTTGGTCCAATCATAGAGACTGAGGGCCATGGCCTCAAAAGTTATTTCAATATCTTGATGCGTAAGCACAGACATATCTTTGGCATGCATAGGTTTAAGGTTTCCCTTGGCAATACTATGGACCAAAACCTTGATTTTGTGGCCTTCTGGAAGCAGGGTCTCTATATCCGTCAGCAATTCTTGACGCTTTTCAGCGTTGATGGCATCTTTATTAAATGCTTTGAACAAGACACCTTCGGCAGAAATTTCCATGAATTCGATTTCTATGGAATCCATGTTCGTTCTTCGGTCCCTGTGCACGACCACGATATGAAAACCATGCCGAGCCAATTTTTTAGCGGTTGCGAGGCCCAACCCATTACTACCTCCCAATATCAATGCCCAATCTTTGCTCATGCTATTTTGACTATTTACCATTCCAAAAGTACCCGTTGAGCCGAAAAACCGGGACCAAAACTAAGTACCATCCCCTGTTCCCCTTCGGATATATTTCTATCCATAAATCGTTTTAATACATACAGTACGGTTACACTGCTCATGTTCCCATATAAGCGTAATACCTCACGGGTATCATCTATATTCTTTCCCAAACTACCAAAAAGTTCCTCAACGGTCTGGACGATTTTACGCCCACCCGGATGAAAAATCAGATGGTTCACATTTTCGATTCCACTCCCATGCTTTTCAAGAAAGGGATGGACGATATCAGGAAAGAATTTGGCAATCGTTTCTGGGACCGCCTGGTCCAAAATCATTTTGAGTCCCGTATTGACAAGGTCGAACCCCATAAGGTGCGTCGAATTCCTAAAATGAAACATTTCTTCGCCTAGAATTGCCGGTCCCGGTGCTTCCGCTTCGGAAGAGAGCAGTACACAGGCGGCCCCGTCACCAAAAATGGCCGCGCTCACCATGTTGGCCATGGAGTAATCGTCCAATTGAAATGTGGCCGTGGGACACTCAACCGCCACCAATGCTATGCGCTTGTTGGGGTTACTTTTTAAAAAGTTGTGGGCATAGATCAATCCCGATACACCCGCCGCGCATCCCATTTCCGTTACAGGAAGTCGCACCACATCCTGACGCAGTTCCAGTTCATTGATCAAATAGGCGTCCAAGGATGGAATCATGATTCCCGTGCAGCTTACCGTAATGATGTAATCCAAGGAATCCGAGGACCAACCTGCGCTGTTCAAAGCTGATCTTAGGGCCTCGCTTCCCAATTTTTTGGAAGCTTGGGCATAGAGTCTATTTTTTTCCTCGAAGGATGTTTCCGTAAACACCTCATGTACAGGCATGATACCGTAACGTCTATCCACGGCCGCACCCTCAAAGATTTTCACCACTTTTCGTCGAAACCGCTCATCTTGATCTCGTAGCCACTCGTTAACAAAGGGAAGGATATCCTTGGTCTTGCTAGAAAATGAGGGCAGGGCTTTGGAAACGGTCACTATTTTGGTTCTATTCATATATTTTCCTCTCTTTTTCTAAGGATCCATCGGTACCTAAAAGCCCATTTCCACGAAATTTGATGGTCTACCCCAGGCACTTGGTCGGAAAAGGTTAGCAATTCTTTCTTTTTAAACCCCTTTAAAATGGATATTAGGCCATCATGTTTAGCAGTGGAGCTATGAATAAAAATAACACTAAACAACTTAAAAAGATAATAGGCCCATAAACTTCTATGCAAATCATTAATAATAACACCGATTCGGGCCATTTTAACAAACCTTTCCAAGAAAAGTGGAATTTTGGCACTGCTAAAATGGTGAAGGGTCAACGTAGTGATTACAATGTCCACCTCCAATGCTTCCAAAAGAAATACATCCTTTTCCAAGTACATTATTTCAGGAAATGAGCTGGATTTTTTCCTGGCGATTTCCAAGGCCTCTCCATTTAGGTCGAGTCCAATGAATTGGATGGTAATATTCGCCCTTCTAGCTCTCAAGGCCAGTTTTCTTAAGATATCCCCATCGGAACAGCCAATATCCAAAATCGTATACGATTCCTTTTTGTTTTCTTGAATCAGCTTAAATACCGCATTTGAGGTGATATGTACTCCACCCAATAGTCTGTTGACCCTATTGATATCTTCCAAGAGTACTTCCAGTTCCATTGGTGAACCTTGAAAATTATCCAAGAGCTCCATTTGACTACTTCTGACCGATATATCCATCATTATGATACTATTTTTCCGTGTGTTTTTGTAATCATTTTTTGGAGCAATGTTTCAGATTGTGCAAGTGTTGAAATTCCCCAATGCAATATTTGTGGTTTCAATAGTAATCTTTGAAAAATACGTCCGTAGCCCAGTCTATCTTTGAAGTTTTGGTTCCAAGACTTTTTATAGGCTTTTTCCAAATCACTTCGCTTTTGATGTTGCCCATTAAAAAAATCGTGGACGCATTCTGAAACCAGTTTTCCTGAATGAATGGCCATTGCCATTCCGTTGCCGCATAACGGGTGTATCAATCCCGCAGTATCCCCGCACATCAATATATGGTTTACCACGGGTTCCTTGGATTCAAAGGATATTTGGCCAATGCTTAGGGAATCTTCAAAAACGGGTTCAGCCTTCCTTAAAAAATCCCTCAAATGAGGGTTTTGGGACACAATCCGCACATTGAATGCCGATACATCCTTAAACTCCTTGAATACTTCATACCGGGCCAAATAACAAAAATTGACATGCCCACTCTCCGTCTTGGAAAGTCCCCCGTAACCACCTATAAAATTATGGAGTGCCACAAGATCATCGGGAAATTCGGAACAGGAATAATGCGCTTTTAGGGCCAACCAATCGTTCTTTTTTTGGATAAAGGAACGGTTTAAGGTCTTATCAAGCCCAGACCGTTTTCCGTAGGCGCCAATTACTATAGGAGCTTTGACCGACCTTTCTCGGCTTACCACGGTAAACCCTTTTCCATCAAACCGAATGTCCGAAACCTTTTCAAAATAAAAAGTAACGTTTCTTTGTTGGACATTTTTGTATAAAAGATTATCGAGGGCATACCTGCTAATTCCCATCCCACCCAAAGGTAATTCGCATTCCGCTTTTTTTCCTTGAATGCTGCTAATTTCGAATCTGGTAATCGCCTTACCACCGGCGGCAAACAGGTTTATTCCCAATGCCTCTAGATACGGTATGATTTCATTGGAAAGATACTCGCCGCAGACTTTATGGTGCGGATAGGGAACGGTTTCGAACACAGCGATATCATACCCATGGCGGGAAAGTGCCATGGCCGCCGTAAGGCCGGCCAAACCTCCCCCTACAATACCTATTTGATGTTCGTTCACTTGTTGAAGTTACGTAAACAAAAAAAAATCCCTGCACAAGGCAGGGATTAAATTTTTGATACTAAACAAAATCTAACCTTTTGTTTGTTGTACGGCTTCCTCCTTCAATTCTTCGCTCGCAACGATGGCCAGCTCAACCCTTCTGTTCTGGGTTTTACCTTCAACGGTATTGTTGTCGCCAACGGGTTGGTTTTCACCATACCACTTGGTCGTAAACCTTGTAGGATCAATGCCTTTGGCTATCAAATAATTGGTAACTGAGGTTGCCCGTTGCTTGGAGAGGTTCATATTGTACTCGTCCGATCCCGCACTATCGGTATGGCCTTCTACCAATATATTGGATTTAGGGTATTCCTTGAAAATACCGGCCAATTTATCCAAAGTGCTTGCAGAAGTTCCTTTTACATCGGATTTATTCGTATCAAAATAAACACCAGCGTCTTGGTTGAAGGTCACGTTGATACCCTCGCCAACACGCTTCACTTCTGCACCAGGTATTTCCTCCTCGATGCGTTCCGCCTGTCTATCCATTCTATTACCGATATATCCACCGGCAGCACCTCCTATTGCCGCACCTAAAATGGCCCCAAGTGCGGTATTGTTTCCGTTTCCGACATTATTTCCAATAACACCTCCAATTACGGCACCTCCTACGGCACCAATTGCAGCACCTTTTTGGGTCTTGTTGGCATTTTTTACCGTACTACAGCTCATGACCATGGCCAAGGTCAGAACATAACTTGTATTTCTTAATAATCTTGATTTCATTTTATTGTATTTATTGTATTTATTGTTGGGGATTTATTTCTTCGTAAAACTGTATACCACGGTCACAGGGGCACCATCCACCTGGACATTGGATTTTAAGGTCATCGTATTTTCCGTAAGATTTTCAATATTGAGTCGGTATCCTAAACCTCCGGATATGTCCTTGTTCTTTTCGTCAATGAACTTAAACTGTAATTGGCTGTTATAGTTTTCCGCTCGCTCCACAACGGACCATCGGATGTACCTATCCCCACCGTTACAAAGGGTGGATGGAGAAATCGTATACCTCCCGGTACTATTATTGTCCCTAAAGAACCATTCGCTTCCTTCTAGGCAGATATCCTCTACATCGTTGAATAATACAGCCTTAAAATTTCCGGTATTGTTTTCAAAAGAGACATCGTTCAAGGACCAGGTACCGCTAAGCAGATTGCGCTTTGATCGGGCATCCTTGGAAATGGAACAAGAGGCCAACAAAATTGCTAATACCCCTGTAAGAGCTATTACTTTCTTCATAAATTTCTTTGTTTTAGATTACCCTATATACGGTGTCAACCTTACTTTTGGATGTGTTACGGGTAATGCCGATTTAATTACTACAAAGATTGGGCAAAGCTGGAAAATAGGTTCGCCCGTTTCGAATTATTGTTGACGGAAACACTAAAACGATAGCAAATCCAAAAGCGCCTGTTCGAACCTGGACCTGGAAAGGTACTGTTGTTCCAAGCTGGTATTGAAAGGTATGGGAGTGTCCAAGCTTGCCACCCTTGTAACGGGACCGTCCAAGTACCGGAAACAATTTTCCATAACCAAGGCGGAAATATCGCTGGCGATACCACCAAATAGGCTGTCCTCCTGTAAAATAATTAGTTTCCCCGTCTTTTCCACGGAGGCATAAATGGCATCGGTATCCAAAGGCTGTAAGGTTCTAAGATCTAGAAGGTCCGCACTGATATCCGAATGCTTGTCCAAGGTTTCCAAGGCCCAGTGCACCCCTGCCCCATAAGTAACAATGGTTATATCCCCACCGGATTTTAATAGGTTTGCTTTTCCAAAGGGTACGGTGAAAGGGTTGACGGGTACATCTTCATAAATGCTGCGATACAAACCTTTATGCTCAAAATATAATACCGGATTGGGATCTTCTATGGCCGTTGCCAAGAGTCCCTTGGCGTCTGAAGGAAACGCGGGATATACCACCTTTAATCCGGGTGTTTTTGTAAACCAGGCTTCGTTAGTCTGTGAATGGAAGGGACCGGCACTAACCCCGCCCCCACAGGGCATTCGAATGACTACATCGGCCTTTTCGCCCCATCGGTAGTGGCTTTTGGCCAAATAATTGACGATGGGATTAAAGCCACTACTGGCAAAATCCGCAAATTGCATTTCTACGACTGATTTCATCCCATTAATGGATAAGCCCATGGCCGTGGAAACGATTGCCGATTCACAAATGGGCGTATTACGCACACGCTCCTTTCCAAAAGCCTCTACAAAACCGTCCGTAATTTTAAACACTCCTCCGTATTCCGCTACATCCTGACCCATAATGACCAGATTGTTATGTTTTTCCATGGCCGATTTCAACCCTTGCGAAATAGCATCTACAAAGCGGATATTCCGTTTATGAATCAAGGGCGCAACTTCCTTGTAATCAAAATCTTGATACACATCATGTAATTCATGACTTAAAATGGCTGAAATGGATTCCTCTTGAAACGCTCTTTGAAGGTTTTCTTCAATTTCTAGGGCAATTTCCCCCCGGTACGATACATCCATGTCTTCGTTCAACAGGCCGGTTTCAATTAAATGTTTGGCATAGTTATCCAATGGATCTTTGGCCGCCCAGGTTTCCATGAGTTCCTCGGGAACATACTTGGTTCCACTGGCTTCCTCGTGTCCCCGCATTCTGAACGTTTTGAACTCCAACAAAACGGGTCGCGGGTTCTTTCGAATGTCGTTGGATAATTCGTTTACCTTAGCGTATACCTCTAGAATATTATTGCCATCGATTACGTGCGATTCCATACCGTAGCCTATACCCTTATCCGCAATATGCTCGCAGCGATATTGTTCGTTTGTAGGTGTGGATAGGCCATATCCATTATTTTCCACGCAGAAAATTACGGGTAAATCCCACACGGCGGCCACATTCAATGCTTCATGGAAATCACCCTCACTGGTCGCTCCTTCTCCCGTAAAGACGGCCGTCACGCTTTTTTCTTTGCGTAATTTATGGGCCAAGGCAATACCGTCTGCCACACCCAGTTGCGGTCCTAGGTGCGATATCATCCCTATTATCTTGAATTCCTGGGTGCCAAAATGGAAACTACGGTCCCTACCTTTGGTAAAACCTCCCATTTTGCCCTGCCATTGAGAGAAAAGTCGGTGTAGGGGAATTTTCCTTGTGGTAAAAACTCCCAAATTACGATGCATGGGAAGAATATATTCGTTCGTTTTCAAGGCTGAGGCCACGCCTACGGAAATCGCTTCCTGCCCAATACCGCTGAACCATTTGGAAATCTTTCCCTGTCGCAATAGGATCAACATCTTCTCCTCGATCATGCGAGGTTTCAGCATGGCGCGGTACAATTCCAATTTAACATCATCAGCTACCTCAAAACCTTTAAAATCCATAGTGGGAACGTTAGTTTTTATTTGGGTTTAAATGTAACAAAAATCGAATCATCTTGTTGTGTTTATAACAGAATGCGTGTACGCAATAATTTGTAGCTTTGTACTATATTTTAAAAATTTTCCAATGAGTTTAGTGCCAAGTGTTGATTTAAAGGATTTTTTGTCCGATGACCCAAAAAGAAAACAAAAGTTTGTGGAAGAAATTGGGGGAGCTTTTGAAAATATTGGATTTGTAGCATTAAGCGGGCATTTTTTATCCGATAAGTTAGTGGAAGACCTTTATTCCGAAATCAAAAAATTCTTCAACCTTCCTCAAGAAATAAAGGATACCTATGAAATTGAGGGTATTGGTGGCCAGCGCGGGTATACCTCTTTTGGAAAGGAACATGCCAAAGGGAAAAAGGAAGGCGATCTTAAGGAATTTTGGCATTTTGGTCAGTATGTGGAAGATGATATCAAGTTGAAAGAGGAATATCCTGACAATGTTATTGTTGAGGAACTCCCAAAATTCAATGAAGTGGGCAAAGAGACCTATAAAATGTTGGAGAAAACGGCACAATATGTGCTTAGGGCTTTGGCCATACATCTTGATTTAAAAGAGGATTACTTCGATGAATACATAAGGAACGGGAATTCCATTTTAAGGCCCATACACTACCCTCCTATTACTACGGAACCCAAAAATGCCGTTCGAGCGGCTGCGCACGGGGATATCAATTTAATTACTTTATTAATGGGCGCCCATGGCAAGGGTTTACAAGTGCAAAACCATAATGGTGAATGGGTTGATGCCATTGCCAGGCCTGATGAGCTTATGATCAATGTGGGCGATATGCTCTCCAGATTGTCCAACAACAAACTGAAATCCACTATACACCAAGTAGTAAACCCTCCACGGGAATTATGGGGTACTTCCCGCTACTCCGTTCCGTTTTTTATGCACCCAATAAGTGAAATGCCATTGAATTGTTTAGAAAATTGTATAGATCTAGAACATCCTAAATTGTACGAGGACATCACGGCGGGAGAATTTCTCCATGAACGCTTGATCGAGTTGGGACTGATAAAAAAGTAGTTATGGACCTAAGAGACCAACTTAAAAACTTGTTCCCGGACCATGAACCTGAGGAATCCCCAGAAAAAGGGGAAAAAAGCGACCTCTGGCTTCAGGAAAGTCCCATGATATGTAAGTACGAGAAACGCAAGGGTAAACCCATCACCATAATCGAAGGCTATACAGGTGCGGATACCGACTTTAAAAAGTTAGCCAAGGAACTAAAAACAAAGCTTAGCGTTGGGGGAAGCTTTAAAAATGACCAAATAATTATACAGGGGGATTATAGGGACAAAATTATGGAAATCTTAAAGGAAAAGGGCTTTAACGTTAAAAGAGTCGGAGGTTAAAATCTTATATAATGCGTTTATAACAAATAGGTTGCGTCTTTTTCTGTTAAAATCTTTTGTTTTTTTACTTTAAACCGTACTTTTAACTGTTCAACCTAAACCACTATCAGAAAATGAGTTCCCTTCTACACATCACCAATGGAGACGCATTTACGGAACGTCTTAAGAAGTTGAATCTAAAAGGCGACATCATCACATGGCGTGAGATGCTTTGCGAGGGTAAGACGCTTACAACCGTTGGAAGCGAATCCTTTTGGAAGACCAGGTTTGAATTTTTACACAAAAACTATAAGGTTTCCAAATCTTGGTTTATAGAAAAAACTCTTAAGGAATATCGGTCTCTCTGCAATCATAAGCAACAGGACCAGATTGTTCTTTGGTTTGAGTATGATCTGTTTTGTCAGGTCAATATGCTTGCGGTCATTAGTTGGTTGTTGACCAACCGAAGATATGCCCAAATTTCCTTGGTCTGCAGTGGGAAGGAGGATGATTCCGATAAGTTATATGCACTGAATGAACTTTCGGACGAGCAGCTATTAGATCTATACGAGAATAAAGTAGTGCTTAACCAGGACGATGTGGAATATGCGGACTACGTATGGCAGCTGTATTGCAGTAACAATCCCATTCGGTTGGAAAACCTGACGGATTTCAACGATTATAACTTTGCCTATCTAGGCGATGCGGTCAAAACACATTTAAAACGTTTTCCTAGTATTGCCAACGGTCTAAACGAGATGGAAAATAACATTTTGCAATTGGCCATCGATAAAAAACCTAAGTCCAAAAGCGAATTTTTGGCTACCATCCTAAACAACCAAGGAAACCTTGGTTTTGGAGATTCACAATATGAAAGGGCCTTACAAAGGTTAAAACCATTGTTTTCTTCCTTAAACCCTGTGCGGTTGACCAAAAAAGGGAAGGAAATTCTCGACGGACAGACCAGCTATTACTCCTGTATTCAGGATAATGATGTTTATTTGGGAGGTGCCTTGAAATACGATTTTCTTTACAATACAGAGTCTAATAGGATCTTAAAACTCTAAAATGCGCTTAAGCCCATCCGAGCTTATCTTAAATGCCGATGGCAGCATTTACCATCTCAATTTATTAGCAGAAGATATTGCAGATACCATAATCACAGTGGGAGATCCCGACCGTGTGGTGGAGGTTTCACGCCATTTTGATTCCATAGAAATAAAAAAGGGAAAACGGGAGTTTCTAACCCATACAGGCTTTCTCAAAGGAAAACGAATTAGTGTGATCTCCACGGGAATAGGAACGGATAATATCGATATTGTTCTAAATGAATTGGATGCCCTAGTCAATATTGATTTTGCCACTAGGAAGGTTCGGGAAAATCGTATACGATTAAAATTTATCCGAATTGGCACCTCTGGTGCCATCCAAGCAGATATACCGATAGATTCTTGGATATTGACGGAGTTGGCAATCGGTTTTGACGGACTCTTGCATTTTTACAAAAATGAGCTTTCGGACTTCAAGGAAATGGAGGATGAATTTATCCGCCAGACTGCTTGGTCTTCCAAAAAATCCAGGCCATATATCATAAAATATGATAAACAATTGGCCAAAAAATTTAAATCAAATCGTATACGATTAGGAATAACAACCACGAATACAGGTTTTTATGGTCCCCAAGGTAGAAGTTTAAGGTTATCTCCAAATGTGGATGATTTCGTTCAGGTTATGGCTAATTTTCAGTACCAAAATAGATATATTACAAACTTGGAAATGGAAACATCTGGAATCTATGCACTCTCAAAATTGCTGGGTCACCAAGCGATTTCCTTAAGTTGTATCCTAGCCAATAGGGCAACGGGGGAATTTTCCAAAAATCCGCAAGCATCGGTACAAGAACTGATTACCTTTGCACTTCAAAAAATAACATCGGATTGAAAACTGTCAAAATAGTAGGCGTACCGGAACATTTTAACCTTCCATGGCATTTGGCCCTAGAAGAAGGTGCGTTTGAAGACCGTGGCATCGATTTACAATGGGAGGATATTCCCGAAGGTACCGGGAGAATGTGCCAACTCTTGGCCGAGAACAAGACCGATCTGGCCATTATTCTTACCGAAGGTATTGTCAAAAGTATTTCTGAAGGAAATCAGGTTAAGATTGTTCAGGAATATATCGCCTCTCCCCTGCTCTGGGGCGTTCACGTATCGGCTAAAAGCGATTTTAAAAATATAAGCGATTTAAGAGGCGCAAAGGCGGCCATTAGTAGATTTGGTAGTGGAAGTCATTTGATGGCCTTTGTGCAGGCCCAAAACGAGGGATGGGACCCAAATACCTTGCAGTTTGAAGTCATTGACAACTTGGATGGCGCCATTAAAGGTTTGAGCGATGGTACGGCCGATTATTTTATGTGGGAACATTTCACCACGAAACCCATCGTGGACGACGGTGTTTTCAGAAGATTGGGGGATTGTCCCACACCTTGGCCCTGTTTTATGTTGGTAGCCACTGAAAAATTCCTTCAAGAAAACAAAACACTGATGGCGCACATTGTGGAAATTATCAATGTTTATACAGTGGAGTTTAAGAACATACCCAGTATCGATAGGACCCTAGCCAATAGATACGGACAAAAATTGGAGGACATCCAGACTTGGTTGTCCTTGACATCCTGGAGTCAAAAACAGTTGGATTCCGGTGTCCTTGAAAGCGTACTTATCACGCTCAAGCAACTCAAATTAATCGAGAAGGCGTTACCGTTAAATCATTATTTGGAAGATATTTAAACAATTTCCTTTAGATTAAAATGCTTTTCAATGAGTTTTTTGAACGTACTATCCGAAAGCGGTTTTTGTGCATAATCCAGAATATGGGGGTTTGCCGCTGCCCGCTCTTTATCCTGAGGGTTGTCGCTAACGGTAACCAAAACGATTGTTAATTGTTTTTTCAATTCCTGGGGCACTTGTTCCTCGTACATTCGCATGAAATCCCAACCGTCCTTAACGGGCATTCTTAGGTCCAACATGACCATACAGGGCAATGATAACTTTTCCAACCCCCTGTTCATAATGAAATCCAAGCCTTCCTGACCATTAAGGGCCGTGTTTATCTCTATATCAAGGCCTAGTTTATTTATAAAAATGGAATGAAGAAAATTGCTGGATTCGTCATCGTCTATCAGCAATATGGAATTTAACTGATCAAATTTATTCATGGTGTAAACGTTTTATTCAGAAAAATAAGAAAATTCCTATTTCAAATAAAACTAAAACCTACCAATCTATGGTTTTATTGCCCATATCCCATAAAATTTTATTGCATTGTGAAAAATGTCGGTTCCCGAACCAATATCCCCTATTGGCACTTAAAGGGGAAGGGTGACCCGATGTTAGTATCCGATGCCTTTTCCCATCTATCAGGCTAGCTTTTTTCTTCGCAAATCCTCCCCATAACAAAAAGACCACGTTTTCCTTACTTGCGGATATTTTTTCGATAACGCTGTTCGTAAAGGTTTCCCAACCTTTTCCTTGATGACTACCCGCTTGATGTGCTCGAACGGTAAGGGTGGCGTTGAGTAATAGAACCCCTTGGTCCGCCCACCGTTCCAAATTACCGCTGGTTGGATAAGGTTTTTTTAAGTCCGACTCAATTTCCTTGAAAATATTGACCAAGGAAGGAGGATGGGGAATTCCGTCCGCCACCGAAAAACAAAGTCCGTTGGCCTGTCCCGGTCCGTGGTAAGGGTCTTGCCCCAGGATAACGACCTTGGTAGCCTCAAACGGGCAATGGTCAAAGGCTGCAAATATATCGGAGCCCTTTGGATAGCACCTGTTTTGTGTATATTCCCGTTTAACAAATTCCGTCAGCTTTTTAAAATAGGGTTTTTCAAATTCAGGTTGTAGTTGCGATTTCCAACCCGATTCCATTTGTACGTCCATATGTGCGTTTATCTACTTTTTACAAAGCTAGGCGTATATTCCTTGAAGGGCAAGCCAAGGGTGTTTGATTGCGATATAATCATTGGATTTCAAAATTTCTACTTGACAAAGAACAATCTAGATATTAAATTTGTAACTCATTAATATCATGTTTGTTATGAAGAAATACTTTGTAGTGAAAACGGTATTAATCGCCCTAATTGCCGTTTTCTTCTCTTTTGATGTTTCGGGCCAGACGCTGTATGCCCTTAAAATCAACGGTAAAATACGTTCCGAAGCCGTGGACATCACCGCTAAATACCAGCCCCGTTTGGTTATGGGCATGGACCAGGCCCTGGAATTTCAAGGAACTGTGGCCAAATTCTTGGTGAAGCGGAAGGCCATTGAGGAGGATGAAACCCTTTCTCCAATGGCCAAATACGAGCTCTTAAAGCAGCTCTCGAGCAAGGAGACCATGGCCATGGCCGATGTGCTGGAATCCTATCGCTTTCAAGAATACATGCGCATCAAGCCGCAAATCCAACCTATTTTGGAACCTACGAGAGAACAAGAGGATATATGGGCCGCAACTTCCGAGGCAAACTGAGTTAGGGCGGGTTATTTTCTGAATTTAATAGTTCTGAAGAGATTAAGACGTTTTATTCCAGGAAGCCCACTTCTTGAAATTGTTGTTGCACCAATACGTTTTTGGTGATACGTCTTTGGAGGCTTTTAAGATAATCGGTATTAAAGGCTTTGCTCTTAATGTCGATGGATTTTTCGGCCCATTGTAACGCCATATCCAGATTTCCCTGATACTCTTTTAGTACGGCCAAGTTGTAACTTGCCTTGCTTCCTAAATTGGTATCCGCATCCAAAACCAAAGGCGATAATTCTTGTATGGCCAAATTTATTTTGCCCTCTTGAATAAGTCGGTCAGATTTAATCAGCCTGTCATTGCCCTTGGCAAAGTAGGTTCTTTTCAGAATACGCTCTGTTGGCAACAATCTTTGGCCATAGGTCTTACCGGTATTTTTACTTAACCTTAGAGCGTCCCGTCTCCGGTTTTCCATATTCTCAAAGGCATCCACAACGTCGTTCCCACTTGAAGAAGTGACCAGTTCATCGTTTGTAATGATTTCATCCAGCAATATTCTATTTTTGGGGTCAAAGATGCGCCATCCATTCTCAATTAAGGTTTCCATAGTAATTTGCTTTCCCTCGCTTTCTTCTTGCATGCGTAAGAGGTCCGTTTGTTGAAAGCTGGTTTTTTTAACTTTCAGTTTGGTATCTACCTCAAAATATGCCAGGGCAAAAATGGCATCCACGCCAATTTCGTCACAAAGACTGGCAATTTCTTGCCATGTATCGGCATTTAATTGGGTATCGCTAAGGCTTTGGGCTATATTGGCGTGTTGGATCATAAGTACATTCTCGAACCTCTGATCTTTTAAAAGCGCATCAAAGAGACCCTCCATACTGGCCTCCGTTCCATGTATGCCCAACCATTTTTCATCCTGAGCGGCAATGCTTGCCAAACCACCTTTCTTTTTTCGTTTTTCTAAGTACGGCTTAGTCGCATCGATGATACCAATCGTCTTAATTTGATTGGTTATGGTAACCGGAGAGGGTTCTTGGACCAGGATCGATAATTCTTTGGTTGTGGAACATGCCATGAATAAAGAAACGACAATTATGATTATAAAAATGTTTGTATTATATCTCATAGTTTTAAATCTAAATGAATGATTTTTTATGCTAATAGCTTGAAAATCTTATGACTATAACAAAAAATCCTCGAAAATATTGTAATAAAAACCTGAAAGCCTTGTGAACATTGGCTTGGGCGACTTTTTCTATATCGAGACCAATAGCTACCTTTACCGCGAGCTAATGCGATATATGGCCAATATTCATTCAAAAACATTACAGGACCTTGAGTTTCCTAAAGTTTTACAGCAGGTTTCCGCCCGTTGCAATACGGTTTTAGGGAAGGAAGCGGCCTTGGAAATTGCCCCCTTGAACGATGCTCCACAAATGGCGCATTCCTTGGGAATGACATCAGAGTATCTTTCTTCCATAGTAAGCGAGAACAGTATCCCAAACCATGGTTTTGATAGCATAAACGGGGAGTTGCGCCTTTTGAAAGTTGAAAACACTACGTTGGAGCTTCAAGGTTTCAAGCGAATCGCCAGTATTTGCGAAACGGTGTTAGCCCATCAGAAATTTTTCAAAAAATTCCAGGAGTACTATCCCCTGCTGCATGATTTTGCCTTGGAATTGGAACCCAATAAAGAGATTCCGGAACTTATAAATGGTGTTATAGACCGATTTGGCGAGGTAAAGGACAATGCCTCCGAGGACCTATTACGTATTCGTAGGCAAATGAACCAAGTCCGTGGCAAGATTAGCCAAAGCTTTGGTGCTGCGCTGTCCATGTACCAATCTTCGGACTACCTGGATGAAATACGGGAGTCGGTCGTTGAAAACCGACGCGTATTGGCGGTAAAGGCCATGTACCGTAAAAAGGTGCGCGGTGCGGTCATGGGAACTTCCAAGACCGGTAGCATCGTTTATATTGAACCCGAAGCCGCTTTAAAGTACAGTCGGGAACTGAACAATCTGGAGTTTGACGAAAAGGAGGAGATTCAACGGATCTTGAACCGACTCACGAATCAAATTAGGCCATTTAGAGCTCTTTTAAGCGATTATCAGGAATATCTGACCCAGATAGACGTTACTGCCGCAAAAGCGAAGTATGCGCAGGATATCAATGCCCTACTGCCAAAATTGAACAAGGAGCGACGATTGTATTTACGGGACGCTTTTCATCCCCTACTTTTTCTGAGCAATAAAAGAAAGGGAGAAAAAACCTTTCCCCAAACCATAGAACTGCATTCAGAGAACCGTATTATTGTGATTTCCGGACCCAACGCTGGAGGCAAAAGTATCACCCTTAAGACCATTGGGCTATTGCAGGTAATGCTGCAGAGCGGACTTTTGATTCCGGTGCACGAACGAAGCGAGGTCTGTTTTTTCGACAAAATATTAACCGATATTGGTGACAATCAATCCATTGAAAATCACTTAAGTACGTACAGTTACCGACTCAAAAACATGAACCAGTTCCTAAAGCGGTGTAATGAAAGTACCTTGTTCCTGATCGATGAGTTTGGAACCGGTAGTGACCCGGAATTGGGTGGTGCCTTGGCGGAAACCTTTTTGGAAGTGTTTTATGAACGGGGCTCTTACGGAGTCATTACGACCCATTATGCCAATTTGAAAGCTTTGGCCAATGAACTGCCACACGCCACCAATGCCAATATGCTTTTTGACAGCAAGACCTTGGAACCAACATTCCAGTTGATCTTGGGTCAGGCAGGAAGCTCCTTTACCTTTGAGGTGGCACAAAAGAATGGCATCCCCTACTCACTTATCAACAGGGCTAAAAAGAAAATCGAGCGTGGTAAGGTCAGGTTCGATGCAACCATCGCCAAACTTCAGAAAGAACGCAGTAAAATGGCGGAAACAGGCTCCAAGCTTAAAGAAGAAGAATCCAAGGCCCGTGAAGAGGCGGAACGATTGGAAAAATTGAATGCCAAGATAAAGTCCAAATTGGAAAACTACCAGGAGTTGTACGACCATGACCAGCGTATGATCCAGTTGGGCAACAAAGTAAATATTGCTGCGGACAAATATTTCCAGAACAACAAAAAGAGACCCTTGATATCCGAATTACTTAGGATTGTTGAGACCGAAAATAGCAAACGCAAGAAGAAATCGGCTGAAGAGGCTAAAAAGGAGCGGGCCAAAAAGGCCGAGGTAGCGCAAGAAGTCCAAAAAGAAGTGCAGGTCATCCGGGAGAAAAAGAAGGTAGAAAAGAAAAAGGCCATCCAAAAGGAGAAAAGCAAACCCAGACCCGTTTTTAAGGTGGGCGATCGGGTACGAATGTTGGACGGTAAGGCAGTAGGAACCATTGATTCCATCGAGAAAGGAAAGGCAATAGTCAATTATGGCATGTTTACCACGAACGTAAGTGTGGACCAGTTGGATTTGGTTGAAAAGTCGAAATAGAGATTGATTACCAAGTACATATATTAAATCGTATACGATTTAGTACGATGCAGCACCCTGAAATTCTTTAAAAATCAACCGACACCAAGTTGTTGAATCGCAACTTTAGGTGCCGACTGATTTAAAATTCATTGTCCAATTGTTTTTTGACCCTTTGAAACTTTTCATTTACTATGATCGCTTTTTTACTGTACTGAATTCACCTTTGCCAAAGTAAGGTAAAGCTCTAAATGAATCACATCTAAATCAATCTAAGGCCAAGCAACCCCAGTATTTTTTTTCTTATCGTTTAGTATAAAAGATAGGGGCCTGCTACCAATTGTTTGTCCATATTTGCAATAAAGAACTTATCCCCTTCCAAATTGAAATAGATTTGTTGAAGGATGCCTCGCTCCACTTCCAAGGCACATGCCGCACCCACTTCTTCAAAAGGAAATTCATTTCTGGAAATATCCCTTAAGTCAAAAATATCTGTCCAAAAATAGTCTGCAGATCGGTTTACGACCCTTACATCCCGTCCTGCCCATCGGTTTGACCGTCCTTTTTCAAAAAAGTCTTGATAGTCGCTGTATGAAAATTCATCCGTGGGATCGGTTTGGTTGGCCCTTCCCGTATATGCGGCAGCTTCCACTCCCGATTCTAAAAATGGCGCTGTTTCCCCAGGAGCGGATGCTACCTGCCAAAAAGGATTTATTTCAGTTATTATGGGTTCCCCCGTAACGCTGCTTGTAAAGGGTCTAACTGGGGCCTCCGTTGGAAAGGCATCCGGGGCATTTGACCCGAAAGTATTGTTGTTCACATGGATTTCATAACTAGTACCCGATGAATTAAAGAAATACAGGGTGCCACTAGCACTTTCGGCAAACGCCGCCGAAACTGCATCCGCATTAAGAGCGGGTAACAATCCGTCAGTATCCTTTATACCTGATTTTTGGGAAATCTGACCTGTTATGGCGTTCAACCACACATACTCCGTGCCCGCCCCATTAAAGACGATTATAAGGCCATTCCTAAAAAAACAAGCAGCACCTACTCCGTCTTCAAACAGATTGACCAAAGGCCTAAAGTTTTCGGGTGGTAAAGCTCCATCGATGGTACATGAATTTTGTTCATAGGTTAAATTAAGGGATATTCCGGCCCTTCTGTCAGGTTCATTGATACTTCTAACTTCATACCCCAATGGCTGTGCAAAAGATAATAAGGCAGGCTCTGAAAGATGTGCTTCAAGTTCAGACAGGGTAATAGTTCCAACCCTTTCAACAGGGCCTTGGGAGTTGGCAGACTGTAAAATTACTTTTAAGCTTAAATCCTCCAAATCGTTTAGGGCCGTAGTATTTAATGTTCCTTGGGTTGTACCATTAAATGAACTAAAAGCTTGCGCTATGGTTTCTTGGGCGGTGTTGGCAAATGTACTTGTTTCAATTACAATAGTAAATCGACGACCATAATTTACTTTTGCAACATATGCTGCTGGATTAGATTCCGATACATACTGATTTAGGTCGCTTGGTTTTACCGAGGCTTCAAAATAACCTTCCTTATTCAATGGCAAATCATAGTTAATAGTGTAGAAATCTTGCTGAATGGATATTAAAAAGGTCGAATTCTCGAATGTTTCGGGAATTCCTAGCCCGTTATTCAATTGGGTATTATATATTTCTTCGGTGAGGCCCACCTCGAAGGCAATCTGTTCCAATGAAGATATTTGCTTCAATTTGTTGGTGTATTGACCAGGCGATGGATTATTTTGTGCCAATAGTTCCGTTCGAGCCAAAGCAACCTGTGTAGGATTAAACTCGTCAATGGATACCGTTCCCAATAATGTTTGTGCACTATTGCTTATGGATAGGGTTCCTCCTGACCTCGTTAATGGTATTGAGGTTGGTATTCCTGTTTCCAAGCTATTACCTTGAATAAAGCTCCCGCTATAAAGAGCGGTGGCAATTTCACCGTAGATAGGGAATAGCGTTTCACTTTTTGAACTTTCAATGGTGTAATTGGAACAGCCATAACGAACATCTTCCATGTTATTATTAAATAGTTGACGAACCAGTTTACTTTCTACGGTCATAACACTTAAGGTGTCTGAAGCATTATTATTGCTGACATTTGTCAATGCACCCACTTTTAGGATATCTGCAAAACTGACTTCCTTTTCTGTATCAGGTTCCTGTGTTGGTTCCTCTTCTTGTGTTTCATTGGGTATCTCTACCCCTGCATCATCACTTTGGCTACATCCCAGGCCAATAATTAGGATTATGGATATGGATATGCGCGTAAATCGGGCAACTCCGGAGTTATTATGTTTTTTCATTTTTTCTGGATTTTGGTTCTTTTATCAATGTATTTGCATTTGATATAAATGCCTTAAAATGGTTATGTTCGAAGAATGACCGGGATTAAGAAATTCCTTAATAGCATTAAAAGCCATCGTCAAAAAACAGCCGACACCAAGTTGTTGAATCGCAACTTTAGGTGCCGACTGAAATTACAAGAACTGATTATTTCGTACGAACAACCTTAAAGTGGGCGGTAATACCTGCATTAAAGTCTAAGGAAAAGTCCTTTTCAATTCCAATTTCGAGCAAATCTAGCTTAACGCTATCGAATCGAGACCCTAGGTTGGCGTTTCCAAAAATTCCATTATAATCATATAGCTGCCCAGAGAATTCTATTTGATCAATGGCCATGTTCGGGCGATACGGTTTGAAGGTATAGGAACCCTCTGAAACGGGAATATCGTAGTCTTTATCATTTTGAACGTCTACAAAGTTGCTGGATGACCTACTCCATCCCGGACCGTCGTCCAATCCGTTGTTGTTGGCATCCAAATAACCGTTACCAACCTTCATTCTCATCCTAAGGCTACCGTTTACCTCGGTATCCGAAGGTTGGGTACCGGTAATTTTGTCGATGGTTACCTGGTACTCCGGATAAGCCAAATCACAATCTCGAATTTGATATTCTGTAGCCAATACTACCTTTGCAACTGGAAAGCCTTCTTTAACATAGTTCAGTTTATAAGCCAGTGGTGCCCCTGGGGAATCCTTTGAATAATTTCCACCTTCAGATATAAAATTATATACTTCTCCTGGACCATTGATAGCTTGGACAGCTCCATCTCCCGACCCTCCTATAATAAGTGCCTGAATGTTGGATGAATTAATAATGTTTTGATATTCAACATCAATAGTTCCATCAGTAGAACCTACCGAAGCATCAAATGCATTTTTAACATCAGTAATACTAAAATTTGACTCTACTGTATACAATACCATTCTACCGTACTGAACGGAGGAAACATAAACTGGACTAGTTGAACCCAGGACATTTACATCGGGTAAATCTGTAAATAGATCTGATGGTGATTTTCCGGGTGTATCTACATCCAAGGTGTAATATCTCTGAATAAATTTCAAGACAAAGGTGTTTTTATACGTTGAATTACTAAAATCCAAAGTGTTAGACACTTTTTTACCGACCCCTCGGTAATTGACACCAACGGAAGCCTCCAAATGTTGTGCGGAATGAACTTCCTCTATTTCCAAGTTAATTGCCGCCGCAGTTGCCCCGTTTACTTCTTGGTTTAACAAATCAGCTATACCTTGTCTAACATTGGATAATTTATCTGGATCCTCAATGGTTACCTTGACGTTGGCAATATTCTGTAAAGATGCCGAAATGGTAATCGGCGCTCTTGCTCCGCTAATGCGTTGGTATTCCCCCGTAGGTATGGTCTCTCCTTTTAATAAGGCACCCGGATAAATTACATCGGTAGTTGGATCCAAAGTAAACATTTCATTAAATCCAGGGGCTCCCTTGTAGGTTTTCGTTGTGCATTCTAAAGTTGAATCTTCTGTATCGCGCTCCGGGTCACTACTATCCGTTTCGACAACTGGTGTTTCCTCTGGTTGATCAAAAGAATTTAAATTAGTTACTGAATTGTTAAATTCTACAGCAACTTCGACCGTGAAGTTAGGTTCACTGGGTTCCTCTATGACTTCATCCTTGCTACAACTATTAACAGCGACTAAAATAAGACCTAGTGCAACTGCATACTTACCTGTTTTGAAAGTTGATTGTTTTGTTTTCATAATTTTTTGGTTTTAAAGATTCAACACCTCAAAACTACCTTCAAATCAATCCCTTACCTAATTATGTCCATGGACAAAGTATGGACAACAATAACAATAATGGGCTTTGAGTACGATGGACAACGATTGGAATGCAATGTGCAGGTATGTAATTAAATAATTGATAATCAATATATTATAAATTTATTCATCACTAAAATAAAACACATATACATGGACAACTCATGGACAATGGTCATTTTGGGCGTAACGTTGACAAGTAGTTGTTGCCGATATTATTAATATCTTAGAATGGACCAACATGATAAATATGAAATCAAGCTATCATTCTTTAATTGCTATTTACCTGTTTTTGTTTTGCCATACAATTTTCCGTGGTCAAGAAGATAAAACAGTAGATAGCCTAAAATTTGTTGTATCAAGTAATTCGGATATCGCTGAAAAGATTAAGGCATACGACTTACTTTTTGAGCTTTTCATTTATAATGACACTGAAAAGGCTTTGGAATTTACAAAGGATCTCGATTCGGTAGCCAATAAAGTAAACAACCCGGAAGGTATTATTAGAAGCACCCTGAATCTTGGCTATTATTATTACGTTGAGGAAAAAATGGATAGTGCCGAGCTCTATCTTCGAAGAACGCTGGATTTGTCAAAGGGAAAAGAAGTAAAAGACATTGTACTTGCGGCACTGGACAATTTATCGCTGGTAGAGGCCCATAAGGGAAATTATATCATTTCAAACCAAATATTGGACTCACTTGGCGGACTTTATTTGGTCGATGGAAATTACCTCAGATACGGTGTCACTATAAATAACATTGCTGCCAACCATTATGACCAAGGGAACTACCTCACGGCCATGGAAGGATACCAAAAGGCCTTGAAGGTCTTGGATACGATACAAGATGAGCCTTACAGAAAAGCAGATGTTCTCAGAAACATAGGTAAATTGAACACGCGTCAAGGTCAGTTAGATAGTGCTTTGGATTATTTGAACCAGGCCTTGGAGATTTATCTTGAAATAGGTGATAATCTCTATGCGGCCTCCACTTTTATTGATATTGGTTCTGTACATTCTGACCTTGGCGATTACACCAAAGCGATTGAGTTTTATGAAAAGGGCTTGAAAATAGGCGATGAAAACAACCAAGGTAGCGTTTCTGTATTGGCGTTGGGCAATATAGGGATTGCCTATTTGGAACAAGAAAACTATCTTAAAGCAATTGGATTTTTGGAAAAGAGTTTAAACTATAAAGGTTCGGATTTATCGGATATTAACAAAACAATTTACCTGTATCAAATAGGTAAGTGTTATACAAATTTAAAAAAATACGAACTGGCTTCACAATACCTAGATAGTTCTATAACCATTGCAACGAACCAAAGTATTGGGAATGAATTATTAAATGCCTTGGAATTAAAATCGATCAACAATGAAGAAAAAGGTGATTTAAAAAATGCATTAGTGAATATTAGACTATCCAACAAACTAAAGGACAGTCTTTTTTCTTTAGAAAATTCGAATAAAATAAAGGAACTCCAAACTATATATGAAACCGAAAAAAAAGAAGCGGAAATCGCATTGCAGCATGAAGAAATCAAAACCTTAAACGAAAAATCGCGTGCCGATAATTTAAAAAAAGGTCTGTATGCTGGTGGAATGGCCTCAGCCCTTGCCGTTTCCGGATTGTTGTTCTTTGGTTTTAGACAACGTATTAAAAAGAACCGTATCGCCCGCGAAAAGCAAGAAGAAATCTATAAGCAGGAAATTGAACACAAAAAGAAAGAACTGACCAGCCAGACCCTGCACTTGGTTCAAAAGAACACCTTTATCCAAGAGCTCATGGAAAACTTGGAAAACATTAAAAACTCCCCGGAGAAATTCAAGATGGAATTCCGCCGTATCGTCATGTTGTTGAAGAAAGAAAATGCTTCGGATAAAGACTGGGAGGTCTTTAAAAGTTATTTTGCGGATGTCCATAATGACTTTGACCAAAAACTAAAGACCATCTATCCGGATATTTCCGAAAAGGAGATTCGCTTGGCGGCCTTTCTTCGCATGAACTTGACCACGAAGGAAATCGCTGCAACGCTGAATGTTTTACCGGATAGTATCTTAAAATCCAAGTACCGACTCAAAAAGAAATTGGGTCTGGACAAGGAGACCGATTTAAATCAATTTTTAAATACGTTATAATGCGATTTTTTACAATTCTATTCCTAACGCTTCCATTAGCATCAACTATTGCCCAGAACGATAGGACGGTAAGATTTGACAGCATGGCTTTAGAAGGTCAAATAATGCGTTACCAAGAAACTGTAGAGATTAATTTAAAAGATGCCAAAGGTATCATTGACAGCCTCAAACTCATTGCGATTCAACAGGAGGAAATCTATTTTGAGGCAAAGGCATATCAACTATTGGGGCATTATTTTTATCTAAAATCCGACTTTCAAAACTCCATCGATAACTGTGAAAAGGCTTTGGACTTATTGGAAAGTCTGAAAATTGAAGGTCCCATACCTAACATACTTAACCAATTGGGTATCTCACAGAGATATTTAAGCCAATACGACGAGGCCTTAAAATCACATCAAAAGGCAGCCGAAATTAATGAGAGAATAAATGGAGACCCAATTGATTTGGCAAGAAGTTATTTGAACATGGGTAATCTGATGTTCGATGTAAAAAATTTGGAGGCTTCCAATAAGTACTATCTCCAAAGTGAAGAAATTTGTATAAAATATGGATTGAACGAATTTATCCCTAAATGTTGGGGAAACCTCGCTGCAAATTACCGCTATGAAGGACAGTATGAAAAAGCCCTTGAATATCACCTTAAAAGCATTGCCTTATTTGAAAAAAATCCAAGTATTGCGCTAACACGGGAATACAATAATATAGGTGCGGTCTATGATGATTTGGAAGATTTTAATGTGGCAAAATCATATTATTCAAAAGCATTAATGCATTCTGAAAAATACGGGGAACCACAATTAATAGGGCTAATTTATAGAAATCTTGGGGAAATAGCCATGGTCGAGAAAGACTATGCACTAGCGGAAGAATACATTCAAAAATCAATGGACATTGCCAAAAACACCCAAAATATAGAGCGATTAATACGGGGGTATGGAAAGATGGCCGAAATTAAAGCAGCTACCAACGATTTCAAAAGTGCCTATGAGTACAAATTAAAATATAATCACTTGTATGATAGTCTCAAGGGAATTGAAGTAGCGGAAAGGATAAACAATCTTGAAATCAAATATCAAACTGAAAAAAAAGAAGCGGAAATCGCCTTGCAAGGAGAAGAAATTAAAATCTTAAACCAAAAGGTTGAAATTAGTAATCTGAAAAAAGGGCTTTACGCAGGAGGTATGTTCTCTACCCTTGCCCTCTTCGGACTTTCCATTTTTGGCTATCGCCAACGTATTAAAAAGAACCGGATCGCCAGGGAAAAACAAGAAGCCATCTACCAACAGGAAATCCTGCACAAACAAAAGGAACTGGCTAGCCAGACCCTGCACTTGGTTCAAAAGAACACCTTTATCCAAGAGCTCATGGAAAACTTGGAAAACATTAAAAACTCACCGGAGAAATTCAAAATGGAATTCAGGCGTATCGTGATGCTGCTGAAAAAAGAAAATGCTTCTGACAAGGACTGGGAAGTCTTCAAAAGCTATTTCGCCGATGTCCATAACGACTTCGACCAAAAATTAAAGACCATCTATCCGGATATTTCCGAAAAGGAAATCCGCTTGGCGGCCTTCCTTCGCATGAACCTCACCACCAAGGAAATCGCCGCTACCCTGAATGTTTTACCGGACAGCATTTTAAAGTCCAAATACCGACTTAAAAAGAAATTGGGCTTGGACAAAGAAACCGATTTAAACCAGTTTTTAAATACATTGTAACCCTCTAGGACTTGTATTAAAGCTGCACTATCTTTGTATCGTGAAAGCGACTAAAAAAATAATACTATTCGATGGTGTCTGCAATGTTTGTAATTCATTCGTACAGTTTGTAATCAAGAGAGACCATAACGATGTTTTTCAATTTACATCCTTACAGAGCGACATAGGCATAAGACTCCTGAACGAAAGAAATATTGAATCCCAAACGATGGATTCTGTTGTATTGATAGACCCTGGTGTGGCCTTTTATATAAAATCCGATGCTGCATTGGAAGTGGGTAAGTCCTTGAAAGGGTATCACACAGTTTCCAAGATTTTATATTTGATTCCCAGTAAAATACGAGATATCGTATACGATTTAATTGCCCGAAATCGCTACACTTGGTTCGGTAAAAAGAACGAATGTATGGTACCAACACCAGAGATTAAGTCGAAATTCCTATAAATATTTCGATAGGATCAACAACCATAGCTTCCAAGTCACTGCTGTTGAATTTTTTTTTAAATCTTGTGGTTATGGATGATAAAATAAAGAAAGCTGCAAGAACAGGATTCGCGGCAAAAGGCCTCGTTTATGTAATAACCGGTATTTTAGCCTTTTTGGCAGCCTTTAATCTTGGGGGGCAGAAAGCTGGAAAGTTGGAAGTAATCGATTTTTTGGAAAATCAACCTTTTGGAAAGATAATTCTAGTGGCCCTGGGCCTTGGTCTTTGTAGTTACGCACTTTGGCGCTTCATTCAAAGCGTTCAGGATCCAGAACATATAGGGAATGACGGCAAAGGCATCGTTAAGCGCATTAGCTTTTTTATCAGTGGATTAATTTATATGGGACTTGGTTTTTACTCTATTATTAAAGGATTTTCTCAACCTTCAGGCGGTGGAGGAAGCACGGCTTCTATGATACCAACAGAATATCAACAATATATTTTTCTTGCCGTAGGGATATGTCTTGCAGGTAAAAGCATCTATCAGTTCATTAAAGCATATAAAGGGTCGTTTACATCAAAATTTGATCTCAAAGCATTGTCAGATAATAAGAAGCGTAAATTCATAAAAAATATGGGTTATGCAGGTCTAACGGCACGAGGTATTTTAGTGGGTATTATTGCTTATTTCTTTATCACTGCTGGCTTTTCACTAAGTACCAGTAATAGTGGCATGAAGGGAACGGAGAGTGCATTTTCCTTTTTACAGCAAAATTCTTCGGGACCTTGGTTAATGGGACTAGTCGCGGCTGGACTGGCCTGTTATGGTATCTATATGTTTACCATGGTTCGATATCGCTCTTTTAGATAATGGTTCCAGACTATTTCAACAACAATTTTAATTGTTACGAATAGCCTATTTAAGATTATTCAATATAAAATCCAGGGTTCTATTTTCATTTTTATTGGTCTGAAAGGCAAAATTTTCATAACTATTTGGAAAGGTTAATCCTACCTTTAATGTATGTTCTATAAGTTCTTCCCAATCCAATGAAACCTTTCCGGACAACAATATGTCCATGGATTTCTGTTGCTGATATCGCTTATAAATTTTACGTAGTCCGCTTAAATACAATCTGTCTTTGGTAAAGCCTCCACCTCTATGTGCCCTTAATGTAATCGAAAAGGCGGCATCCCGATCTAGTTTGTAATGGGAATGTATCAAATCAAAGGTATCGGCAAAAGTATATCCCTTGATCAAGCTGTCCGATGCCAACACCCGATGCGCCAATTCCTTCAAGCGCCTTAATGTCAATGCCCCGCTCATGTATTCACTAAAAACGGCCAATCCTTCTTGGGTCTCCATGTTTTTGGGAAATCCATTGGAAAAAATCTTTAAAGGTTGTTTTTGGGCATTGAAGGTGGTCACCATGTGTACACCTATTTCATGGTTTGCCAAGGTCAAAAGTTGATTTTTACTGAACTTGGTATTTTTCTTTATCAATAGTGTTTTGGTGGCATTGCTAACCATGGCATCGGCAGCAATGCTCGTGGAATACTTTATATTCAAAGGAAAATAATACCTACTTGCAAAATCCTCAAAGTATTCCTTTGCATCCGCTGGGGTGTAAATCTTTTCCATGTCTGGAGCTATATCTTCATCGGTAAAATGAAGGATATACTTGGCATTTTCTACATCCTTTTCCGTTGGGGACCCATATACCCGGAGCGAGTTGTAATGGAACCGGTTCTTTTGGCCAATGGTTTGGATACACTGCACCATGTTGGAATAGTAGTAGATTATTTCCTGATAAGCTACCCGTAATTTCTCGTCCTTAATGCGTTCCAAACGTTGTGAAAAGAACAGCCGATGTAATTTATAGGGGTCGAACTTTAGTTTTGGATACCTAAACTCCGGATTTTGGGTGTATTTGGAGGCAAAAAATGAATGCTTTTCCTTTTCGATATTTAAGGGATTTACATAGCTCAAAAGCTCTATGCTCTTTATCAGTCGATCAAGATTCCCATCAATTTCGAATACGTATGGATAATCCTTAACGAGTTTTTCCATCGTTGGTTGTTGTCTCATTTTAGTCCGATTCGGGTAAATTTTGTTGTTTTTATGGGTACGCCGTAAGCGACCTCCATACCTTATTCAATTGTACTTTTGGCTAAAAGCTTAAAACTAACACCTAACAGTTTTTGTGCTTGAATTTGATTTAGAATTTGTGTTTTAATTGTGCTTGAAGTTGAACTTGATGCTTGAACTTCCCCTCCCTATTTCACTTTATCGTAATTATCGTCCCAATTCTTCACTTTTGGTTTTCCTAGTTTTCCAACGGATTTGGCGACCATCATTGCCACGGTTGCATCGCCCGTAACGTTGACAACGGTTCGGCACATGTCCAAAGGTCTGTCCACGGCAAAAATCAAGGCAAGGCCAATGGCCAACTTGTCTTGGGGAAAGCCAATGGATTCCAGAACAATCACCAACATGACCATCCCCGCCCCAGGTACCGCTGCGGAACCTATAGAAGCTAGCAAAGCCGTTAAAACTATGGTCAACTGGTTTGCCAATGTAAGATCAAAGGCCAATGCTTGTGCAATAAAAACGGCTGCGACACCCTGGTATAAACTGGTGCCATCCATATTTATAGTGGCCCCTACTGGCAATACAAAACTGGATACTTCCTTATCAACCCCAATGTGCTCCTCTACCCTTTCCATGGTTACCGGCAATGTCGCCGCGCTGGAACTTGTGGAAAAGGCCAATAATTGTGCCGGACTCATTTTGCTCAAAAATGTTAATGGATTATATCTTGTAAACGTTGATACGATAATCGAATAAAATACGATCATCAAAGCCAGTCCCAAAACTACAACTCCAGCATACTTTAAGAGCGCCAAGAGAAGTTCAGGATCACTGGAGGAAACAACCACCCCGGCCAATAAGGCAAATACGGCGTAAGGTGCGGAGAGCATGATCAAATCCACCATTTTAAGGACGACATCGTTCAGGGAGTCAAAAAACTTTTTGAGGGGCTTGGCATCCTTTTCACCAATCAACAGCATGGAAATACCTAAAAATATGGCAAAGAAAATAACCTGTAGCATCAAGCTGTTATCCGTCATGGCGGCGAGGGCGTTATCTGGAACCATATCCTCCAAAAACTGCAGTGGGCCCGCGTCTTTTTGACGGGAGGCTTCCTCCATCTTTGAAGTGACACCGCTATCGTTGGCGTAGGTATCGGTCAATTTCCTAATAGTTTCTTCGGATATACCCTCCCCAGGTTTTAAAAGATTTACCAATACCAAGCCAATGGTAATGGCAACAACTGTTGTGGCTATATAGATAATGATAGTGCGCAGACCAATATTTCGAAATTTGGAAATATCCTTTAAATCAGAAATACCTTTGATTAATGAGGCCAGGATAAGGGGTATCGCGATTAATTTTAACAGTTTCACGAAGATTGTGCCAAAGGGCTGTATCCAATCCCCAACAAAATCCTTTCCCCAAGAGACTTGGGTCATCAAGAAACCAAAAAGAATGCCCAAGAGCATTCCTATCAATATTTGCCAGTGCAATTCGAGTTTACGCATTTGTTATACTTTTGGCTCAAGATACCAAATAGAAAGCAGACACGCTATACCCCTAAAGATTAAATTTTATTTGTTCTGGTGAGCAGCATATAATCCGCCAGGACCAATGCGGTCATGGCTTCAACTATAGGAACGGCCCTAGGTACTACACAGGGATCGTGCCTTCCCTTTCCCTGAGTTTTCACTATATTTCCTCCCTTGTCTATGGTCTCATACCCTTGTATGACCGTGGCAACAGGCTTAAAGGCAACATTAAAATAGATGTCCATACCATTGCTGATGCCCCCTTGGACGCCCCCACTGTGGTTGGACTTCGTTGAACCATCAGTGTTAAAGGGGTCATTGTGCTCGCTACCCTTCATGGTCACCCCTTCAAACCCACTCCCATATTCAAAACCTTTTACGGCATTTATGGATAACATGGCCTTTCCCAATGCTGCATGAAGTTTATCAAAAACAGGTTCTCCCAAGCCAACCGGTACATTCTTGGCCACACAGGTAATTACCCCGCCTATGGTATCTCCCTCTTTTTTTATCTTTCTTATATAATCCTCCATTTTTGAGGCCATCTCTTGATCGGGACATCTAACCATATTATCTTCGGCAGAATGCAAATCCAACTCCAAATAACTCTTCTCCATTTTAAGCCGGCCGACTTGTGAAACAAAGGCGTTGATTTCGATTCCCTTTAAAAATTGTTTGGCAATGGCTCCGGCCACTACCCTACTGGCGGTCTCACGGGCAGAACTCCTACCACCGCCCCTGTAGTCCCTAAACCCATACTTCTGATCGTAGACATAGTCTGCATGTGAAGGCCTATAAGAATCCTTAATATGGCCATAATCCTGGGATTTCTGGTTGGTATTGTGAATAGCGAAACCTATGGGAGTACCTGTAGTCTCGCCCTCGAATACGCCGGAATAAAACTCGACCGAATCCGGTTCCTTTCGTTGCGTCACAATAGCGGATTGGCCAGGTTTTCGCCTGTCCAAGTCCTTTTGTATCAATGCCAAGTCCAACGTAATACCGGCTGGACAACCGTCCAGAACCCCACCAATGGCCTTACCGTGAGATTCACCAAAGGTCGTTACCCTAAAAATATTTCCAAAGGAATTGCCAGCCATAATCGTTTTTGATAATTGATACCTGCAAATGTAAATTTTAAATGCTTTACGGAAAAATATACGACTTCCTTAAACTTAAATTAACCTATTTTTTTGGCAGATAATGATAATTTAACGGTATCCTCATCAATTGATGATACAACGGTTAGTCATCCTATATACCATTAGGTTTAATTTTGTGGTAGTTTATGGAAAGAGACTCCCAGAAGTATTTTGTATTGAATTCTAAATATTCTAGACTTGGAAGTGATTGAGTATTGGAATATTGAGCTAAATCTAAATTTGTGAAAAAAAGAAAGTTGGAAATTGCCGTTATTTCGGACGTGCATCTAGGTACGTATGATACCTATGCCGATGAACTTCTGGCCTACTTGTGCAGTATCCAGCCCAAAATTCTTATACTTAACGGTGACATCATCGATATCTGGCAGTTTAAGAAAAGTTACTTTCCCACCTCCCATTTGAACGTTATCAATAGAATTGTTTCCATGGCCTCCAAGGGCACTGAGGTCCATTATATTAAAGGAAACCACGATGTTGCACCCAAAACCCTTGCCAATATATCCTTGGGAAACATAAAATTCTCACGCAAGCTGGTCTTGAACTTGGACGGCAAAAGAACCTGGTTTTTTCATGGTGATGTTTTTGATATTCCATGGATCGATGGCAAAAAGGTAGCAAAGCTTGGGAGTTTTGGTTTCAGTGTGTTGATAAATCTCAACAGACTGAATAACTGGTTCTTAAAAAAACTGCGTAAGGAAAAGTATTCGTTGGTGAAAAAAATCAAGCAGGACGAGAAAAAGTCCGAAAGGTATATTTCAAACTTTGAGAAAACTGTCATCAATGTAGCCATGCACCATCGATTCGACGCTGTCGTTTGTGGTCATATACACACACCCAAAAAAGAGCTAATTGAAAAGCGTAACGCCAGGGTAACCTATCTCAACTCCGGCGATTGGGTGGAAAACCTTACAGCCTTGGAATACTCTTTAAAGCGCTGGAAAATGTACCATTACAAAAACGATAAGCTGTCCCCTTTTTTTATGGACGAAGCTTTAAAGGAGATGAACCTCGATCAGCTTATCGCTTCCATTGAGCTAAAGGAAGAGCAAAAAAAGATTTCACCCCCACAAGCCTGATTATTTTAGGGCCTTCGCCAGTATGCTTACCGGGTGTTGGGCTATTCTTTTTGTACCATCGAATATTTGATGCCTGCAACTGGTACCGTTTGCTGCGATAATGGTGTCCGGTGCCGAATTGTTTATGGCAGGAAACAGTTTCAATCCCCCTACTTTCATACTGGTCTCGTAATGCTCCTCCTCGTAACCAAAGGAACCTGCCATACCACAGCAACCAGAAGGTATTATGGTAACCTTGTAATTTTTTGGCAGATTGAGGATGTCAAAAGTCACTTTTTGGTTGCTCAACGCCTTTTGATGACAATGGTTATGAATTTTGACATCGGCGGAATCCTCTGTAAACATAGATGCATCTAGTCTCCCTTCTTGAATCTCCCTGGCCAAAAATTCCTCTATTAATAAACTATTGTTTGCAACACTTTCTGATACTTCCCGATTTTTGCTGAGACGCTTGTACTCATCCCTAAAAGACAAAATGGCCGACGGTTCCAAACCAAGTACGGGCCATCCTCGCGAAGCAAAATCAAACAACTTTTCGGAATTCTTTTCTGCCAATTTTTTGGCCTGTTTCAAAAAACCCTTGGATAGGAAGGTCCTACCGCTTTCCGCGTAAAAGAGCTCCACTTCATAACCAAGGCCAACCAAAAGATCAATGGCATCCCTACCTACCTCTATATCCAAAAACTTAGTAAATTCATCTATATATAGTACTACTTTCTTATAATTCCTATTCTTTTGTTTATTAGCGCTTTGTAAGTATTTATTGAAATTAAAGCTATACACTTTTGGTAACTGTCTTTCCTGGGCAACCCCTGATACCTTTTTGAGGATTCCGCCTAGAAATTTTGACTTATATACCGCATTGGTCAATCCGGGTACCGCACTGCCCAATTCATTCAAACGGGTATTGTAGGCAAACAGTTTTCCACGTATAGGGTATCCGTTAGATTCTTGATACTGATACAAAAACTCTGCTTTCAAGGTAGCTACATCAACATTGCTAGGGCACTCGCTGGCACAGGCCTTACAGCTAAGGCACAAATCGAATACCTCTTTGAGTTCTTTGCTGTCAAAAGCGTTGGCTTTGTTAGGGTTCGTTAAAAATTCCCGCAGGGCGTTGGCCCTCCCCCTTGTCGTGTCCTTTTCATTTTTAGTTACGTGATAACTGGGACACATGGCACCATTCATGACATGTGTTTTTCTGCAATCCCCGCTACCATTGCATTTTTCGGCAGCTTTTAATATGCCCTCACTATCCGAAAAATCCATCAAAGTCTTGATTTCGGGTTCTACCCTGTCAATCTCATACCGAAAGGATTCATCCATAGGATAGGCGTCCACGATCTTCCCCGGGTTGAAAATGTTATGCGGGTCAAAATAGGATTTAATTCGTTTTAGCAGTTCGTAATTCTTTTCCCCGATCATGAGTGGCAAAAATTCCGCCCGTACAATTCCATCACCATGCTCTCCACTAAAGGAGCCTTTGTATTTCTTTGTGAGTTTGGCGACATCCGTGGTGATTTGCCTAAAAAGGGCCACATCAGGCGATTTTTTAAGATTGAGAATAGGTCTTAAATGTAGTTCCCCTGCCCCCGCATGGGCATAATAAACGGCACTTTGTCCGTACCCTTTCATAATTTGCGTGAATTCACCAATGAAGTCCTTTAAATCTTCTACGGCAACCGCGGTATCCTCGATACAGGCCACTGCTTTCATATCCCCCACAATATTACCCAACAGCCCCAAACCGGCTTTACGGAGTTCTATGGCCTTGTTAATATTTTCACCGAACAATACAGGGCTGGCGTAGCTTAAGCCCGATGATTCAATGGTCGCCATTAGTTTATTGACTTCTGTATCTAAGGCTTTTTCATCATCGGCACTAACCTGCAACATCAATAGGGCGGCGGGGTCTCCTTCTACAAAGAATCTATTGGCCAATTGTGACCTATTGTTTTTGGTACAATCCAAAATGACTTTGTCCATCATTTCACACAGTTGCAAGGAGTGTCCCATGACAGGAACGACATCCATTAAGCAGTCCTCCAAGGTATGATAATGGGTCACGATCATTGCCGATAGTTTGGGGGGTAAATCATCTAGTTGCAAGGTGATTTCCGTGGTGAATGCAAGGGTGCCCTCGCTGCCACAAAGCAGTTCACCCAAATTCAATGTGGGTTTTTCTCCTCCGCATATTTTGGATTTTAAAAGTTCGTCAACCGCGTATCCCGTATTTCTTCTATGGATGGAAGGCTTCGGAAATTCTTTAATAATCTCGTTACTTATATCATTATTTACCAGTTCTTTAGTTATGTTCTTATAAATAAAAGCTTCAAGTGAGTTCAATTGCTCGATTTCTGATATTTCTGAAGTTGTCCTTGCCTTAAATTCCGCCTCACTCCCATCCGAAAGAATCGTTTTTAGGGAAACAATTTTGTCCCTGGTAACCCCATATTGAATGGATGTGGTACCCGATGAATTGTTGCCTACCATCCCGCCTATCATACATCGGTTTGAGGTGGAGGTATTGGGACCAAAGAAAAGACCGAACGGTTTTAAATAAAGGTTCAGCTCGTCCCTAATGACTCCGGGCTGTACGGTGACCTGTTTTTTGTCCTGATCCAATTGTATTATTTCCGTGAAATATCGTGACACATCCACTACAATACCATCTCCTACACATTGACCGGCGAGCGAGGTGCCGGCGGTTCTGGGAATAAGCCCAATTTTATGCTCCGTGGCAAACGTGATTAATTTTTTGATATCGTCCTTAGACCGGGGAAATGCTACGGCCAACGGGATTTTGCGATAAACCGAGGCATCCGTGGCGTACAAGGTTTTGTACAGATCATCTATTTGGAGTTCTCCTTCCAACTCCTTTTGTAAATGGGATAATAATAAATTCAAGGTAGCACAATTTTGACAGCTAAATTAAGTTTTATTGTGTGAGCAACATACACAAGAATGTTGCTTTTTGTTATTAATCAAAAAATCTAGAATACATGAAAGTCTTAAAAATTTTATTCTTTTTCTCATTAGTTGGAACCGTTTCAATGAACGCTCAAGAAATTTCTGAACACGCCCTTGGATTGCGCTTGGGTGATAGTGATGGTTTTGGGGCTGAAATTTCTTATCAGAAATCCATCGGCAGAAGCAACCGTGTGGAGTTTGACCTGGGTTGGAGAGATAGTAGAACCTATGATGCTTTTAAATTGGCCGCACTTTACCAATGGGTAAGACCTATTGAAGGTGGGTTTAATTGGTATTATGGTGTAGGTGGCGGTTTAGGAAGTGTGGACTTTCCCAATATCCCCGGCTTTGATGATGAAGGCGGACTCTTCGTTTTTGCCGCTGGTGATATAGGTGTGGAGTATAAATTTGATATTCCTTTGTTGTTATCATTGGATTTTAGGCCGGAAATTGGCGTAATTGGATACGATGGTTTCTCCGATAATTTTGATTTCGATATTGGGCTTGGTGTACGCTACACCTTTTAAAGGCAAAACCTCGAATAATTTAAAAAGGCCCTTCAAGATATTTTTGAAGGGCCTTTTTTTATCCTATGGGATAATAGTACATTTGTTTTTTACTAAAAATAGAATATGAGAAGTTTATTGTTTTTTTCGCTATGTGCCATGGCACTAAGTAGTTGTAACCAAGCAAAGGATGGCTACACCATCAATGGGTCCTTACGGGGAGATTTGGAAGATGGAACTCAAGTTTTTTTAAAGACCATAGGTGAGGGAAATCAACCTGTAGAAGTGGACACCACTACCATTACGCAGGGTAAATTTGAATTTTCTGGGATAGCGGAGAAACCGGAGCTATATTACATTTTTGTGGATAAGGTCAAAGGCTATACCGCCGTGATTCTTGAAAATGGCGATATTGATTTTGAGGCTTCCATTGATAGCCTTGGCTTTGCAGAAATTGGAGGAACGCCACAAAATGACTCCTTCTCTAATTACATGGAAGAATCCCGAAAAATTTCACTTCGGCAGAAGTCTATTCAAGAGGACTTGCAACGAGCCACAACCTCGGGGGGAAGTCCTGAAAGCATCGCAGCATTAAGAGACGAAATGCAGGAACTCATTGAGGAATACCAAGGGTTTGAAACGAAATTTGTTTCGGAGAATCCCAATGCCTTGATTTCCGCATTGCTTTTGGAGCGGTCCATAAGTACAAAGACCATTGAATCATCCAAAGCACAGGAACTATATGATGCTTTTTCGGCTGAAATCAAGGATTCCAAACCGGGACAACGAATTTTGGATTTGTTGGAACGGCTTAAAGCATCCGAAGAAGCCGATAAGAATACCTCCATTGGTGCAACGGCACCCAATTTCTCAGGTCCAAATCCCAATGGGGAAACCTTGGAGCTCAAAAATTTATTGGGAAAGGCTACCTTGGTGGATTTTTGGGCCGCTTGGTGCCGACCTTGCAGGGCCGAAAACCCAAATATTGTTTCGGTTTATAAAAAATACCATGATAAGGGCTTGAACATCGTTGGAGTTTCTTTGGATAGAACAGCAGATGCTTGGAAAAAAGCCATTGAGGACGACGGATTGGATTGGAACCATATCTCCAATATAGCCTATTTTGACGATGAGATAGCCAAGCTATACAATGTTGACGCCATTCCGGCGGCATTTCTGTTGGATGAAAATGGTGTTATCGTTGCCAAAAATTTACGTGGCCCTGCCTTGGAACAGAAGGTGGCTGAACTACTGAACTAAAGAATTTTTTATACAAATAAGAAAGGCCAAACAATGATGTTTGGCCTTTTTTTATTTTCTGGTTTTGTTTTTAAAACTTGTCCTTGACATCCAAAAACGTGCCAGTTACGGTCGTTTCACCAGTTCTGTTTACGGTACCAAAGATGTTCACTGCGTTGTTTTCGCCAATGAATTCGATAGATGCTCCATCTTCCAAATTCAAATCCCCGTAAATGGTAAGGTTACCCTCTATTCTAAGAGTAGCACCTGATTTTACGGTTACATCACCTCTTCTAGAGTTTCTGGCCACAGCCAGATGTCCGTTCATCTCAAATAGCGCATTTTCGTGTATCACCAGTTGATTTCTTACTGTCCATGAACCACACAGTAAAAGTTCACCATAAACATCAAAATCAAAAAAACGTTTTGAGCCTCTATAGCTTTCGATAGATCCTGGGCCAACATTCAAATTTGAACTGCCCGAGTATCCACTTAAGTTGGAGCATCTAGCCACCAAACTTTCATCAGGTCTATTCAATTTGATGATCTGCAACCCCTCTAAGCCCGAGGCGGCGAAAATATAATCGTCTTTGGAAGTCACAAAGTTGATGGAGCCTTCCAATTGGATGATACCCACCAAACTGGTATCGGCATTTTCCTTGTCTTCGGATAGGCAAAGTCCCGCACCACCATTTGCCATTAATAATACATTTTCATTGGTGGCCACCGCGTTTGTAACGACATCTGCATCGTCCACGGTTTCAGGGTTTAATAAAATAGGAATGTATTCCACAAAGTCACCCGTACTTCCATTATACACTCCCGCTCCTTTCGAACCTTCGGAAACAATAACGTTCTCTCCGTAAAAATCAAGTGTTCTTTTGGTATTTACTCCAAAATCGGAATCTATCGAAATGTCCTTGATAGTGTTCAGGCTCTGGTCCAAAATGGAAACACCGGCACTTGCGTCCAACACGGCAATATTGGATTCGTTTGCTGCTACGGCCCTTAAATCGGCATACGGAGCTTCTACAACCGTACTTAAATCTGATTTGTTATATACCCTAACAAATCCCTCTTGGCCACTAGTAACGATTACTTTATCTGATACTACTTCAACATCCGTAGCATTGTAGCCATCTTGGAATCCATAGGTTATGCCTGCATCCAAATCAAAACGACCATCCGGTGCGTAGATTTTGGCCACAAAGGAATTAGCTGTTGCCGTAACCGAAAGCTCGGAATCTACACCCCCCGCCAAATATACATAGCCATTATCATAAGCAATGGCGTTTAGGTCGGCATTCGTATAGTACAATCTAGATGTAACCCTTGGGTTTCTTGGGTTTTTTACATTGATGATATCCACGGCCCCCACAAAACTGGCATCCACCGTGTTATAGGATACATAGGCATAGTCCCCATCTACTACTACATGGGATGCTGTTAGGTTCTCGCCTCCCTGAAAGGAAGGGACATCTACCTGCGCCACCAAGGTCAAGGGATAGTCGCCTGCAGGCTGTGCTTTTGCGCTGGAGGCGTATTTACCTGTAATGGTAGCTTCGTCCAAGATATCGAGTACGCCGGCTTTGTCATATATAACACTATTCTCTAAAAGTGTTTCGTTGGACTCCAACCTTAAATTGTCCTTATTATTGGGATCTTCATATACGGTTGTTTCATCGCTACAGGAAAAGAACAGTGCAGTTATTGCAGTGATTAAAATGGGGAATCTTCTTAACATCGGTAAAGGATTTGGTTTTTATTCAGTCCCTTAACAACGAACCGACCCCCTTTTCCTTATGATTTCACTGTGTTTTTCGATAAACTGCAAGAAAAAAACTATAAAAAGAAATTTATTGTAGGAATAATATTACTTAATTCAATTTTCCCAATTTAGCCAGCACAAAAAGTAGAATAATGGGTATTGCCAATAATATGACCATAAGCGTATCTGTTCCCAGAAGACTGGGCATGAAAATGAGCGTAATCAAATAACCACCTACCGCACCACCAAAGTGAGCAGTATGCCCAATATTGCCCAAACGGCTTTTCATACCATAGATGGAATACAACAAATACCCAATGCCCAGCACATAGGCCGGAATAGGTATGGGAATGAACATGAGGTAAAGACTATCATTTGGTTGCAGCAGTATAGCCGAGTAGAGAATTCCAGTTACGGCACCACTGGCTCCAACAGCACTGTAGTAAGGTTCGTCCTTATGGAACAACAAGGCTAAAAGACTACCTGCCAAAAGGCTTATAAAGTAAATGATAATGAATTTACCCTGACCAAACCAACCAATGACCACATCGGCAAAAAAATACAAGGTGAACATATTGAAAAATAAATGGGCAATGTCCACATGTAAAAAGCCCGATGTAAGCATTCTTTCCTTTTGACCACTTTTTATGGCGCCAATACTGAATTTATATCGGTCAAAAAAATAAGTATCATTAAAGCCTTTGAGGGAAACCATGATGTTCGCCGCAATAACGGCTATGGTGGCGATGTCCAGGTTGTACATATAAATTCATTATTAATGCTTTCAAATATAGCTATATTTGCCCAGTATAATAGAAGGCATGCAACTACTGGTTTTTATTTTGACATATCCCTTTTTATGGATAATCTCCGTATTGCCGCACCGACTTTTCTATGGTTTTTCCGATGTTGTGTTCTTTCTGGTCTATAAGGTCATAGGTTATAGGCGTAGGGTTGTACAAGATAATCTCAATTTGGTATTTCCTGACAAAGACCCTGAAGAAATTCACAGAATAGAAAAGGAATTCTACAGACATATGTGCGATATGTTCTTGGAAATGATAAAGTACATGAATCTAAGCAAGGAACAGATCAAAAGGAAATACAATGTACTTAACATTGAAGTAATCAATGAAATTGAGAAAAAGCGAAGCATCCTGGTAGTCTGCTCGCACTATGCCAATTGGGAATGGAACGTTAGCATGAACAATTATGTAAAGGCAAAAGGCTACGCCGTCTATCAAAAAATTGGGAATAAGTATTTTGACAGATTCATCAAAAAAGTACGGAGTCGTTGGAACACGACCTTGATTACGCAGCAACAAACGGTTAAAACGGTGGTCAAGGATAAGCGAGATGGCATTATAGGAATTTTTGGTATGGTCAGCGACCAATCCCCTCAGGCCCACAGGGCACAATATTGGTCGGAATTTATGGGGATTAAAGTCCCCATTTTTAACGGAGCTGAAACAATGGCCCGAAAGTTAGGACTTGCAGTTGTTTTTCTGAAGGTCAGTAAAGTGAAACGGGGCTACTACCAGGCGGAATTTATCCCCATTACCGAAAACGGCAAGTATACCGAGGAAAACGAGATTACCGAAGCCTTCCTTAGATTGACGGAAAAACAGATAAACGAAAGGCCGGAACACTATTTATGGACCCACAAAAGATGGAAACACAGAGGCAAAACTCCCGCGTCTTTTGCCAAGGTCTCTTAACTATCCTCACTTCTCCGGATACAACCATCTACATTTCAGTATTTTATATTTTAATATTTATTGATACTTTAGTTGAAATACTAAAATTGCATGGAGGTATTAGATACGCTTTACAATGAAATCATTGGATTTTTAGGCATTTCCCAAGCTTGGGAAATTATTAAAACAGGTGATTATAGTTCCTTTAGAACTTTTGAGGGCATACAAAGCCTTATTTTTCCAATTATACCTTTGTTGGTATTGTTGGAGTTCATTCTGGGGCTGGTTTATAAAAAGCCACAGACCAAGGTCTATAAGGTAAATTTTCTTATTTATGTTTTTAACCGATTCGTCGGTAGGTTTATCGCCATTGCTATGGTTACCCTTTGTATTGGATGGTTTGAACCCTATGCCTTGATCAATACGGGCCCTACTTGGTATTGGTTTATCTATGCCTATATTGTTTGGGAATTCGGACACTTTATCTATCACTTTTTAGGTCATAAAGTCCGATTGTTTTGGTGCCTTCATGCCACGCATCATACCCCTTAGGACATGAATCTTTCCGTAACCTATGCCCATTTTTTTCTGGAAGCGCCCTATGCGGATGTCATTAGAACCACGGTTTGTCTGCTTTTAGGCGTGGAACCTGTCATGTTGTTCCTGATTATGTTCATTGACGGAACCTACGGTGCTTTTATTCATGTGGGCGAAAATATGATTAAGGACGCTAGATTCGGGTTTTTGAACAAAATCATGCTAACGCCCTCCCACCATAGGGTGCATCATGCCCGAAACCCGCTATATATGGACACCAATTTCTGTAATCTATTAAATATCTGGGACCGGGTTTTTGGTACTTACCAAGAAGAACAACCTGATACCAAGCCTGAGTATGGCATTACCCGAAAAGTAAACAGCGGTAGTTTTATAGATGTATATTTTGGAGAAATCATTGCCTTGGCCAAGGACGTTTTTCACGCACCAGGAATAAAGAACAAATTGGCCTATATTTTTATGCCCCCTGGATGGAGCCACACAGGGGAACATAAAACCTCAAAAATTGTCCGTGCGAATTATTTGGCGAATAAGTCGGCCTAAATACCAGCGATTTCCTTGATTTCTAGTATGATGCTATCAGCAAGGGAATCCGCATCATCCTGACTTTTCGCTTCGGTATAAATTCTAATGATGGGTTCCGTATTCGATTTTCTCAGGTGCACCCAATTTTCAGGAAAGTCGATTTTTACACCATCAATAGTGGAAATTTCTTCATTTTTATATTTGTCGGCCATCTCACGTAAGATTCCATCTACATCAAGTCCTGGCGTAAGCTCAATTTTCTTTTTGCTCATAAAATAGCTGGGGTAGCTGGCCCTCAATTCTGCGACTGTTCCACCTTTTTCGGCCATCAACATCAGAAACAAAGCGGTGCCTACCAAAGCATCACGTCCATAATGACTATCTGGGTAAATGATACCACCGTTTCCTTCCCCGCCAATAATGGCATTATTCGCTTTCATTTTTGTCACTACGTTTACTTCGCCCACAGCTGCCGCTTCATATGTGCCTCCATGTTTTTCGGTAATATCCCTTAAAGCTCTGGAGGACGAGAGATTAGAAACCGTATTTCCTTTGGTTTTGCCCAAAACATAATCGGCACAGGCCACTAAGGTATACTCTTCCCCAAACATCTCCCCGTCATTGCTTATAAACGCCAATCGGTCAACATCAGGATCTACAACAATACCAAAATCGGCTTTTTCCTCCACGACCTTTTTACAGATATCGCCTAAATGCTCTTTTAAAGGCTCTGGATTATGGGGAAAATGGCCGGTTGGGTCACAATACAATTTCACCACTTCAACCCCCAATTCATGCAACAGTTTGGGAATGGCAATGCCTCCCGTGGAATTGACACCATCGACCACGACCTTAAATTTTGCTTTCTTAATAACATCTGCATCCACCAAGGATAGATTTAATACTTCGTCAATATGTATGTCTATATAACTATCATTTTTAATGATCTCCCCTAAATCGTCTACTTCGGAAAAATCGAAATCTTCCCGTTCGGCAATTTCCAAAATTTTGGCACCTTGGGCAGCATCCAAAAATTCGCCCCGCTCGTTCAGTAATTTAAGGGCGTTCCATTGTTTTGGATTGTGGCTTGCGGTAAGGATAATACCGCCATCTGCATTTTCCAAAGGCACGGCTATTTCAACCGTAGGGGTTGTGGAAAGATCTAGGTCAATGACATCGATGCCAAGTCCCACAAGGGTTGAAACGACCAAATTCTGTATCATTTCCCCAGATAGCCGGGCATCCCTGCCTATAACTACCTTCAATTTTTCCTTTTTGGAGTAGTCCTTTAGCCATATGCCATAGGATGCCGCAAATTTTACCGCATCAATGGGTGTTAGGTTATCTCCTGGTTTTCCTCCTATGGTGCCTCGTATTCCTGAAATCGATTTGATTAGTGTCATATTTGAAGTAAGTTTTTGCAAATATAAAGGGTTAGGGTTATTTGAAAGTTCTTCAATTCGTAAATTCGACTTTTATAGAAAAATATCGGCCCATTGAACTTTTTAGCACATATTTACCTTTCATTTAACGATAAAGATATTACCATTGGCAATTTTATTGCGGATAGTATACGGGGCAATAAATACAAACACCTACCCCCTCGAATTCAACAAGGTATTTTGTTGCACAGGGCAATAGATACTTTTACGGATGCCCACAATATACCCAAAATTAGCAGCAAACGGCTCCACAAGAATTATAGCCATTACAGCCGGGTAATCGTGGATATATTTTACGACCATTTTTTGGCAAAGAATTGGTCCGTATATTCTGATGTGCCCCTTGAATTGTTCGTTGACAATTTTTATGATTCCTTGGAAGAATACTATCATTTCCTACCGGATAGCACAAAGCATATGATGCCGTATATGATTGCCGACAATTGGTTGCTCAATTACTCCAACATGGAAGGAATAGCCAAAGTACTGACAGGCATGAACCGAAGGACCCAAAATAAATCCAAGATGAATTTTGCCATTCTGGACCTGGAACAAAACTATGATGATTTTGAAGAAGAGTTTACCCAATTTTTTGAGGAATTGGTTATCTTTTCCAAACAGAAATACATCTCCTTAAAACTTGTAAAAAACCAGCTTTAAACCAGAACACATGAAAAAATATTTCTTACTTCTATTCGCTTTTATTGTATTCGTTCACTGTAAAAAGGCTTCAGTAGTACCTACAGGATTGGTCACTGAAAAAGCCATGGTGGTTTCCGCGCGGGAAGAGGCCTCTAAAATTGGGGTGGAAATTATGAAGAAGGGAGGTAATGCCTTTGATGCTATGGTAGCCACAGAAATGGCCTTGGTTGTGGCCTATCCTTTTGCCGGTAATCTGGGCGGTGGCGGATTTATGGTTTATAGAAAGGCCAACGGCGATGTTGGTGGCTTGGATTATAGGGAAAAAGCTCCCCTTGCGGGCCATAAGGATATGTATTTGGATTCTTTGGGCAATGTCATCCCCAATATGAGCACGGTGGGTGCCACAGCTGTTGGGGTGCCTGGTACCGTGGCCGGGATTATTGAGGTGCATAAAAAATTTGGGTCATTACCGTTAGAAGAAATATTCGAACCCGTTATCGCATTGGCGGAAAAAGGGGTATCGGTAACGGTAAATCAGGAAAAAAGATTGGCAAGCCAGCGTGACAAGTTTATTGAAGTAAATGGTGACAGTACAAAGTTTGCCCAAGTATTCAAGGAAGGCGATATCATACAATACCCGGCCTTGGCCAATACCATGCGCCGAATTGCAAAAAACGGGAGGGACGGCTTTTACAAAGGGGAAACCGCCCAAAAACTGGCGGCCTTTATCCAAGAAAAAGGAGGTTTTATTACTGAGGAAGACTTGGAAAAATATGAGGCGGTATGGAGACAACCCATTGTATTCAAATATAAGGACCTTCGGATAGTTTCCATGAGCCCACCTAGCAGCGGAGGGGTTACCATCAATCAAATCTTTAAAATGATAGAGCCTTATGAGCTGTCGGATTTTGGACATAACTCGGCAAAGACCATTCAGTTGTTTACCGAAGCTTCAAGAAGGGCCTATGCGGACCGGAATTATTATTTGGGTGATCCGGATTTTGTGGACATTCCGTTGGATGTATTGTTGAGCGATTCCTATTTAAAGGAGCGTATGCAGAATTTCTCCTTTGACAAGGCCACCAAATCCTCCGAAGTTGAAAGAGGCAATGTTGAAATCGTAGAAAGTATGGAAACAACGCACTATTCCATCGTAGATGCAGAAGGTAATGCCGTCTCCGTAACCACAACCTTAAATGGAGCTTACGGCTCCAAGCTGTATTCGGACGAATTGGGCTTTTTTCTAAATAACGAAATGGACGACTTTAGTGCGAAACCAGGAGTTCCCAATATGTTTGGACTCATCGGTGCCGAAGCAAATAGCATAGCCCCTGAAAAACGCATGTTGAGCAGTATGACCCCTACGATTGTGGAAAAGGACGGAAAACTTTGGATGGTAGTCGGTACACCAGGCGGTTCCACAATTATTACGGCCGTGGCCCAAACGATCCTAAACGCCTATGAGTTTGATATGAGCATGCAGGACGCAGTAAATGCCCCACGTTTTCACCATCAATGGTTGCCAGATATGGTCATTTTTGAGCCGGACGGTTTTCCCGATACCTTAAAGGAAGAAATGAAAGCAAAAGGGTATATTATCAATGAAGACCGTACGCCGATTATAGGCAAGGTTGATGCCATTAAGGTATTGCCCGATGGCAAATTGGAAGGTGGTGCCGATAAACGTGGAGATGACGCTGCAGTAGGGTTTTAAACTCAAGTTCAAGCACAAGTTCAAGTTCAAATTTCAATCTCAAGATGTATTAAGTAACAAGTGCAAAGTGAAAAGTTAGAATGTAGAACTGATAATTTTAGATGTTATAATTGATTAGAACCTGAAACCTGAAACTTTTAAAATAGTCAACAACCAACTACCAAAATGAACAACCAACAGCTAACAGCTAACAGCGAAAAATAAAAAGTATGCTTAAAAAATTATTGAAAATTCTGGGGATTATCGTTTTGGTACTTGTCATCGCCTTTGGAGTTCTTTACGCCATTTACAACGAGCCGTTGCCTGAGGGGCGGTCGGGTCCGGATGCGGATGCCTTGGCTGAAAAAATGCTCACTTCCTTGAACCATGAGTTGTATAAAAATACGCGGTTTCTCGAATGGTCTTTTAGAAACGAGTCCCATTTTTATAAATGGGACCGCCAATTGAGAAAAGCCGAGGTACAGTGGGATGCCTACCGCGTAGAATTGGATTTGATCAATACCAGTTCGAGTATTGCGTTTAAAAATGGGGAACGGCTAAATGCAAATGAAAATGAAGATTTTGTAGCCGATGCCATAGCCATGTTCAATAATGATTCCTTTTGGTTGGTAGCACCTTATAAGGTTTTTGATTCCGGGACCCAAAGACAGGTCGTTACTTTAGAGGATGGCTCGGATGGTCTCTTGGTGACCTACAATAGTGGTGGTACAACACCAGGTGATTCTTATTTATGGGTGTTACAACCCAGTGGTTTCCCAAAAAGTTTAAAAATGTGGGTCAAGATCATTCCTATTGGTGGTGTGGAGGCCACGTGGGATGAATGGTTGGTCACCGAAAGTGGCGCTTTTCTCCCCAAGTCCCATGTAATGGGTCCGCTGGAACTTTCCATGGGGAATGTAAGAGGGTATAATCGATAATTAAAGTACAAATTTAAGTTCAAGATAGTTTGAGTCCATAGTGAAAAGTGGAAAATGTAGATTTTACCAACAACCAAGAACAAACATCCAATAGCCAAAACAATGGAAATAAAACTCCTATCTAAGAACGACGTAACTGAAAGCCTACAAGAACAACTTTCAATATTATACCTGCAACTCAATTCCGAAATACGACAACTTTCCTTGGAAAATATTCTTAAGGAAGAGGAATATATAGATGTTGCGGTGTGCTTGGAGAATAAAGAACTTATCGGGATTGCAATGATGGCGAATTATAAGGTGGTATCGGGGTATAAAGGAATGATAGAGGATGTGATCGTTTCCGACAACCATCGGGGAAAGGGAATCGGTAGGAAATTAATGGAAACACTTTTGCAACAGGCCGAAAAAAGACAACTGAATGATGTGCTCCTTTTCAGCGGGCATCATAGAAAGGCCGCTATCGGTCTATATAAAAGTCTAGGTTTTACCTTAAAGAACAGCGGGCTATACATTAAGAAATACCACTAGGCTTACACTTTTTTAACGTGCTGTAATTGGTCTTTAAGCTCCTGCATGGATTCCTGCAGCTGTTTGAGCAGTCCATTATCCGTAGTGGCGTCTACATTGAAGGTAATTTTACTGCTCACTTCCCAAATTTCCTGGATCAAAAAAGGTTTGATATCATAAGGTGGATACGATTCGTTCAAGGAAACCAAGGTAATGTTATTGGAATTGGGCCTTTTCTCGATTTTCTTAACCATCACGGAATCTTGCAAGACCACCACATACATTTTATTGGCGCTCACATGGTCAATATGCTCTATGGCCCTTGCCAACACCCATTCGCCTGGACGCAAATTGGGTAACATACTATCCCCTTCTACCTGAAATCCACGATAGGTGGCATTCCGGAACTCCGGTATGGGCAAATCGAATGCCGGCAATTGCTGGTACCAACTCGTATCTGAAATATTTTGGGGATAACCCGCCGCGGCCTTCGCGTTCACCAGTACCATATTGTCTCTATCCGCACTATCCACGGTAACCACTTTTGGAATGACACTCGTTTGGGAGGTTTCCAAATATTGATTATCGCTTTCCCCGAACAACCACAGTGGATTGATCTTAAACTGTTTAAGAAGTTCAGAAACCACCTTTCCGGATAATTTCGTCCTTCCCCGTTCAATATCGGCAGTGGTGTTCTTTACACCGAGTATCTCTGCAAACTCGGCCTGGGTGTAGCCTAATTCCCTCCGAACATCGGTAAATCTTTTGAGTGTCAATTCATTTTCCATATCCAAATATAGTCAATATGGATTATTTCCAAAATAAAATATGGATTATTTCCATAATTAGGATTATTTCCATAATTTTGGAATAATTACCAAATTGCTATGGATTTTAATCGAATCAAGGAAAAATTAAATATTCTGGCCGATGCCGCCAAGTATGATGTTTCCTGCTCCAGTAGCGGAAGCAATCGGAAAAACACGAATAAGGGACTAGGAAATGCCAGTAACGGAATTTGCCATAGTTATTCTGAGGACGGACGCTGCATTTCTCTTTTGAAAATCCTGCTTACCAACCACTGCATTTACGATTGCGCCTATTGCGTTACCCGTAAAAGCAACGATATAAAAAGGGCAGCCTTTAAAATCCAGGAAGTGGTGGACCTTACCATCAACTTTTACAGGAGGAACTACATAGAAGGGCTTTTTTTGAGTTCCGGAATTTTTAAGGATCCGGATTATACCATGGAACGTTTGATCGCCGTGGCTAAGAAACTGCGTTTGGAGGAGAATTTCAACGGCTATATTCATTTAAAGTCGATTCCCGGGGCCAGTGACGAACTTATGTATGAGGCCGGATTGTATGCTGACCGATTGTCGGTCAATATTGAAATCCCCACAGTATCCGGCCTTAAACTATTGGCACCGGATAAAAAGCACGAGGATTTTGCCAAACCGATGCTAAAGGTCAAAAATGAAATTATCCGATTTAAAGAAGAACGTAAACTCCTAAAAAGTACTCCTAAATATGCTCCTGCGGGACAGAGCACCCAAATGATCGTAGGCGCTACGGGAGAATCGGATAAGGATGTGATGTACTCCGCAACGCATTTTTACAAGAACTTTCACATGAAAAGGGTCTACTATTCAGGTTATGTGCCGGTAAGCAATGATAGCCGACTTCCCTCCATAGGTACGCAGGTGCCCATGCTCAGGGAAAATAGGCTGTACCAGACCGATTGGCTATTGCGGTTTTATGGTTTCTCCGTGCAGGAACTGCTCAATGCAGAGTATCCCAATCTGGATATGGATGTGGACCCAAAATTAAGCTGGGCCTTACGGAATCTGCAACACTTTCCAGTAGATGTTAACAAGGCGGAAATGTCTGTTTTGGCACGTATTCCAGGAGTGGGAATGACCTCGGTCCATAAAATTATGAAGGCCCGTAAATTCCGAAAATTGGATTGGGACCATCTTAAAAAAATGGGGGTGGCCCTCAACAGGGCAAAGTATTTTATCCTGTGTGATTCCCGCCATTGGGAGCGTAGGGATTTGGACCCGCAACGTATTAAAGGATTGATTTTAAGTACATCCTACGGAAAATATAGACCTCAGTATTCCAATCAATTATCACTTTTCAATTAAAAGAGTAGCCTCATGACAACAACAAAAACATTTATTTATGATGGTAGCTTTAACGGTTTTTTGACCGCCGTATTCGCAGGGTTCGAACAAAAATTGCCTTTTGCCGATATCCAAAAGGAACGTTTGGCGCAGAACGGACTTTTCTCCGAAACGGAGACCATTTTCACCAATATCGAATTGGCCAAAAGGGTTTGGAACGGTATAAAAAACCGAAGTAATATAGCCATCAAGAACATTTACTTTTCCTTTCTAAGTGGGGAAAGGAATATGGAGCCCCTACTCTATCAATACATCCGAAAAATAATGGGTTCCAAATACGTTGCATCCGACTTCTCCGATGCCTGCATTTTAAAAATCAGTCAGACGGCCCAAAAGGTACATAGGGAAAAGCACCGTATGGAGGCATTTGTTCGGTTTCAATTGACAAAGGACGGTATTTATTTTGCCAATATTGAACCTGATTTTGATGTACTCCCTTTGATTTCCAAACACTTTAAGGAGCGCTATGCGGACCAACCCTGGATTATTTATGACCTAAAGCGCAACTATGGTCTGTATTACGATCTTCATGGCGTTGAAATCATTACAATGGACCTTTCCAACGGTTTTGGCAACAGTATCCAAAAAAGTGCCGCAATGACGAACGAAGAGTATGACTATCAAGATTTGTGGAACAATTATTTCAAGAGTACCAATATCAAATCCCGTATCAACAAAAAACTACATACCCAACATATACCTAAGCGATACTGGAAATATTTGAGTGAAAAGAAGGAGGCGGTATAGTATGATTTATTAGTTGGATTTTTCGCCCACAAATTGGTCGCTCTTATTTTTGAACAGCACGTTAAAAGTCGTTAAACTACCATAGATGCGGGTAATATATTGTTGCAGATCTACTTTTTCCTGATCGTCCAGATTTTTACTGGCATTTATTTTTTGTTCCATGACCCGTATACGGTCACGCACCATCACTATTTTGTGAAAAAAGGTGTCAATTGGTATTTCCTTATTGCTCAAACTGGAATCACTTGGTTCCAAAACTAGGTTGCCACCTTTCCATTTATCGGCAATGGCTACCTGTTCGGTAACATCGCTCCATCTTTTTAAAATCGACATCAATGAGGTCTCCACTTCTAAAAAGCTTACCGTATCCACGTCGTTTTCCAGTGCCTCGATTACTTCAAAATCATCATTGATTTCGATGGTCTCCAAGCCTTTGTCCATAAAAGTTACCCAATAGTGTTTTGAAGAGATGTTGGTTACCACCCCCATTCCAAATTCCGCGTGCTTAATGCGCGACCCAATTCCTAATAATTGCATATGTATTGTTTGATTTAAAAGCTAAGGTAGTACCTCTATTAATTTTCGCCAAGTAAAAAATTGGGCGATGACACTAGTATATAGACCGAAAGCACTTCTGTTGTGAATATGAAGAACTTCCATTACTTTTAAGCTCAACACAACCTAATAGATCATGAAACGATTATTTTTCCCTATGTTGATTGCTTTCTTGGCATTCGCATGTAAGCAAGAAGCTAAACAAAACGAAACTATTGAGGAAATGGCCCCTACTAAATTAAAAGCCTTGATTTTGGATGGGCAGAACAATCATTATGTCTGGCCTAAGACCACCATGATGATGAAGGATTACCTAGAGGAAACCAATCTTTTTGAAGTGGACATCCATCGGATGGATTCCGTTTGGTTGGGTATAAAGTACAATGAATCCCGACCTGAACCCTACACTTCCTTTATCGAAAAATACCCTTTGGATTCTACCAAATACGGCGTTTCCCATCAGCCGATACAATCATCTCACTTCTCTTTCGATTTTGAAAAATACGATGTCATAATTTCCAATTTAGGTGCGGATTCCCCGCTATGGCCGGAAACTACAAGAACCAATTTTGAAAAGTACATCGCCAACGGTGGTGGTTTGGTCGTTGTGCATGCCGCCAATAATGCTTGGGGCGAATGGAACGAATTCAATAAAATGATTGCACTGGGGGCTTGGGGCGGTCGTAATGAAAGTACAGGTCCATACGTCTATTATAATAAGTCAGGAGAATTAGTGCACGATGAAGCTGAAGGTGTTTGCGGCTCCCATGGACCCGAATATGAATTCCCTGTTACGACACGTGCACCGGAACATCCCATAATGAAGGGCCTTCCTACCACATGGATGCATACTCAGGATGAATTGTACGAACGCATGCGCGGCCCTTTTGAGAATGCCACCATTCTAGCAACCGCTTTCGCCGATGTTGAACGAAATGCCCCGCCTTGGAATCCAAAGGTAAAAGGTCTGGGCCAAAATGTGCCGATGTTAATGGCTATTGACTATGGTAAAGGCAGGGTTTTTCACACTACTTTGGGACATTTTGATTATTCGATGGAATGTGTCGGGTTTATAACCACTCTGCAACGAGGTACAGAATGGGCGGCAACAGGTGGGGTGACTCAGGAAATACCAGCAGATTTCCCTACGGAGAATAGTACTTCAGCTAGAAAATGGAGGATTGATTAAAACGGATGTAGGATGAATTAGTTTGTCTGGCCTTCACAGCCTTCCCTTCTTCGGGTATCTATCAAATAAATAATCTTCCAAGCTCCATCAAGTTTCACCATCTGAAAGGAATTGACTCCGCAATGGCTAAAGGAATCGTTTACCCAAAATTCGTAAGGCGTCCACGCATTTGCCATGGCCCCGTCCACTTGAATGGAATAATCCAAAAGTTTTTCGTTGAACGCAACGGAATCCGGAATGCTTATTATGGACTTAACCAGGTCGCTGTAATTTTCCCTCCTAAGAATGGTTTCGCCCTTCTTTCCTGTGCCAATGGTCTGCAGCACAATATCAGGAGTGACCAAGGTTTTCAATCCTACAGAATCCTGGGCATGGAAAGCGGTAAAGAATTTATCTACGGTCGCTTTCACCGCCTCGGCTTCCGAGGTTTGTGCCAAGGAAAATAAGGAGGTAAAAATCAAAAAAGTTGTTATAGTGCTTTTCAAGATGGAGTGGTTTAATGAAATCTAAAAATAGCGATATATTCGAAAATCCTTGATTTTTTTTTGAAAATCCTCCAAAAGTTTAATCTCGGCAAAACTCATTACTTTTGCTGGGACTAAATAAAATTATATGTCTACTGCAAAAAAGGAATACAAAAGGATAACGGTAAAATCGCTGGTCGAAATGAAAAGCAATGGGGAAAAAATATCTATGCTTACGGCCTACGACTACTCCATGGCAAAAATAGTGGATGCGGCCATGGTCGACGTTATTCTGGTGGGCGATTCCGCTAGCAATGTCATGGCGGGACATGAAACTACCTTGCCCATTACCTTGGACCAAATGATATATCATGCTTCATCGGTTATCCGGGCAGTAGAAAGGGCTTTGGTGGTTGTGGACCTGCCTTTTGGTAGTTATCAAAGTGACCCAAAAGAAGCCTTGCGCTCTGCCATAAGAATCATGAAGGAAAGTGGTGCCCATGCCGTAAAAGTGGAAGGCGGATTGGAAATAAAGGAATCCGTAAAGCGTATTTTGGCAGCAGGAATCCCGGTCATGGGCCATTTAGGACTTACACCGCAGTCCATTTATAAATTTGGGACATACACGGTAAGGGCCAAAGAAGAAGAGGAGGCCCAAAAGTTGATGGAGGATGCCGCCATGTTGGAAAAACTGGGTTGTTTTAGTATTGTATTGGAAAAAATTCCGGCCAATCTGACCAAAAAAGTTTCGGAACAATTGACCATCCCCACCATTGGTATTGGTGGCGGGAAATATGCCGATGGACAAGTGTTGGTCGTACATGACCTTTTAGGTATGACCCACGAGTTTAATCCAAGGTTTTTAAGACGTTATATGAACCTTTACGAGGAAATGGGCAATGCCATTTCAAATTACGTACAGGACGTCAAAAGCATGGATTTTCCAAACGACGACGAACAATACTGATTTTGATGAAACCAAGTAGAAAAATACTTTTTAGTCGGTTTTTAATTATAACGTTAGTCCTACTCAATATAGGTTGTGACCAAGTCTCCAAAAAGGTGGTACGTGAAAATATTTCATATCAGGAATATATACCTTTGATAAAAGATCATTTTATCCTTACCAATGTGGAGAATACCGGGGCCATGTTGGGATTTGGGGCGAACTTCCCTCCTGTCCTAAAACGTATTTTGTTTCAAGCACTCCCGTTAATCGTACTTCTGATCTTATTATACAGGATGCTGACTAAAATCCACACCAACAAATGGATGAGCTTGGCTTTTGCCTTTGTAATTGGAGGAGGTATTGGAAACCTAATCGATAGGATTGCCCTGGGATCGGTAACGGATTTCTTCCAAATTAGGTTGGGCTTTTTTAAAACAGGTATTTTCAACATGGCCGATGTGGCCGTAACTACAGGGGTTCTTCTTATCTTGTTTTTAGGTCTTTTTGGTAAAAGAATTACCATTTAAGGCGTATGGGCTCTTCTGAAAAGATATTGTCAACCCCCAAAAACCTACAAGTTTTATTTGAGGACAATCACCTTATCATTATCAACAAAAGACCCGGAGATATCGTTCAAGGGGATAAAACAGGAGATAAGCCCCTGAGCGAAGTGGTAAAGGAATACCTGAAGGAGAAATATAATAAACCCGGCAATGTTTATTTAGGGGTCGTACATCGGTTGGATAGGCCAACATCGGGATTAGTGGTTTTTGCAAAAACATCCAAGGCACTGCCAAGATTGAATAAAATATTTGCCGAGAAGAATGTTAAAAAGACCTATTGGGCCGTAGTAAAGGAAGTACCCCCTAAAAAGGAGGATACCTTGGTGCATTGGCTCAAAAGGAATCCGAAGCAAAACAAATCCTTCGCCTACGAGAAGGAAATTCCCGATAGTAAAAAAGCGATTCTCGATTACCGGATACTTAAGGAACTTAACACTTTTTTTCTTTTGGAAATCGATTTGAAAACCGGTCGGCACCATCAAATTCGCTCGCAATTGGCTGCCATTAACTGCCCCATAAAAGGGGATTTGAAATATGGTTTTCCCCGAAGTAATAAAGATGCAAGCATACATTTACATGCACGTAGACTTGAAATTGTCCATCCCGTAAAAAACGAAACTTTAACTATTTTAGCTCCTTTGCCTACAGATCCAGTTTGGGATGCCTGTTCATAATTTTTGTACATTCGATTTTCTAAACACCATAACCATGTACAAGAAAATCAGTATACTTTTCTGCTTTGCCCTATTTTATAATTGTGGCACCTACAACTCCATAGACACGTTTTATAATGCCCATAAAAACGATGCCCAAGTAACGGCGGTAAGGGTACCCCAATTTATGTTGAAATTGATAAGTGGTATTTCCCCAGAAATGCAGTCCCTTATTGGAAACACGAGGGATTTGAGATATATGAAGTTTCCCAGTACAACGCCCGCTAGAACCCAATTTTTAAATCAGCAAATGAACGGGATTACCGGTAATTCCTTTATTGAGGTTTATAGAAAAAACGACGATTTAAAACGTAACGTGGTATCCATTCGTGAAAAAAGGAACAGTGTCAAGGAGATCCTCATTTATAATAACAACGCCGAATCGGGCTCTTTTTTGTATTTTAATGGGGATTTCGACCCAATAAAAGTTCGTGAGATGGCCCAGAACAATGAGTTTGAAACGTTGGGTAACAACGTAATCAATGAATTTGCCCCGGGCATCAATCCAGAGAATTGACCTCTTGCTTCGTGGAGGCTCGAAAACTTTCTATAACAACGGAACTTAATATCAGCGCTCCCCCAAAAAGGGTCGTAGCCTTTGGGATTTCATTCAAAAATAGGGCTCCGATTAGAATCCCATAAATAGGCTGGACACTGCTTAAAATGCTTACGGTTGTGATACTGAAATGTTTGAATGTCATGAGAAAGAGACTATGGCCAATGGCCGTGGTTAGGACCCCTAGGGCCAAAAGCCCTTCCCACTGACCCAAGATTTCCTTTGGAGTGGTAAAAAACAAAGCTGGTAACATCAAAATCGTAATCGTCCCCGTTTGATAGACCATTAAAGTGGTACCCTGGTATTTTTCCACCTTCAGTTTTAATATAATATTCCGTAAGGCATAGGATACGGCCGAGACCAAACCCATTAAAATGGCCAGCGTATTGGAATCCCGTAAATTGAAATTGGGGCTTAGAAAATAAATGCCCAACAGAACCAGCCCACCAAGAAGTAGGTGCATTTTTTGTAGTCTGGATTTCAACAAAATCGGCTCCAAAAAGGCAGTAATGACAGGATATGTAAATAATGACAACATGCCAATGGCAACATTGGACCATTGCAGGGCATAAAAGTAAAACAACCAATGGGCGGCCATCAATACACCGGTCACGAGTATCAATGGGATGTCCCCATTTTTGACCTTCAACGAGATATTTCGCCACCTACAGAAAAGAATCAACAGGAGGAAAGCAATAATTCCCCGTACTCCTGTAATGACGGGAACTGGTAAATCCACAAACCTTCCCAATGGTCCCGAAGTGGCAATAAAGAGCATTGCCAGATTGATTTCCAATAAATGGGAAGCATGTGAACGGTTCATCTGGGCTTACCTTGTCTGTTTTAGGGCTTTTTCCCGAATGATTTCGGAAACAGGCTTGTTTTCCAGATGACTTTCTAGCCAAGAAATAATATCCAAATAAAGGAATGACCGCTTTTCATAAGGATGGTCCTCATACTTTTTAAGTTCCGTATGTAATTTTTCGAACTCTCCCCTTAGTTCATTGGGGTAGATATTACCCAGGTTCCTTAAAAACTTGATCATTTCTTTTTGAACGGCATGCATATCGTTCATCTTAAGTAAAAACTTATAGGTACTTTTTAATTGGACTTCCAAATGATAGTCCATGCCTGCTTCATAATGTGCCACCAAACTCAACACCCTGGCAAAGCACATAAGGTCTTCGCGCATCTTTAGGTTTTTGTTGTTGATGATTTTTTTTAGGTATACAATACATGTTTTATTGTCTCCAATTCCAAAATATAGACATGCAATCTTGTAGTACAAAACCATTACATGGTGGGCATCTATTCTATCCTTGTGCTTGGTAATGCCATATTCTATAATTTTTACCAGGTACATTCCCTTTTCAAAAGTACCTTCGAGAAAATGAAGATTCAGCTTATTGGCATTTAGATACAAAAAGGCCAAGGAATTGATGTTATCGTTCTGTGGAAAGTCCTTCTCTTGTAAAACCACTTCCATTTTTTGTAGCGTTTCCTTGAATTGGGAACTATACTTTACATAGAACAAGGATTCCAGCAGGTAATGGTTTCCTTTTAAGAAGAAAACCGGGTTTAAATAGATCATTTCCTTGTAATCATAGAAAAGATCCACCCACTTGCTGGCGTATTTGTAGGATGATAGGAAATCCTGGGTAAGGAAACTATACCATAAATGTGCCTTGTATAACCATAATTTCTCCCTAAAACCTAAGGTTTCAACATCGACTTTGGGTAACTGTTTTGAAAAATAATGCTTTACTTTTTGGAGGTCCTCATCACTACGAACGTAACCAACTTTTAGCATCATGCTATATAGCTGCAAGGATAAGTTGGAAAGCTTACTGGTAATGACGTTCTGGCCAGATAAATCCTTTGCTTGGATGGCAAGCTCATCCGCACGATCCGGAATACTACGCGTAATGTACTGCGTCTCGATGATTTTTTCAAATTCGACAATTTCATAGGCGATATTCTTCTCCTCATTCTCTATCGCCGTTGATTTTGCTTTGTCCAGAATTTTAAGACTCTGCTTGTACAATCCCTTTTGATATAGAATGGTAGCAAAATCCAGTTGCTCCCGTATTTGAATCCTAATGTTTTGATTGACGGGATTGAGGCGAAGGCTTACAAGAATTTGCTTATACAAATGAGCTTTAAGATTGGAAAGCTGTGCCTTTTTAACTATTCCGCTGGAAAGTATTACCTTTTCATCATAACGCTTAATTTTGTCAAGTAGATTGAATAGTGCTAGGAACTTTGCGTCGGTATTTACGCCCAAACGGCCTACATATAGTTTAAATTGTCGCTTTTCCGATTTGGAAAGCGATTTTACCAAAACGAACAACGCATCTTTATGAGCATTTGTCATCGTAATAATATATATTTAAATTATTGTAAATCAATAGCTTGATATTATCGAAAAGTATATTAACGTTGTAAATGTCCTAACAAAATTTGCTTTTTTCGTTATCGGCGTTATATATTCGTTTAACTTGCTAAAACTACATAAATATAATGAGCAAAGATATAGTACAAATTTTTGATACTACACTTAGGGATGGAGAGCAGGTTCCAGGTTGCAAATTGGACATGGAGCAAAAGTTAGTGATAGCTGAAAGGTTGGATGAACTTGGTGTAAATATTATAGAGGCAGGATTTCCAATTTCTAGTCCGGGTGATTTCAAATCGGTTGAAAGCATTGCAAAATTAGTCAAGAACGCTACGGTCTGTGGTCTTACCAGGGCAGTCAAAAAAGATATTGAAGTAGCTGCGGAAGCCCTTAAATATGCAAAAAAACCAAGGATACATACGGGAATAGGCACATCGGATTCCCACATAAAACATAAATTTAATTCCAATAGGGATGCCATAATTGAAAGAGCGGTCGAGGCCGTTGGCTATGCAAAGAAGTTTGTGGAGGATATTGAGTTTTATGCCGAGGATGCCGGTAGAACGGACAATGAATTCTTGGCGAGGGTCTGCGAAGCGGTTATTAAGGCCGGGGCAACTGTGCTAAACATTCCAGATACCACGGGGTACTGCCTTCCAGAGGAATATGGTGCCAAAATGAAATATTTAAAGGAAAACGTAAAAGGTATAGAGAAGGCCATTCTTTCCTGCCATTGCCACAACGATCTTGGTTTGGCTACGGCCAATTCCATAGCTGGGGTAATCAATGGAGCTAGACAAATAGAGTGTACTATCAATGGAATTGGAGAACGTGCAGGCAACACTTCTTTAGAGGAAGTTGTAATGATAATGAGGCAACACCCTAGCCTAAACCTGGACACCACCATCAATAGCCAGTTGCTTTATGATACCAGTAAAATGGTTTCAAACAAAATGGGAATGGTGGTCCAACCCAATAAGGCCATTGTTGGAGCCAACGCCTTTGCCCATAGCTCAGGAATTCACCAAGACGGCGTTATAAAAAACAGGGAAACCTATGAAATTATTGATCCTGCGGAGGTTGGTGTCACGGAATCTTCCATTGTTCTGACCGCTAGAAGTGGCAGGGCCGCCCTAGCCTATCGTGCAAAACTGGTAGGTTACGAATTGACCAAAACCCAATTGGATAAGGTATATGACCAATTCCTAAATTTTGCGGATAGGAAAAAGGAAATTCTTGATGCCGATATCCATGATATTATCGAGGCAAGCAACGTAAACCTTCAAAGTATACCGTAAGCATGCATTTGGAAATAGCCGTACTGGGAGGCGATGGTATTGGCCCGGAAGTCGTAGCCCAATCCCTGAAGTGTTTACGTTCTGTTGAAGAAACTTTTGGACATACCTTCAAATTTAAAAAAGCGCTCATTGGTGCTGAAGCTATTGATAAAAAGGGCAAACCTCTTCCGGAGGACACCTTAAAGATTTGTAAAAATTCAGATGCTATCTTATTTGGAGCCATTGGAATGCCAAAATATGATGGCAACCCAGATTCTAAAATTTGGCCAGAACAAGGTCTATTGAAGCTGCGAAAGGAATTAGATCTTTTTGCGAATATTAGGCCAGTGAAAGTATTTCCTGCATTAATAAAGCAATCCCCTTTGAACAAAAAGTTGATTAAAGATACGGACCTTGTCATCTACAGGGAATTATCCGGAGGCATTTATTATGGAAACAAATCAATGGATTCAGGTACCAATATTGCTACGGATACCTGTTCCTATTCAGAGGATGAAATCAGTAGAATAACCCATTTGGCTTTTAAAGCGGCCAAAAATAGAAGAAAGAAGGTTACTTTGGTAGATAAGGCCAACGTACTTGAAACTTCCCGTTTGTGGAGAAGGGTGGTCACTTCCATTGCAAAGAGTTATCCTGAAATTGAACTGGAAACACTTTTTATAGACAACGCGGCGGTCCAAATGATTCTCAATCCCTCACAGTTCGATGTAATCCTAACCGACAATATGTTTGGGGATATTTTATCCGATCAAGGAAGTGTCCTTGCAGGTTCCATTGGCTTGCTTCCCTCAGCTTCCGTGGGCGCCGAATATGCCATGTTCGAACCTATTCACGGTTCCTATCCAGATGCCAAGGATAAGAACATAGCGAATCCTGTAGCGGCCATTCTAAGTGCCGGAATGTTGTTACAGCACTTTAAGCTCAATGAAGAGGCCGATGCATTGGTAGCAGCGGTGCTAAAATCGTTCTCTAAAAAAATCGTTACCCCAGATATTATGGGAAGTAGTAAATACGGTACCAATTATGTGGGCGACTTTATTGCGGACAATATAATGGAAATGGACGATAACTTCAATATGAACGATGAGAATATTGACTTGGGCAAATCTACCATCATTTAATTCCAAACCTGCCCTATTCGGTCAATAATTCTTGTAGAAAGCTATTGAATTCCGTTTTAAATTCCTCGTATTTATTTCCCGTTGCGGGACCATTGAATCCCGTGTGTATTTTCCGCACTGCCCCTTTTTTATCCACGAAAATGGTTGTTGGATAGGAAAGTACATGGTTCAACATAGGCAATTTCTGCTGGGCCTTTTCCTTGTCATAGCTTCCGTATTGTGCCAATAAGATTGGGTAGGATATGCCAATTTTATCCTTAAGCCTTTGAATACTCTGCAAAGCGCGTTCTTTTGTTTTCGCCTGCTCAAATGCGAGTGCGATAATTGCCAAATCCTCATTTTTATGGTTTTGTAGATAGTCGACAAGGAATTTTGATTCATCTAGACAGTTGGGGCACCATGAACCCATTAGCTGCACAATGACAACCTTATTTTGAAAAGCGGGGTCTGACAGGGATATTTCTTCCCCATCCAAATTGGGAAAGGAAAAATCGAAACGATCATATCCCTCTTTTATAAACGTCAGGGAATCCGGACTAGGGAGTTCATAGTTTTCGTTTCTCAAGGCAACAAAAAGTTCCTTGAAATGATTTCCCGAATAAAAAGTTCCGTTCATGGAACTGTCAGTAACCTTTGCCTGAAACAGGAAAGCGTGCGCCCCATCAAAGGCGGATATCTTTAAGGAATCCTTGTCCATGACACCTTCTAAATATCGATAGTCCCCTGTGGTCGTTCTAAAGGTTCCAGAAACGATTCCATCCTTTTGGGTAAAGATGCCCTTACCCATATAACTATCCTCAGTTACTGGACTGAATTCGGTTTCCCAAATACCGCTAACATCTGTAAGGCTAGTCTCTACATTGGAAAATCGTTGTTCGATTCCAAACTCGGCTTCAAAGGGAACCATTCTTTCCAAACTCTCTATCACAAACACGCCTTGCATCGATTCATTAGTCAGCTTGGCGGCAATATAACCCTCAAATACCGGTGCCTTGATCAGTATGGAGTCTCCTTCAATGGTAATTTCATCCACCAATATAGTTTCCTCCCCGTTTAATATTTTTATTTGGTGTGTGTCACTTCCGGTCTTTTTCAATTCAAAATTAAAGGGCAATATTTGATTATCCTTCACAGTCAGTCTGGCTTGCCAAACACCTTCTTTGGGCTGGTTCATTTTGTCTTTTGGCACACAAGCAAAAAACAGCAACATTAAAATGGGAATAAAGGCTTTTCTCATAATTTCTGGATTCTTATACGAATTAACAACTTAAATATTTCATTTTAAAATTAAGGAGAAAACAAACCGCCCGCTGTTGAATGTCTTGGGGCATTGTTTTATCTTTGGCTGCTTAAAATAGACTGATGAAAATTTCTTACAACTGGCTTAAACAGTTTATCAATATAGATTGGAGCTCCCAAAAAACGGGAGAGCTTTTAACAGATTTAGGACTGGAAGTTGAGGGTATTGAACCTTTTGAATCCGTGAAGGGAGGACTGGAAGGTGTTGTTGTTGGACATGTACTTAGCTGTGAACAACATCCCAATGCAGACCGTCTAAAGGTTACCACGGTCGATTTGGGTAACGGAGCTCCAGTACAAATCGTGTGTGGAGCCCCCAATGTAGCAAAGGGACAAAAAGTGCCCGTAGCTACTATTGGTACTACGCTCTATACCAAGGAAGGAGAAGCTTGGAAGATAAAAAAAGGAAAAATTCGGGGCGAGGAAAGCCATGGAATGATTTGTGCCGAGGACGAATTGGGACTTGGTGAGAGTCATGATGGTATAATGGTTTTGGAGGCCAGCTTAAAACCGGGCACGCTTGTATCTGAGTTGTTCAACGTAGAGCGTGATGAAGTTTTTGAGATTGGGCTTACGCCAAACAGGGCGGATGCCATGAGTCATTTTGGCGTGGCAAGAGATCTCAAGGCAGGGTTGAAGCAAAAGGAAATCAATAAGGAATTGATAACACCTCCCGTGAGCCATTTTAATGTTTCCAACAGATCTCTGAAAATTGATGTTGACGTAAAGAACAATAGCTTGGCACCTAGATATTGTGGTGTTACCATTAGCAATATTATTGTGCAACCCTCACCAGATTGGCTTAAAAATAGGTTAAGGGCCATTGGTCTAACCCCCAAGAACAATGTGGTGGATGCTACTAACTATGTTTTACACGAATTGGGTCAGCCCTTACATGCCTTTGATGCCAATAAAATCAAAGGGGGGAAAATAGAGGTGAAAACCTTGCCAAGAGGAACAAAATTCACGACCCTAGATGGTGTTGAGAGGGAATTGCACGAGGAGGACCTAATGATTTGCGATACCGAAAAGCCCATGTGCATTGCAGGGGTTTTTGGTGGAATACATTCCGGTGTGACGGAACACACCACCGCAATATTTTTGGAAAGTGCCTATTTTAATCCGGTATCCATTAGAAAAACAGCCAAAAGGCACGGACTTAATACAGATGCTTCCTTTAGGTTCGAAAGAGGAATAGACATCGAAAACGTTGAGTACAGTCTAAAGCGTGCCGCGTTGTTGATAAAGGAAATTGCGGGAGGCGATATCACCTCTGACATTGTCGATCTTTATTCCAAAAAACATAAGGATTTTGAAGTGTTTCTGGCTTTCGAAAAAATTAATAAGTTAATTGGACAAAATATATCACAGGATACCATTAAGTCTATTTTGACCTCTCTGGATATTAAGGTAAGGAATGTCACGGAGGCCGGTATGGGACTTACGGTTCCTTCCTATCGGGTAGACGTACAGCGACAAGTAGATGTAATTGAAGAAATTCTACGAGTCTATGGATACAACAATATTGACTACAGTGAAAAATTAAATGCATCGGTAGCATCCACAACTCCCTTTGAAGATTATAAGATTCAACATATCATTGGTGACTTGTTGGCATCCAGGGGGTATTTTGAAACACTTACCAATAGTTTGACATCTCCAACCTTCGATAAGCTTTTGGAAGGGGAAATAAGGACCAAAAAACATGTTACCATACTGAACCCGTTAAGTGGGGAACTTTCGGTTTTAAGAAAATCATCCCTATTTACTGCATTGGAAGCGGCCTGTTTCAATATTAATAGGAAACGTCAGAACTTGAAGTTGTTCGAGTTTGGCAAAACCTATTATGAAGAAAATGACCACCGTATTGAAGAAAAATATCTTGGCGTCTTATTGAGCGGGGAAGCCAACGAGAATACTTGGACGGAACCTTCTAAAGGCACGGATTTCTTTCAATTAAAATCCATGGTGGATACCATACTGGAACGTTTGGGTATTTTAGACATTACTAGTGCACCGGATGAATCCCTATTATTTTCTGAGGGTATATCCTATAAAAAAAATGGAGGGGATGTATTGGTCTCCTTTGGAATTGTAAAAAAGGATTTCACCAAACACTTTGACATTAAACAACAGGTTTTCTATGCCGATTTTAAATGGGACGCTATTTTATATAGTTTGAACAAAAACGGGATTATTTTCAAGGAAATTTCCAAATACCCTGAAGTTAAAAGAGATTTTGCATTATTACTGGATAATTTTATCACCTTCAAGGAAGTCTATGACCTAGGTTTTAGAACGGAGCGAAAATTTTTGACGCACATAAATTTATTCGATGTGTACCAAGGTAAAAACTTACCGGAGGGTAAAAAATCATACGCCGTAAGCTTTACACTAAAAGATAGAAATGGTACCTTGACGGACACGCAAATCGACAAAATTATGTCGAAACTCCAAAGTAGCTACGAAAAGGAATTGCTGGCAGAACTTAGATAATGATTAAAATAAGCTGAGAGGGAAAAATACACTGTCTATTTCATGTATTACCCCATTGAGCTGCTTTGAATCGGCATTTACAATTTTTGCCTGATTCCCTTTAGGGTCCGTAAGTACGATATCAATGCCGTTCATGGTAGCTGTAATTTTTTCGCCTAAAATGGTAGTAAAGGAAGCTTCCCCATTACCACGGCACATTGCCCTTAACATTTTGCTGGCAGAGATATTGCCCGCAATAATATGATAGGACATAATGGCCTTTAACTTCTCTTTATTATCGGGATTTATTAGCCATTCATTCGTAACTTCTGATAGTTTCTCAAAAGCTGCATTGGAGGGTGCAAAGACCGTAAATTGACCATCATAATCCAAAAGGCAATCCAAATCAGAAGCTTTTAAAATAGATAGCAACATGCTGTGGCTTTCCGTCTTTTCAGTACTATGTAATATGGAATTTAGTTTTGGACTTACATTGGATATCAGGTTGTCATGCGCATCTGATTGAGACTTTTGAGCGGTACATAAAAGTGAAAATAGCACTACTGCGAAAGACACGGGGGATGTCCAATTTTTCATATTCAAGGTTCTTCGGTTTGGGGTAATTTCGTTAATCGATGAATGGTCAACATTCAGTGACAATATACAATCTTGATGCTAATTGAATCCTATTTAAAATATGACAAATATTATATTTAACAAATATTTAACAAATAACTAAATTTACAAGCTTTACATAAAATTTAATTATTGTCTAACTTTGAAAGAGTTGCTAAAAAAGAAAATATGCTATTTAAAAAAACAAATCTCCTGGACAAGTTACACCTGGAAAAGGACAGACACCTAAGAAATGGTGATAATGTACTTGAAGAAGTAAAGAATATTTTTGCCGAGCTCGATAAAAATTATTCTAGAATTGATAAAAATCTTGCGGAGTCCTCTGAAAAACCAAGGGTAAATATATTTAATTTCGACAAATTGGATACAGAAAGAATTTTTCATATAGATCAAATTAAAAAGGTCTGTATCGATTACCGACTTAGGTTTTTGGATACCAAATACTTTAAGAGCGAAATTCCCGTAGAGGCCTTTTCCAAGATTGGAAAACTGGAAAAGGAGCACAATACCGAATTAAAAGGTTTTAAAATTATTGCACCCTCCAAGCTTTTTAAGTTGGAGGATAAGGACGACCCAATTTTGTTCGCTCCTATGGGCAATGGGTATTATTATTTGATTCACAAATGGGGCAAGGATTTACATCCGTTAAGGAAACTAATGATGTGGCCTTTTAAGAATGTAGGTAACCTTATTTTCGTTATCGTTTTGCTAAGCTATTTGACAACATTGCTAATTCCCAACGGACTTTTTTCAAAATCGAGTTCCATAGCACAATTTGGTATTCTGTTTTTCTTTATTTTCAAAAGTATCGTAGCGGTTACCATATTTTATGGCTTTGCCTTGGGTAAAAATTTTAGCCCTGCTATTTGGAACAGCAAATATTATAACGCTTAGTTCGGTTATTGAACAAGGATTGCCATTGGGATACCATACAATTCTATAGCATCTATATATGCAAAATCTGGTGACGGGTTCAATCGTAATATCCCTCCAGAATTGCTGTCACGCTTTTTGTACCCTACTAGAATGAATCGGTTCTTTTCGTCATACCCTATGGCCGTTGCAGTTTGTATATTTAGTTCTGATGTCAGTTCCGTCTCGGATAAAAAGTTTTCGAAATAGTACAACGTAGCCAAATTGGATTGAAAATCGTACACAGCGGGAATTTCGTCATTTGATTCGTCCTCTGTACCCAATATATAATACATTTTTCCACTGGAGTCGAAAATGTTGTAAGTGGCCGAATAGAGACTTGGACGGAGCGTTTCTCCATATTGGGTATAAACTCCCTCAAAGGACATACTGTTTAACGAGGTGTGAAGTTCCGGGTAGCTTATGACGATATTACCCTCTGGATTCTTAAAAATTTTCTTTGCATTAAATCCTATAAGTTTCTCATAAATTATAGATTGCCCATCAATATCAATAACACTTATCCCATTTTCATCCGATATTTCATCATCATTCGTAAGTACAAATAGTCTCCCGTTACTTGGAACAACAGAAATTGGTTTTAGGCCTATTTCTATATCCACAGGACTTTCAACATCGGTTATATTGATGATCCTAACATAATGGGAATCCGATTTGCCCACTTCACTTTTAATAAAGCTTAGGAAAACATGGGTATTATCGTGTGCGATGGCCGTAATATTTAAATCACATGCATTGGGATTCAAAAAAGTTTCTATCAATTGATACATACCGCTATCAAAGTTGAACCTTAAAATCCGTCCCTTACAGTCCGATGTGACTTCAAAAAAACTAAATGAATTTGCATCGGCATACGAAATATTCGTAGAAGGAAATGGAGGAAAATCCAAATCATTGTTTTTTGGAACCATTCCATTCTCTGAGGTCTGGAGACTTTGCGTGGTCAAAACACCGTTTTGATCCATCAAAAGGGTATAATCTGCTTTAATAGATATTGGGGGCTCATTCTCTTGGGGCTCCTTGTCGGATTTACTGCATGCGACCAAGAAAGCCATCAGCAATATTCCGACCTTGTAGGTGTAGGTCTTCATGATGTATGGATTTGGGTTATACTTCCTTACACAGGAACAGCATACATCTTGCCCCTCTGTTCCTTTAATGCCTTATCTGACATATACTCATCAAACGTGGAATACCGGTCAATGTTGCCTTTGGGTGTCAATTCTATAATCCTGTTGGCCACGGTCTGCGCAAATTCGTGGTCATGAGTAGTAAAAAGTACCGTTCCTTTAAAATTCTTTAGGGAATTATTGAATGCCGTAATACTTTCCAGATCTAAATGGTTCGTAGGTTCATCCAACATGAGTACATTGGCTCGTAGCATCATCATCCTACTTAACATACACCTAACTTTTTCACCCCCGGAAAGTACGGTACACTTTTTTAGGGCTTCCTCGCCGCTGAACAACATTTTACCCAAAAAGCCCCTAATGTATACCTCTTCGCGCTCTTCCTCTGTCTTTGCCCATTGTCTCAACCAATCCACGAGGTTTATATTTTGGGTGAAAAAACTGGAATTGTCCGCAGGTAAATATGATTGTGTGGTAGTGACTCCCCAATTGTAATTACCATCATCCGCTTTTTTATTTCCGTTGATGATTTCATAAAAGGCGGTGGTTGCCCTAGAATCCCTTGAAATAACGGCTATTTTATCTCCTTTTGCCAGATTGATATTAACATTGTCAAACAACAGTTCACCTTCCTCTGTAGTGGCTTTTAGCCGCTCCACATTCAATATTTGGTCACCGGCCTCACGTTCCCTTTCAAAAATAATGGCAGGGTATCTTCTACTTGATGGTTTAATATCATCAACTTTAAGTTTGGAAAGCATTTTCTTCCTTGAAGTTGCCTGTTTGCTCTTTGCAACGTTCGCACTAAAACGCATAATAAATTCTTGCAATTCCTTGGCCTTCTCTTCTGCCTTCTTATTTTGTTGGGCCCTTTGTCTTGCAGCAAGTTGGCTACTTTCATACCAGAAGGTGTAGTTACCTGAATATAGGTTCAATTTGCCAAAATCAATATCCCCAATGTGGGTACATACCGTGTCCAGGAAGTGGCGGTCATGCGATACCACTATGACCGTATTTTCATAATCGGCCAAAAAGTTCTCTAGCCAATTGATGGTTTCGTAATCCAAATCGTTGGTAGGCTCATCCATAATCAGTACATCAGGGGAACCAAAAAGTGCTTGGGCCAAAAGGACCCTTACCTTTAGTTTGGAATCTAAATCTGACATCAAAGTAAAGTGCAAATCTTCACCAATGCCCAAGTTGGACAACAAGGCGGCCGCGTCACTATCAGCATTCCATCCGTTCATTTCTTCGAACTGCACCTGTAACTCCCCTATCCTATCGGCATTCTTATCATTGTAATCCGCATACAAGGCATCGATTTCCTTCTTAATCTGATACAAAGGTTTGTTTCCCTTAACCACTGTCTCCAATACGGTAAATTCATCGGAAGCATTGTGATCCTGTTCTAAAATAGACATACGCTTTCCCGGTTCCAAATGCACGTGACCCGATGTAGGATCTAGTTGACCTGAGAGTATTTTCAAGAAGGTGGACTTTCCCGCCCCGTTGGCCCCAATAATACCGTAGCAGTTGCCTTCTGTAAAAGTCACGTTTACTTCATCAAACAAAACCCTTTTGCCAAATTGTACTGATAGATTGGATACAGATAACATAATGCTCATTTTAAAAATCCGTGCAAAAATACTGAAATTAATAGGCGAAAACCAACAAACATTGAACATCATCCCAGATTATGTTCCGTATAACCTAAACCATTAATTTTTAACTAGCTATTAACAGATATCGAATAGGCGTATCCTTATTTTTGATCTTAAATGTTGCCCATTTTGTGTATGGATAAACTTTTACCTATTGCACTTTCTTTAGCTCTAGTAGCTTGTAATTCCCCCGTAAATACAGACAAAGGTGTGTTTTTTGCCGGGGAAATTGTAAATCCTACCAGTGAATACGTAGTATTGTATAAAGGTAGTAGCGCATTGGACTCCGCCAAATTGGATGAAAATAATCGATTTTCCTTCCAATTGGACAAAGTCGATGATGGACTTTATCATTTCAACCATAATCCAGAACAACAATATGTGTATTTGGAAAAAGGGGACAGTGTCTGGATCCGACTGAATACCCTATATTTTGATGAGTCCTTGGTTTTCTCGGGAACCAATGAAGAATTGAACAATTTTTTATTGGAAATCTTCCTTGAGGATGAAGAGGTGGAACAACTGATGTATTCCGATCTTTTTCAATTGGAAATTGATGATTTCTCGGCAAAAGTTGAAGACCTTAGAAAGGAAAAACTTGAGGAACTTGAAGAACTAAACAAGGAATCCAAATTAACGGATACTGCCTTTGAAATTGCCAAGGCCAGTATTAATTATACGTTTTATAAATTTAAAGAAGTCTATCCTTTTAAGCACAGGGGAACCTTAAAGGAACAAGAACTACATGAATTTCCGAAATCTTTTTATGCTTACAGAGATGGAATTGACTACAATAACAAAAACTTGATTTATCTGAGACCCTATTATGATTTTATGAAATCCCACCTTGGCAATCTTTCTTACATGACCTGTTCCAATTCTTGTGGTAAGGAGAACGGTATTGCCCACAACCAGTTGCATTTTAACCAACACAAGTTAGCTTTGATTGATAGCTTGGTTGGTGAAAAAGAACTTAGGGACAACCTTTTTAGAAATGTTGCCTTTAATTATCTTTTACGTGAACACGATGTGGATAGTAATAGGGTATTTATAAATGAATTTCAAAGAATATCGGGAAACAATAGGCATATAGAGGAAATTCAGCGATTGTATGAGGGTATCAGCAATATCCAGCCCAATAGTCCAGTACCAAATATCGAGGTGATATCCATGTCTGATTCCTTGATTTCGCTCCCTTCTCTTAGTAAAAACAAAAAGGCAGTCTTTTATTTTTGGTCCGGTACGGATAAAAATCATTACGAAAGCATTTTTAGTCGCGTAAAGGAATTAAAAAGTGAAAAACCGGAGTACGAATACATCGGTATAAATTTTAAAACCGAACCCAATAATTGGAAGACGATAGTCAATAAATTTGAATTCGATGCCCACAGTCAATTTCGAACGGATGATTATCACAAACTCACAGAAACGTTCATTCTCTACCCTATGAACAAATGTGTCATTACAAATGATGCATTAATAGTAGATGCTTTCTCCAATATATATTGGAACAATCATTAAAAAAATTAATCTTTATTTTATATCCTTAATTTTTGCTATGATTCATGAGTAGCTTCTCGAACCAGGTATCCGGAAGGATACTTTTCAAAGTTGTGGATACTTTTTGCATAAATGCCCCCACCTTATAGTGAACTTTTGGCTTTTTGGTATTTATTATCTCCAAAATTTTTTTGGCCACATCTTCAGGGTCTCCTCCCATATCAACATCTTGATTTATTGAATTGAGTATTTTTTCGTAGGGTATCCTATAGGGAGAGTTCTCGTTTATGGGCGCATGGTAACGACCTGCGGCAATATTGGTGGCAAAATCTCCCGGAGCCAAGCAGGTGCATTCAACCCCAAAATCTTTGGTTTCCATCCTAAGACTTTCCGTGATTAATTCAAGTGCTCCTTTGGTGGCGGAGTAAATACCACGATAGGGCAATCCCATATAACCCGCTATGGAGGTTATATTGATGATCAAACCTGATTTTTGCTTGCGCATCTGAGGCAACGAAGCCTTGATCAAATTAAGTGGCCCCATGAAATTGGTTTCAAGGGCATTCGATATTTCATTATTGGGGGTTTCCTCTAAAGGTCCGGTAATTCCAACTCCAGCATTATTGATCAGGATGTCCAATCTACCTACTTTTTTTAATAATTCATCTATGGCATTGTTTACGGATTCAGGGTTTCTAACATCCATTTCCAATAATTCGAACCCCTCAAAATTCGGATATTTTTTTAAATCTCTAGTTGTGCCATAGACCTTAAACCCATATTTGGTTAAATAGTTTCCTATGGACTTTCCAATTCCGGATGAGCCTCCACTGATTAGTACGATTTTTGAATTCATGTTCCAAAAGTAAGCGATGGAAATCGTATTTTAAAAATCTAATGACGTATATATTTGGAATGGCATTCGAATTCTCCCGATACGATAAGCGGTATTTGAATGATTCAAAACTTGCTTTGAAATCAAAACTGACTTCTTCCGAATGCATCTAGGTAATGGCCAAAGTTTAAAAACTATAAGGCACAAAAAAAGGCAAGCTACCTACATCGCACCGCTACGACCGTATACCCTTGCTGCGTTCCCACCCTGGGGGATTCTACAGGAGCTGGTCGTGTAGGACTTGCCAGCGCAAATATACAACCTTTTAAATGTTTGGCAATCCTTTTTAGATTCTAAATTTTATGGATTAACTTGCCGACTACCTAAATTAGCTATCAAATTTTTAGCATGTTATTTCAAATGAAGATTTTTAGAATTCCCTTGGCCTTCGTGGTTCTTATGTTATTTTTTTCATGTGGAAGCGGCAACCAAAAGCCCTCTTCACTTTTTAGTATTGAACTAGCCGATAATGCCAAACAAGTAAACCAAAATGATAAATTGGGTGTTTCCTTGAAAAACATCAAAAACAAGGAAATTGAAAGTGTGACATATAGTATTGATGGTCAAGAGCTAGTACTAGTGAACGATGAATTGGATTTTTCAATTCCCAAGTTGGGCAACAAAGTCTTGAAGGCAAGCATTACCTATGAGGGAAATACTGTTGAGGTAACAAGAAATATAAAAGTATTGGCTTCCCGTGCCCCGGATATTTATACCTATACCATTCTAAACGAATATCCCCATGACCCAAATGCATATACACAAGGATTGGAGTTTCATAAGGACACCTTATATGAAGGTACTGGAAAAAACGGACGCTCTTTTTTGAGGAAATTCGATTACAGAACTGGCAAGGTGTATCAACAGATCGATTTGGACGAAACCTATTTTGGGGAGGGCATTACAATTTTAGGGGATAAAATCTACCAACTTACGTGGCGAAGCGGGATGGGCTTTATTTACGACCTAAAAAACATGAAAAAACTGGATAACTTTCAATATGGTAAAAGTAAGGAAGGCTGGGGACTTGCGAACGATGGGGAAAAACTCTATAAAAGTGACGGAACGGACAAAATTTGGATTTTAAATCCAGAAACCTTGGTAGAAGAAGACCATATAGAAATTGCTACGAACAAATCGCTCTTTGCGGATACTAATGAATTGGAATATGTAGATGGTAAAATTTATGCCAATGTGTACCAAAAACCAGGTGTAATGATTATCAACGCTAAAAGTGGGGCCATTGAGGGCGTTATCAATTTTGGTGGTTTAAGTGAAAAAGTGGCCAAGACCGAAAACTGGGTTGACACCGAGAATGTACTAAACGGCATTGCCTATCATCCTGAACGTAAGTCCTTTTTTGTAACTGGGAAGGATTGGGACAAAATTTTCGAGGTCCAAATTCAAAAAAAATAAAATGTCCTATACCAAACAAATCGAGGTTACCTTAGAGGATTTGGATGATCTTAATCATGTAAACAATGTAAGGTATGTGCAATGGATACAGGATATTTCCAAGGAGCATTGGAAAAAAAATGCTCCTATCGAGATTCAAGAACAAGTTATTTGGGTAGTTTTAAAACACACCATTGAGTATAAGTCACCTGCCTTCCTTAAAGATCCAATTCATATTTCTACCTATATTGAAAAAAGTAAGGGTGCTATTTCTACGCGCATTGTAGAAATATTCCATAAAATAACAAATACGCTTCTTGTACGTTCAAATACTGAATGGTGTCTTTTAAATAAGGATACAAAAAAGCCTATGCGGATTTCAGAGGATATTCAGAAGCTGTTTTCTTAAATCTTGATAAAAGTATTGAATATCAAATCATTAGGGTGACCTTTTAATGTAAGTGAATAGACCCATTTATGGTAGAAAGGTTAAACACCAACCAGTTTACATAATTTGATTGCATGAAATTAAAATTTTCCCTTACATCCATTTTAATCATTTTGGTGCTTTGGGGAAGCTCGTGCAGAAAGGATTTTGAATTTGCCAATAGTGCAGGCCACCTGTCCTTTTCAAAGGACACCGTTTACTTGGATACGGTTTTTAGCAGTATTGGAAGCAGTACCTATTCCCTTAAGGTTTATAATACTACCAAGGATGATGTCCTAATACCATCCATACGGCTTAGAAATGGCCAAGAAAGTTATTATCGATTGA